>VXOH01000015.1 GCA_009840135.1 Chloroflexota bacterium | reverse complement strand
TCGTTGATGGGCACGTTCGCGTGGAAAACCATAAGCCCCTGTTCGTCAACGAGTGGGGGTTGGTTCAAAGGGTGCAGGAACAGGGAGAAAGCCTCCTGGCCCGCACCGGCGTTTCCTATCCCTCCCGCTGGCCCATAGAATAACAACGGCAATCCGACCCCACAGCAAAGCGATTCGCAGCAATAATCCACCGGCCCAAATCCTCGCAGGTGCGCACAAATGAAAACAGTTGATAACTTTGGCATCCTCATGCCTACAAGGGGTGTCCTGGTGTATGCCGACGGCGGCCGCCCCAGGGTAGAACTGAACTGGCAAATGGCGGAATCCGTGGAAAGGTTGGGCTACGATTCGGTATGGGTAGGGGACAGTATTACATCAAAGCCAAGGCTGGAGCCGTTGACCATAATGTCGGCGCTGGCCGCCCGTACCCAGCGGGTAAAAATAGGGACGGCGGTAATGCTGACGGCCCTGCGCCATCCCGTACACCTGGCCCACGCCCTGGCCACGGTGGACAACATTTCCAACGGGCGAGTGATTCTCGGCGCCGGGGCCGGACGTGGCGACAACCAGATGTATGTTGACGAACACTCCTCAGTGGGCGTACCCGTATCTGAGCGGGCCGACCGCATGGAGGACGGTATCAGGATAATGCGTTCCCTGTGGACGGGAGATTCCATTACTCACGAGAGCGACTACTATCCCCTGGAAAATGTGGCGCTGGAACCCTGCCCGGTGCAGGACCCGCTGCCCATCTGGATATCCAGCAACTGGGTCAGTCGCGGCTTGAGGCGGGTGGCGGAGATGGGGGACGCCTGGATAACCAACGTGCCCAGCGTCGAGTTATTCTCGCGCTGCTGGGACCGGGTCCAGGAAAACGCCGACAAGGTAGGGCGGGATGCCGTGGCGATGACCCGCGCCCTCTACATCTCTGTGAACCTCAATGAAGAGGATGAAGCCCTGGCTGAAGGTGACCGCTTTATGCAGGCCTACTACAGCCGTCCCTACGAAGCAGTGAGCAAGCAGCTTCTCTGCGTTTTCGGTCCGCCCGAAAAGTGTGCGGAATCAATCCAGAGTTACAGCGAGGCGGGGGTGAATTACTTCATCGTAAGGTTTGCGTCCCCGAACCAGGCCGGTCAACTTAACCGGTTCACCAACGAGGTTCTGCCGTCAGTTACGTAATCGGGGAAGGGACCAGGCGCTGAAATTCCGGAAAAAACAAGGCGGGTATCAAACCCGCCCTTCTTGTTGTTGCTGACAGGATCCGCAATCCCGCCTGAGCTATTGGGACTCCTTTGCGGTCTCATCCCGCATAACCCGGCGTAAGACTTTCCCCGCCGCACTTACGGGCAGTTCATCACGGAAGTCCACGATGCGGGGAATCTTGTAGCTGGCCAGGTGCGTTTGGCAATGGGCCAGAATATCCTGACGCGCCACATCCTCGCTGTCGAAGGTATTTCCTTCCTTGAGGGAAATTACCGCCCGGACCGTCTCGCCCCGGTATTCGTCGGGCACGCCCAGAACCGCCGCAACTCTGACTGAGGGGTGCTGGTAGAGAACCTCTTCCACTTCGCGAGGCCACACCTTGAATCCGGCGGCGTTAATCACGTCCTTCTTCCGGTCCACAATGTAGAAATAGCCCCGCTCGTCCATGTAAGCCAGATCACCGGTGTAAAACCACCCGTCACGAACGGCCTCTTCCGTTTCCTGGGGCCGGTTCCAGTAGCCCTTCATTATCTGCGGACCACGCAGGGCGAGTTCGCCGATTTCTCCTTGCGGCATCTCCTCAACCCCATCGTCAGGGTCGAAAATTCGCGCTTCCGTATCGGGCAAGGGCACGCCGATGGATCCCCCCTTTGCGCCGTCCACCGGATTGGCGTGGGTCAGCGGCGAGGTCTCGGTCAACCCATACCCCTCTACCAGCACCTCGTGTCCCACCAACGCATCAAAAGCCTCTTTGACCGCTTTCGGCAGTGGGGCGGCGCTGGTGCGGCTGGGTCGCAGCGAAGAGAGGTCATAGCTGCCTGCTGCTTCATGGTTGAGCAGGGCAATGTACATGGTGGGTACGCCCAGGAACCTGCTGGCCCGGTAGTCCTGGATGGCCCGCAGCACACGTTCGGCGTTGAAGCGGCGGAAAAGGACTATGGTTCCTCCGGCAGCCACGGGAACGCTCATCACGCCGGCGATTCCGCCAATATGGAACAGGGGAAGGGTTGCCACGAAGACTTCTCGGCCCCGTTCGTAGCCGAACCAGTCCCGAAACTGGACTGCATTGGCCACCATGTTGGCGTGAGTGAGCATGGCCCCCTTGGGAACGCCGGTGGTTCCTCCCGTGTAGGGCAGCAGGGCCAAGTCTTCATCGGAGTCAATAGTCGGGAGGGATTCGGCGGGCTCGGCCGTAGAAACCAGGTCGTCCCAATAGACAACACTGTCATCCACCCGCCCTCCGGCCACTATCACGTTGGTTATGGGAGTTTCCCGAACAACTTCCCGAGCTGTTGGGTACAATTCAGCCTCGCAAAGCAGCACACGGGCTCCCGAGTCGTTGAGGTGGTAGGCCAACTCTTCGGGCCTGTACATCACATTGCAGGGAACGGGAACGGCCCCGGCCTTGAGAATTCCATAGAAACCGGCCACCAGTTCATGGGAGTTCTGAATGTAGTACGCCACCCGGTCACCCTTATTTACACCCAGGGACATCAGCCCAGAGGCAACACGGCTGGACTCGTCATCCAGTTGCCGGTAGGTGAAGGTAACGGATCCTTCCCCGTTAGCGGGGTCCTGGTAAATTATGGCGGCTCGGTCGGGGAATTGGGCCGCCGATTCCTGCAGGAAGTGGTAAAGAGGAGCCCGGGGGTATTCGATGCTTGATGGCATCCCCGTTGAATACGATGCCAGCCAGGGCCTGGAAGTGCTAGCCATATCCAAGTATTTCCTATGCGGAGAAACCCGTTTCCAGCTTTATCATCATCTGGTTCAGGTCGCTGACGTATTCCTCCATCTGCCCAATGCCTTCATCGTCCAGGTGAGCGTACCGCCGTTGTGAGCCAACGTAGTCCCGAACCGTTGACTTGCGCATGATGTTCTGCCGCTGGAAAACGCCGTCCTTCCACTCGTACAGGGGCCAGATTCCACTTTCCACGGCCAGCCGGGACACTTCAATACCCTTGTTGTCGTCATAGCCCCAGGAAGGATTGCAGGGGGTCAGTATCTGGATGAACGCCGGCAGCCGGGTGCTGGCCGCCCGTATCTTCCGTTCCAGGTCCTGGGGATGGGACGTTGACGCCGTGGCAACGTATTCTGCGCCACTGAACATAAGCATCAGCGCGAAGTGCTTGGGATGCCGGAGCTTGCCCGAGGGGCGGACACTGGTGCGGGCCATGGGCGCCGTGCTTCCGGTAGCATGGCTGCCGCTGGCGGCATGGGCCTGGTTGTCGCAAACAACGTGGAGATACTTGTACCCCTGCTGGAAGCTGGTGGCCATATCCTCAAGGCCCAGGTCTATCTGCCCGTCGCCATCAATAACCACAATGGGCCGGTCAATGTTGCGCACCTTCATGGCGGTCAGCATTCCGGCGATTCCGCTGTCGTGAGTGCCCAGCCCGCTGCGCTGCAGAAAGTCTCGGCCAATTCCGCAGCCCTGGCCGAAGATTATCGGGTTTTCTTCCTTCAGGTGGTCGAAAACAATGTGCATAACCAGGCGGGTCGCCAGGTTTTCCGGGCAACCGGGGCACTGGTTGGCCGTGACATTCATGTACACCCGCTGGTCTGGGGTGTCCTGGATCATCTTTATGGGCATGGTTGCTACTCCCCGTCGGCGCAAATGACCAATTGGAAAGAATTAAGACTCTTGCAAATGCCAGTCAGGTTCATGTTCCTGGAAGGAGGAAGGGCAGGACTGGAGCTACTCCCCTACCGGTTCAATACCCTGCTGAGCATATCCTCGTCTTCTATAACCTCAAAGTGCCAGTCCAGGGGCTTGGCGTTTCCACGGCCCCGGGAGGCTGCCAGGGCCTCCTCAGCGGCGTAAACCACGTTGTAGTGGGTGACGTCCCTGCCGCCCAGGCCGATTATGCGTCCCAGCACCACCGGCGGATTGGGCTGCCCGAACATGGCGCTGCGCAGGTCGTTGTAAACCGCCGCCACCGTGTTCCGGTCCAGGACAACCACTCCCTTGACGTTCTGCAGGGCTTCCAGGAGGTCCTCGCTGGGGAAGGGACGATAGGTGCGCACCTTCACCAACCCCACCCGTTTGCCCTGCTCCCGCAGCAGGTTGACCGCCAGCCTGGAGGTGGATGACAGGGACCCCATGGCAACTATTGCTACCTCGGCGTCATCCATGCGGTAGGTCTCGATGAGACCGCCGTACCCCCTTCCGTTCAGGCTTACATAATCCTGATGGGCCTGCTTCAGCTTGGCCTTGGAGGTCACGTTCAACGCTTCGTCCAGCTGAAAGCGCCGCTCCATGTATTCCCGTTCTACATCAATGTAGCCGTAGCCGCTCATGCGGTTGCCCCCGTAATAGGCGGCAAAATCGAGGTTCTTGATGAAATCAACCTCAGAGGGCAGTTCATAGGGCGGCAGGAATGCGTCCACCGCTTCCTGGGTAGGCGACTGAACGGGATAGCTGTTGTGGGAAACCTCCCAGCCGTCGTAGGTGACAAACGCGGGCAACAGCACGTCCGGGTCTTCGCTGACCTTGTATGCCTGGATCACCGTGTCCATCACGTCCTGGGCGTTTTCGCAATGGTAGTGCATCCAGTGTATGTCCCGATACATGATGGTGTCCTGGTCGTCGGACCGGACAATGGCCGGCGGCTCCAGGGCCCGGTGCGCCACCACGACAACCATGGGGATGCGGGCGTAGGAAGCGAAAATCAGCTGCTGGGCCGCTATAAGCAACCCTTCCGAATTGGTGGCGAAGGAGCAACGCGCCCCCGACTGGGTGGCAGTGATTTGGGCGTTCATCACGCTGCGCTCGTGCTCCAGTTCAATGACCTCGGCGGGCAGATCGCCCCGCTGGATCATCCGGGACAGTTCTTCCCCCACCTCGTCGGAGGGACCGATGGGAAAGTAGCAAAGCACCTGCACTCGGGCCAACTGCAGGGCATGGGCTGCCGCCTTGTTTCCGGTCAAGGCCTGGCGTTTTGTTGGCGCTGGGGACGTCATTCCAAGTCTCCTGCTCTCGTCCGGCCCACGGGAGCCGGAAAAACCGTAAAATTCCTGCGAATCTATGGACAATGTCGTTCCTGCATTTGCGGGAACCTCATTGCGGTTATTCCTGGATGCTTTCCAATCTCCTGCCACCTGCCGGGGAAGGGAGATGATGAGTGCGATTCACTCTCCGGCCTTAAAAGTCCAAGTGAATCTGCTGGTGCTCGGCAATCTCCGGCCGGTGTGGAGCCGCTGTAATATCCGTATAGTCGGGGTTTTCCTGCTTTACCTTGTCCTCATCAACCATGGTCAGCGCGCTGCCCACGCAAACTTCGGCGCAGATTCCGCAACCACGGCAAAAGTCCACGTCTATCCGGTATCCCTGATGGGGCAGGTCCTGCCTGATGATGAAGCCTGTTCCGTCGGGACACATCACTTCACTGATGCAAACACCGGGGCAGATGCACTTGTTGTCCTCACAGACCGGCACCTTGTCCCGCCATACAAAGGGACTGCCGTTGCTGAATCCGGGCAGCTTGTCATAACGATCGAACTGGTAGTACTGGGGGAGGTCTTCAACCGGCGTATGCTCCAGCCGCGCCGGACGCCGGTCCACCTGGAATTTGACCCCGCCTATGGCCTGCACCGTTTCATATGCTTCCAGGGTTGCTTCCGCGTTGCGTTCGCCCACCGTGCCAGGGAAAGTCTCCCGGATAATCTCCAGCAGTTCACCCATGTCAATTGCTTCGGTGATGCGTGCGTACGCTCCCAGGAGGGTCAGGCCAACGGGAGGAGGGTTGCGGCGGAGCAACCGGCCGGCTATACCGGTGGCGTCCACCGTTGCCACCGCGCCCTCCAGGCTGAAAGGCAGGTCAATTTCGCCGGGGGATTTGGGAGAGTTGACCAGCAGGGTTCCGCGGTTCATTCGACCAATGGCATCGGCAATCAACTCGTGGGTGTTGTTTTTGGCCGTCAGCAGCAACTCTTCCTGGAAGACGATAACTTCCGAAGGATGATAATTGGCGCAGCTTGCCATGGCTTCTGAATCCGAAATCTTTACATAATTAATTACGGGCCCGCTACGGGCGCGGGTGCCGGGATAGACATTCACCGATACGAACCAGCCCTGGTTGGCGTAGAGTTTTGCCAGGGCCTCGCCGGCCTGCACCGATCCCTGTCCCGACATGCAGAGCAGGTTCAATTCAGTAGTTTGTGGCATGGAAAACTCCTGCGAAAGACTCTGGAGCGGGAGCGGATTGTCCTCTTTGCCCGCTATTCTACGCTACGGTAAGGGCTAAATCAAACGTATGTACCGGTTTGGTACATGTGGGAGGGAGGGGCAAGCTACCGTAGCTGGTGGTCAGGTTGTCCGTAGGGGAGGACAGCGAACGGCCCTTATCCCTGACTTCGGCCCCGGGCGGGGGCGGGTCCGTATGTCCACCCACCTGTTTTCGGCAATGAGGAAACTCGCGAACCATTTCCGGTTCGTTTCCAGGTAAAGCTTGGGGTGATCCCTTCGAAGGTGATTTCCTGGTTACCGCATGAGACAGCCGCAGAAAAATTAATCCTACCCATCGAAAAACCGCTGAATGTGCGGCAAGACCAGTTCATTGCGGCGCCAGGCATCCATGTGTCCCAGTTCCGGTAAGGACAGGAATTCCATGCTTTCGTGGCCTGAAACGCACTCTCGGGCCTGGGAACAGGCCGGGTCGTTTTCCCCTGCGTAGATCAAGGCTCGCGCCGTAAGGCGGTCCAGGGCACTTTCAAATCCCTCCGACTCGCGAATGGCCGTGGTCAGAGAAATCAGCGCCTCGATGTCGTTGTGTTCGAATTGGGACTTTACGGCGTCGGGAATCAGGTCCGCATGGTGTCCGCCCGCCGCCAATGCATCCCTGGTCCTGGTGAATCGGTCGATACGGCGATTGAGCGGGCCCGGATCCCTGACATAGGGGTGCATCCCGCCCAGAACCAGGGAGCGCAGGCGTTCAGGCGCGAAGTGGACCATTCCAAAACCAACCCACGCCCCGAAGGAATACCCCATGAAATCCACCTGGGCCAATTCCGACTGATCCATCACGGCCTGCAGGTCTGCGACCAGCAACTCCATTCGGTAATCGGCGACACCGTGGGGCTTGTCGCTCAGGCCGTGACCCCTGGCATCCACCAGGAGCAAGTCCCTGGCCACATTCAACGGGTCAACATAACCTGCATCGAACCAGTCATTAGATTGCTGCATGAAGCCATGAAGCAATAGCAGAGGGGGGTTGCTTGCCGAGGCTTCGGCCCCGGTTTGTGGAAGAACGCGGTAGAAAATGCTGACGCCGTTGTTGCTGATATGCGGCATCTAGGTCGAGTTTTCTCAGTTTGCCTGCAATATTTTTGCCTGGGCTTCTCCCCTTTTGTTGCAGGAAGGTTTGGGACCCAGGCAATGTTGATCTTACTTTGAACTCGGCTTGACCGAAATTCTTCAGGTCCCAGGCGTCTGGTTCTCCAGGGGGACGGCAATGGTAATTCGCGGGACATCGCTGGAGACCCGGGTGGTATGCCCCTGTCCGGTCAAGTCCTCCACCAGTACCACCGCGCCCGGCCCGAAACGGTGCAAGGAGCCATCGCCCAATCCGATTTCACCTTCACCGGAAAGGGTGATGATGTAATTGCGCTGGGATTCCACGTGCCAGTCCGAGAATTGACCAGGCTGCTGAACCCGGAACCTCAGGCTCTTGATTCCGGCCAGGGATTCCGGATTGGGGAAAGAGTCTGTCTCAAATTCCTCGATATGGGCCTGCCCATCAGCGCCCGTGAAAATGCGGTTAATCTTCATTCAGTCATTCTCCGGTATTAGCGGCGAGGCAAACTAACTCGTCACCGCTGCGCCCGTTCGATTGGGGAAAAAGGCTTGCAAAATCTGGTGGGCAATTCCCTCCGCGTCCAGCTGCAACCGGTGCCTCTGGTCCACGGCGGTCCCGTGCTCCACAAAAGAGTCCGGCATGCCGATCCGATGCACTGCTACGTCATCAATCCCTTCTTCGGAAAGGGCCTCCAATACAGCGGAGCCGAATCCCCCGGCCAGCACGTTCTCTTCGACCGTAACGATACGCCTGGAGCTGCGGGCCGAGTCCAGAAGCAGGCTCACGTCCAGGGGCTTAACGAAGATGGGATTCACCACGCCGCAGGCGATACCGTATTCGGCCAGCAAATCTGAGGCTTCCAGGGCTGCCGTGCCTGCTTTGCCCAGCCCGAAAATCACCACGTCGCTACCTTCCCGAATAACTGCTCCCCGCCCGAGGGGTAGTTCCCTTAGTTGGTCGTCCATCTGGCAGCCCGTTCCCATTCCCCTTGCTATCCGTATGGCAAAGGGTCCGGGATAGTTGTAGGCGGTGTAAACCAGGTGCTGCAGGTCGTTCTCGTCCATGGGCGCCGCCACAACCGCGTTGGGCAGGCAGCGAAGATAGGAAATGTCCAGGAAGCCGTGATGGGTCTTGCCATCTTCCCCCACGATTCCGGCGCGGTCGGCGATAATGGTTACCGGCAGATTCTGCAGGCAGACATCATGGACCACCTGGTCAAAAGCCCTCTGCAAGAACGTAGAGTATATGGACACAAAAGGTTTCAGGCCCGTGGACGCCATGCCAGCCGCCATGCTGACGGCGTGCTGCTCTGCGATGCCAACGTCGAAGACCCGACTGGGATACTCCTGGCGCACCTCTTCCAGGCCCGTACCTTCAAGCATGGCCGCCGATATGCCAATTACGGCCTCATCTTCGTCCATCAGTTTCTTGATGGTTTCGGCAAATACCTTGGAGTAGGTTGGCGCTCCCGACCCGCTACCCAACGGCGAACTGGGCTGGTGGAACCTGACGGGATCGTCCTCCGCCGGCTCATAGCCATGCCCCTTGTGGGTTACCACGTGAATCAGGGGAACCTGGCCGGTTGTCAGTTTAGCCTGATTCAGCGTTTGCTCCAGCTGCCCCATGTCGTGGCCGTCCACCGGACCCAGGTACTGGAAGCCTATTTCGGTCCAGAAAACGGTGGGCAGGATCAGGGTATCCAGGCTCTCGTTGAAGCGCTTCACCAGCCGGTAAATGCCCTCACCCGTCGGCACTCGCTTGGACAGGGCTCGCATTCGGCCTATCATTGCCTGGTATTCAGGGTGTGTTATTACCCGCTTGCGCCAATTGGTAATAAAGCCGATGTTTTCCGAAATGGACATGCCGTTGTCGTTCAAAACGACGATCAGCCGCTCGGGATTCAGGTGAACGATGTTGTTCAGGGCTTCAAAACTTGAACCCGACGTCATGGCTCCGTCGCCAACCACCGCAATTGTCCAGGAATCGGCGCCGCGCGTTGCCATAGACTGGGAAATACCCAGGGCAATGGACAGGCCGGTGCCCGCATGGCCGGCGCACAGCGTGTCATGGGGGCTCTCGGAGGGCTCGCCAAATCCGGAGATGCCACCTTCAAGTCGGATGTCCTTGAATTCATCGCGGCGTCCCGTGACCAGCTTGTGGGAATACATCTGGTTGGTCGTATCCCAGACAATGCGGTCCTTGGGGCTCTCGAAGATCCGGTGTAGAGCCAGGGTGAGCTCCACCACACCCAGGTTGGACGCCAGGTGACCGCCACGTTCGGTTATGACGGAAATTATGGTCTCGCGAATTTCCTCCGCCACCTGGGCCAGTTCCTTCCGGTTAAGACCTTTCAGGTCTGAGGGGTCGTCTATCCTGTCCAGAATTCGAGCAGACATAATGCCTCAACTTTTGGGACGCTTCGTTGTGAAGAATTTCTGCCGCCTCGAAGATCCCTTTAGAAGTTAAAGGAATGAATTTAGCCTAGTTTATGCCCGAAATGTTGTCAAGGAATCCATGCTGCGAGGGATTCCGGGTTGCTCTAGAATCCGGGTCGTGCAGAAAGACGGCGCAGGGTCAGATCATGTGGCCCTGGCAGGAAACCGCCACCGACACCTGGATGTCTCGTATTGCCTGCGACATTGCCTGCCCTATCAAATCCAATTGGCTTACATGAGCAATGCGGTCCACCGCCCTGGAGTGCTCCTGGCGCGAGAGAAGCCTGGGGAATATTCCGCAAGCGTCGGCCAGGCAGATTATCATCTGGTCGCGGGGATCAGGAATTTCATCGCTGAAGAGCACGTTCAGAATGCGCAGCTTAACTTCGCGCTCCGCCGACCCATCTACGGAGGGATACCTTCGAGAGCGAAAAACCCACAGGAACCGGTCGTCCTGGTTTTCCAGGATTCCCCTTTCTACCAAGCGGTGCAGGGTCTTTTCCCGCAGTTCTACGCCCATTCGGGAAACGTGCTCCACCCAGTGGCGGGTGTCGTGGTTCCCTCCCCCGGCTATGTCAGCCAGAATGGGGTCAATCAGGGGATCTCCAATGGGAGTATCGTCTATCAGAATCAAATTGTGCAGGTCGGTGTCGATGCGGTTCTCCATGGCCAAGTCCATAAGGATTGCGCCGGCAACTGCATAGTCCATGGACCATGTGGGAATCTGAATGAATCTTCCGTCCTCATCGCGAAGCAGAAGAAGAATGATCTCTTCAACGAATCTCAACATATTGGACTGTACCTCCTGGATGATTGTTGCCGGTCCCGCGCTCTTTCTGAACGGACCCCTGGCTATCGCCTAATGACATTTGCCTTAACCGAACCTTTCCAGCCCGCTTGAGTCGCCGCTGAACCACTGATTCAACGGCAAGGTTTGGTAAGCATTGTATCACAGGGTATTCAAAATCCGGTTAACTATGGCCATGTGGTAGCGAGTGCCTTAGCTCTTGAAGAATTTCAGGAAGCCAGGGAAACCCGCGCTCTCAAACGTGGCCTTCAAGTAACCCGATTTGGCTTGTCCCCGGCGCTTCACCCAAGCGTGGGGGTGCAAACCTGTATCAATCAAGAGGCGCAAATGGCATAAAAGGGGAAAGTTGTGGTGGAATGAATGGTGGGCAGTACTGGACTCGAACCAGTGACCTCCTGCGTGTAAAGCAGGCGCTCTAACCATCTGAGCTAACCGCCCTTGGAACAAGAGAATCATCTTGCGGCAAGGAAACCAGGATGGTCGCCCCGGCGCCGGACCGGGGAATGTTCTAAAGAATGGCGCGCTTGGCGGGATTCGAACCCACGACCTCTGCCTCCGCAGGGCAGCGCTCTATCCACTGAGCTACAAGCGCGCGAAAGTAATAACCGGGTGCCTTGGTCCTATCTTGGCCGAATGCCAAGGCATCCGGCGTTGCGGAGAGAACGCCACTGATGTCAGTGGCAGTTACTGGTGCCGAGGGAGGGATTTGAACCCACACGTCCATAAGGACACTGCGCCCTGAACGCAGCGCGTCTGCCGTTTCGCCACCTCGGCACAAAGGACCTGTACCTCGCCATTCGGGGGTCAGCCCTGCCCCTAATGGTGGGCGATGGAGGATTTGAACCTCCGACCTCCTCGGTGTGAACGAGGCGCTCTAACCACTGAGCTAACCGCCCTACAGGCTTTGCCAGGCACTCAATTATAGGCAGGCCTGAACATCTGCGCAACCCTTACTCATTCCGGTGAACGGTCCATCTCTCCCAATTTTGGGCTTGCGCGTTGTACCTGGGCTGGCAGGAAAATCGAACCCGCTAAGCAAACCCTCATCCTTGCGGAGAGCTTCACCCGGGGAGCAGTTGCCCAAGCTGTAAAAGCCGAAAATATGGAACGCCGCGCAAGCTTTACATAAACGACGCGTTGACTCTGCGTATTGCCTACGTCTACTGGCTATTCGCATTGCCTGGGCGCATTACCGAGCCGTCATTCCGCCATCTATGACCAGTTCACTGCCCGTCACGAAAGAGGACTCTTCCGAAGCCAGGTAAAGGATACCGGCGGCAATGTCTTCCGGCGTACCCATGCGTCCCAGGGGTGTCCGCTCAATCCTCAGGTTGTGGACCTCCGGCAAGGCGTGGG
Organism: Chloroflexota bacterium; assembly: GCA_009840135.1. Lineage (GTDB taxonomy): Bacteria > Chloroflexota > Dehalococcoidia > Lucifugimonadales > UBA3495 > Bin22. Next base: position 14,379 of record VXOH01000015.1, on the reverse strand, counting down.
ATGCGGCAGTCATGGGGCTGTCAACGAAGCCCGGGTGTACCGAGTTGACGCGGATGCCCTCCGAGGCGTATTGAATTGCCGCCGCCTTGGTGAAAATGCGTACCGCTCCCTTTGAGGCGTGGTAAGCCGCCGACGTTTCGCTGCCGATAATGCCGTAAATCGATGAAATATTGATAATCGAGCCGCCGCCTGCCTTGCGAAGCTCGGGAATGGCCAGCTTAGTACCCAGGAAAACTCCCTTGCCGTTAACGTCCATCACTCGGTCCCAGGTCTCCGCCTGCGTTTCCTCTACGTTAGCCCGGCCGCTGATTCCGGCGTTGTTTACCACAACGTCCAGCCTCCCGTAGGTTGCGACCGTCGCGTCAATTACGCGCTGCCAGTTCTCTTCATCCGTCACGTCCAGCAGCATGAAGGTGGCCCGCCCTCCGGCCTCAGCAATCTCCGCCTCCGTGGCCCGACCTTCCGCTTCCAGGACATCGGCCAGCACCACGGCCGCGCCTTCCTGGGCCAGCAGCTTCGATGTGGCGGCTCCGATTCCTCGGGCTCCACCGCTTACCAGGGCGACCTTTCCTTCTACTCGCATGGTCGGGTCCTCCTCGTGAAATTCCTCTGCATAGTTGCTGGGATGATGGAAAACGTGGGCGCCAGGGCGGAGAGGGAGAACTTGCAGATATTGGTGTTGTTTATGTAAAGCCTGCCGAAAAACCTTGGCCTGCCGTTACATAACGTCTATTGTGCGAACCAAGATGTCGGGAAGTTCCTGGCCTCAATGGGGCGGCTATTTCGCTGCCGTCTTTGCAGTTGCCAGCCCGACCTGATACCCCATTTCTCTTCCGTCAATCTCCCGCTGCCGACTGCAATACAGTCATGGGGCCGTCTATGGCCACCAGCTGCGCCTCTATTTCTTCCAGAAGCAGGTCCAAGTTCCAGCCTTTCGCCGCCGAAACCGGCACGCTCGGGTAAGCCTGGAGTCCCGAGGGAGGCAACGGGTCCTTGCCCGAATCCTCGTCGGCCAGCAAGTCCATCTTGTTTATAACCAGCAGACGGAGCTTCTGGCTCAGCCCCAGGTCCTCCAGGGTCTCCTCCACTACCTCCGCCTGTTCGGGCGCCTTGGGATGAGCAATGTCCAGCACGTGCAGCAGTATATCCGACTCAGCCAGTTCTTCCAGGGTGGCGCGAAATGCCGCTACCACCATGGGGGACAGCTTCTGGATGAATCCCACGGTATCCGTCAAAAGGAGTTCGTCCCCGGAAGGCAGCCTTATCCGCCGGGTGACCGGGTCCAGGGTGGAGAATAACTGATTCTCGGCTTCCACGTCGGCGTTGCTCAGCGCGTTGAACAGGGTGCTCTTTCCGGCGTTGGTATAGCCCACGAGGGAAGCGGTGGGAATGCTGGCTTTCTTGCGGCGGTCGATGTAAATGGACCGGCGCTCCCGCACCTTGTCCAACTCTGCCTGAATACGTTGAATGTGCCGGCGGATGAGCCTACGGTCCGTTTCCAACTGGGTTTCGCCAGGGCCCCTGGTGCCAATGCCGCCTCCCAACCGTTCCAGGTGGGACCACTGGCCTACCAGGCGGGGCAGCAGGTACTGGTGCTGGGCCAGTTCAACCTGCAGCTTGCCTTCATGAGTTCGGGCGTGGCGGCCGAAGACGTCCAGTATGAGGGCCGTACGGTCAATTACCTTTATCTGCAAAGCGGCTTCAAGGTTGCGCTGTTGGGTTGGCGTCAACTCATCGTCGAATATGACGGTATCCGCCCTTTCCTCGGCAACCAGTTCCTGGACCTCCTGAAGTTTTCCTTTGCCCACATAGGTAGTCGTCAGCCGGTCCGACCTTTGGGTGATTCTCCCCGTGACTTCAGCCCCCGCTGCGTCTGCCAGGTACGCCAGTTCGTCCAGGGTGTCATTAAGTTCCCACAGGTGGTCACGGCTCTTCAGTTCGACGGCAACCAGGACTGCTTTCTCCCTGTCGGGCTCGGTGCTGACGGTTCTTTTTCCATTCTTCCTGGGAATGAGTTATCCCTCCTGTGGCGCCGGAATAGTCCAGGATTCCAGGCGCTGGCAACCCGTTTCCACCCGTTCATCCGGGGTGGTGAGCGACAACCTTATGTAACCCTCACCGTACTGCCCATAGCTGGAACCGGGAGTAACCACGATATCAATCTCTTCCAGCAGCCGGGCCGCGAATTCGGCGGAGCTGAATCCCTCAGGCACCCGCGCCCAGATATAAAGGCTGGCCTGGGGAACGGCCACTGAGAGGCCCATTTTCCTGACTGCTTCCACAACCCGGTCACGCCTCCGCTGGTAGATCACCCTGTTATCGTCAATGCAGTCCTGGGGGCCGGTCAGCGCCTCCATGGACATCTCCTGGATGGCCTGGGGTATCCCCGAGTCCAGGTTGGCCTTAATCTGGAACAGTGCCCGGATCATGTCGGCGTTGCCGACGGCCATGCCCATGCGCCAGCCCGTCATGTTGTAGCTCTTGGACAGGGAGTGAAACTCCAAGCCCACCTCCATGGCTCCTTCCACCTGCATCATGCTGGTGGCTTCGTAGCCGTCATAGCCTACCTCACTGTATGCAGCGTCGTGGAGCAGGGCAATATCATGCTCGCGGCAGTAGGCCACGTAGGCAGCCAGGTCTTCCGCGCTGGCTACGGCGCTGGTGGGGTTGTTGGGGTAGTTCAGCCACATAACTTTGGCGGCCCTGGCAACATCCTCGGGGATTGCCGAGAGGTCGGGAAGCCAGCCGTTCTCTTCCCGCAACGGCATTATGTAACTCTCCGCCCCGGCGAACATGGTGCCCACGCCGTAAACGGGATACGCCGGGTCCGGTACCAGGGCTATGTCCCCCGGATCCAGGAAACAGAAGGCCACATGCCCGATCCCTTCCTTGGCGCCAATGAGGGGAAGAACCTCCTTGTCCGAGTCCAGCCTCACGTTGAACCGATTTTCATACCACTGGGCTATGGCGCGACGCATTTCCGGCAGGCCGTCGGTCTCGGGATAGCGGTGATTGGGCGGGTCCTGCGAGGCTTTCAGCAGCCGGTCAATTATGGGCTGCGGCGTGGGAATGTCGGGGTCGCCAATGCCGAAGGTCACAACGTCGGCCCCTGCCGCCCGCTTCTCAGCGATGATGCGGGAGATTTCCACGAAGGGATAGGGGGCCAACTTGCCAAGTCTGCTGGAAAACTGCACTTTGTTTCTCCTGGGTGGGACTATCTTATTTGGTTCTCTTAGGCGAATACTTGGGCCAGGCTTAACTCGAACCCCGGCAGCAAGTCCGACCGGAAAGTGTCTTCAGTCCCCAAGGTCGCTACCACTCTCGGTTCCCGCCCGGTCAGGTCAAGGATCGAAGCAGTTAGGTCGGCCGTGTGGAAAACCCAGCACTCAGGCACTTCAATGGCCTGGTAGTCCCGAAGTTTTCTTTCCAGGACCGACCTCGTGTCGCTGGGAGACCATACTTCTACCACCAAGTCAGGTGGCATCTCCAAAAACTTTGTTGCCATGGCTTCCTCTGGCCCGCCAATAACCGCTCTGCCTGCGCTGAGGAACAGCACGTCGGGTTGTCGAATACGCAGGGGTTCCCGACTGATCAATATATCCATGGGTGGAGTAAACACTTCCCCTAAACCATGCGCCTCTACAAAGTCCGACAATGGATTTGCCACCCTCCGCATTACGCGTTGGTGGAATACGGTTGCTCCTGGCGACAAATACCTCACCCCATCCTCTATCTCGTAATGTTCCACAGTTTCGGGGAGGTTCAACCATTGGTCAAAGGTCAACTTTTCAATTTTCGTAACCATGGCCCTCACCACTCTCCCGTGAATACTTCCGTCGCCGGACCTTCCAGGTAAACTTCTCCTTCGCCGTCCCATTCTATAGTCAGCGTGCCGCCCGGCAGAGTTATGTCCACCCGTTCTTCGGTCAGGCCCTGCAACCGTGAAGCCACCGCGATGGCGCACGCGCCCGTGCCGCAGGCCATGGTTTCGCCGGAGCCCCGTTCCCATACCCTGGCGTTCAGATGGGTGGAGTCAACGTGGTTGACTATTTCAAAATTAACCCGCCGGGGAAACATGGGATGTCCTTCCACCAGGGGCCCTATGTTGCGCAGTGGAAACTCGCTTACGGGCTGGTCAATGTAGGTGACCGCATGGGGATTCCCCATGGACACAAAGGCCAGGTAAAGCCGGAAATCCCCCGGGTGAATCGGGTATTTCAGCACCGGTCCTGCGTTCGATGCCAGGGCAGGGTCCAGGCTGACCGGAATATCCGGGGGGCTGAGCTGTGGCCGGCCCATGGACACACGTGCGCCGGAGACCCCCTTGGAATCGTAGATGGGGAAAACGGTCCTGATTCCGGCCAGGGTCTCGACAGTCAGCCCGTCACTGGGCCTTGCCACGATTTCCCGTTCTATGGCGTACTTGGCGAAGCACCGGATTCCGTTTCCGCACATCTCGCCTTCGGACCCGTCTGCGTTGAACATGCGCATTCGCAGGTCGGCCTGGTCCGAATCCATTATCAATATCAGGCCGTCGCCGCCGATGCCAAAGTGACGATCGCTCAATTCCCGCGACATGGAAGGCCAGTCCTTCTCCATGTGGCGGGCGTCAATGTAAACATAGTCATTGCCTGCGCCGTGCATCTTGGTAAATTGCATCAGGCCCTCCATCAGGCCTTCAAGTTACGGATTGGCGGTATTCTACCACAGGCGGTAGTTGCAGAATCAGGAGATTGAACCCTTCAAGAGGCCCTCGACCAGGCCCTCGGCCCGGCAGAACAAGCCAGGCTCATCGCGTTCCAGCCACCGGATTCTTGAGTCTTCCGGCTTGAACCACGAATACTGCTTCCGGGCCAGCCGGTGAGTCTGAAACTTGGTACGTTGGACCGCTTCATCGAGGCTCTTTTCGCCAGAAAGGTACTGGCCAAGCTCCGTATAGCCGGGGCCGTTCAGTGGTCCCTTTCCAAGGGTGTACCCCATAGCCGACAGCCGTCTCACTTCCTCGAGAAAACCCGCCTCCATCATCAGGTCAACTCTTCGGTCTATGCGGCAGTACAAAGATGAGCGCTCCATGGTCAAGCCGATAAGAAAGCCGGACAAAGCCAGTTCGGCCAGTTTGCCATACGACGAGGGCTTTCTGCCGGTAACGTGATGCACTTCCAGGGCCCGAATAACTCTCCGGACGTTGCGCGGGTCTAATTCAGCCGCGCGCCGAGGGTCTATCCCTTGCAGCCGTCGGTGAAGGGCTTCAGCTCCACTCTGCTGCGCTTCAGCTTCCAGTTCTCCGCGAAACTCGTGGTCCGGCGCTGCTTCGGGGACCTCCCAACCCTCCTCCAGGGCCCAGATGTACTGCCCCGTGCCGCCCACGATCAACGGAATATGGCCCCGTTGCCGTATTTCTGCCACTGATTTCCTGGCCAGGGACAGAAAAGTTCCCAGGCTGAAATTCTCGTCAGGTTCAAGCAGGTCGAGAAGGTGGTGGCGAACTGTGGATTGCTCTACCGCGGTGGGTTTGGCCGTACCGATGTCCATGTGCCGGTAAACCTGCCGGCTGTCGGCGTTAACAACTTCGCAGCTAATCAGCTGCCCCAGTTCCACGGCGAGGCGGGTTTTTCCCACGGCTGTAGGGCCCACAATGTGGATAATCGGGCATTCGCCGGACAGCATGCTCATCAGGCGAGGGCGTGAAGTTCCGGCCTCAGCTTCATCAGGCGCTGGACTTGGTTTCGGCCGCCAGCCTGGCGATGTCCACGAAAGAGTCAGGCTGAAGACTGGCCCCGCCCACCAGCGCCCCGTGTATGCAGGACTGGGCAGCAAACTCGGAAATGTTTCCAGGGTTCACGCTGCCGCCGTAAAGCAGGGGAACTTCGTTTGCGGCGGCGCCAAACAGGGTTTGGAGAGAGCCCAGTATGGCCCCTCCCATTATTTCTGCGGCGATTTCCGGGGTGGCGGCCTGACCTGTACCAATGGCCCAGACCGGCTCGTACGCCACCACCAGGCCGCTTATGTCAAACTCGCTGGTCCCTTCCAGGCCGGCCAGCGCCTGCCCTGCAATAACCTCGTCGGCCTTCCCTGACTGCCTTTCCTCCAGGGTCTCCCCTACGCAAATAATGGGTTTCAACCCGTGGGTCAAGGCCGCCTTAACTTTCAAGTTGACCGCCGCATCAGTTTCGCCAAACAGGTGCCGTCGCTCGGAATGACCCAGAATCACATACTCGCAAAGCCCGGCCAGCATGAGGGGTGAGATTTCGCCGGTAAAGGCGCCTGAATCCTCATGGTGCATATTTTGGGCGCCCGTCTTCACGGCGCTGCCCGATACAGTTTCACCAACAGCGGGCAGAGAGAGAAAGGGAGGACAAAGAACAACCTCGACCTCTGCCAGTCCCTCCGCCCGGGTCTTGACCCCGGTGGCCAAATCTCTGGCCTCGTCCAGGGTGGTGTTCATTTTCCAGTTTCCGGCGACGATGGTGGCTGGCATTCCTCTTCCCGTCTCCTCCCGATAAATGGCTGAACTGCAGACCCCTTTTAAGGCCCAAACTTGGTCAGCTTGCCCGAATGAGACATGGCCAGCAGCATAATCTGGGTGGCCGGGATGGTGCCAATGGAACCAGTGCCGCAAGCCCTTTCGTCAAAACTTGGTATACCTTCTCCCCTGGTCAGCTTGGAATGCAGCATGAAGGGCACGGGATGCCAGCTGTGGGCGGCCATAATCGCGGGAGTCGAGTGGTCGCCGGCCACCATGAACACGTCCGGGTCCAGTTCCCGTATGCGCGGGATCAGGGGGTCCAGATCCTCCAGGGTCTTTACCTTGGCGCCAAAATCCCCGTCTTCCCCCGCCGCGTCGGCCGGCTTGTAGTGGATGAAGAAAAAGTCGTGGTTGGCGAACTCCTCGTGCAGGGTATCAACCTCGTCGCTGAAGGTCTTGCCGGTAGGCACAATTCGCATGTTGGCGACCGTAGCGAGTCCCCGGTACATGGGGTATGCGGCAATGCCGGCGGGGTCTATACGGTAAATGTCCCGCATGGGTGGAAGTGAGGGAAGCTGGGCCCAGCCCCGCAGCAACACCATGTTGCCCCGTTCTTCTTCCGCCAGCAGCCTGCCTGCCTGGGCTACGAAGTCATTCACCAGATTGGCGGTTTTTTCCCCGGCAGCCTCGATCGGCTTGACCGTCAATGCGGGGACGCCGTTTATCTGCGGGTCAGTTTCCGTAATGGCTTCGGAGAGCCCCTCCCCCCTCAATCGGAGGACGAACCGGTAGTCCTGCACCGGAAATACGTCCACCTGAACGCCGGGCAGCTCGATGGTATCCAGCCGATGGCACAAGGGAGCGCTGAACTCAGTGGGGATGCGGCCAGCACGCCGGTCAACCAGCTTGCCCTCGCCGTCAACAGTGCAGAAGTTCCCCCGGGCCGCCACGTCGCCGGGGCGAAGCTCTACCTCAATTCCGAGTGCCTCCAGGGCGCCGCGGCCGATTATGTAGCGCAGGGGATCGTAGCCGAAAAGCGCAAGGTGACCGGGGCCGCTGCCAGGGGCAACTCCCGGCAGCACCGGGATTGTCAACCCGCAGGCGCTTTCCCTGGCCATGGCATCCAGATTTGGCAAATGGGCAGTTTCCAACTCCGATTTGCCGGTATCCGGGTGTGGTAATCCTCCCAGGCCGTCCACCACGAGCAGCACTATTTTCGAGGATGTTTTTATGTAGCAATCGTGCAGTTGTTCCAGGTCAATCATATTGGTCTCGCTTTATGTAAAGAATCAGCAATTGAAAGGCGCCTGCCTGTTCCGCTAGGGCGCTAAAGATCCGGCAAAGCTGCTATGCCGGGCAATTCCCTGCCTTCCAGGAACTCCAGGGATGCGCCGCCTCCCGTGGAAACGTGGGTCATTCCATCCATGAGGCCCAGTTCTTCCACCGCCTCAGCTGTGGAGCCGCCGCCAACCACCGTCGTAATCCCGGGCAGGTCGGCTATAGCGTTGGCCACCACCCTGGTACCCTGGCTGAACCGGGGCATCTCGAACACTCCCATGGGACCGTTCCAGATTATAGTGCGACACTCCTTGAGTCCGCTGGCGAATCGGCCAGCGGTCTCCATGCCCACGTCCATGATGAACCAGCCTTCGGGCACCTGTTCTACGGGAACGGTACGGCTTTCCGCCGGTTCCGCTTCAAAACTATTGGCGATGACCACGTCCTGGGGCAGGTGTACGCCAATGTTGCGGGCGGCTGCCCTTTCCATCACTTCCCGCGCAAAGTCCAGCCGGTCTTCCTCCACCGTAGAAGCTCCGGTTTCCAGTCCCCGGGCCTTGAGAAAGGTTACCGCCATGCCTCCGCCGATAAACAGGTGGTCCAGCTTGTCCAGCAGGTTCTCCAGTACCAGTATCTTATCGCTTACCTTGGCGCCGCCCATCAGGGCTGCCAGGGGGCTCGCCGGAGATTCAAGGGCCCGACCCATCTCCTCCACTTCTCGCTGCACCAGCAATCCCATGGCGGAAGGCAATTCGGTGACAATTCCTACCGTGGACGCGTGGGCCCGGTGGGCCACCGCAAAGGCGTCCATAACGAAGCAATCGGCCAGCGCTGCCAGACCCTTCACAAAGTCCGGGTCGTTCTTCTCCTCGCCGGGGTGGAATCGCAGATTCTCCAGCAGAGCAACCTGCCCGCCCTCCAGCCGGTTAACTTCTTCCGCCACTTCGGGCCCGATGCAATCCTTCAGGTTCCTGACCGGATGGCCCAGGAGCTCAGCCAGCCGATCCCCCACCGGAGCCAGGCGTAGCTCTTCCGCCACCTTTCCCCCGGGGCGCCCCAGGTGAGAACAGAGAACGACCCGGCAATTCCGTTCCAGGAGGTAACGGATTGTGGGCAGGGTGGCGCGCAACCGCTGGTCATAGGACGCTATAACCTCCACTCCCTGTTCAATGGGAATGTTGAAATCGACCCTGACCAGGGCTCGCTTGTTGGCGACATCCAATCTTGAGAGAGTGCGTTTTGCCATTCGTTGCCGTTCTACCTGCCTCCAGGGTGTTCAGAATTTCCTTCCCCCTGGCCGGAGCGGAAGCTCTGCCTGCGGCGGAAGATCCCGAAGAGGGCGAGACTTCCCTGCATTTACCACTAACCGTTACTTGGAGCGTGAATCTCCCGTTTTCCAGTTTTGCGATACCCTTCGGAATTATATTTCAATCCGATGCGAGAGAAGCGGGCTCAACCGCCAATTTCGCTAACTGCTTGAAACCGGTCAAATGGGAATCCTCCAGGGCTTCTCCCTCAATCGCTGCCATGGCCAGGGATACCAGCTCGGCAGCCCTCTCTTCCGAATAAGCGCGGGCGCCCGTAGAATCCATTATCTCAATCACGCGGGACATATCCCGGCCTTCCAGTACCCGCTTCATGTATATGGTCCCCAGTTCTCGCTTTTCCGAGGTGCCCGCCTGTTCCAGGGCGTGAATGAGGGGCAGGCTCTTCTTCTTGTTCAGTACATTGCTGGCGGTGATTCCGTCGCCGCACCGTCCCCAAAAATCGGCAACATCGCGGCTGATCTGCCAGGCCTTACCCAGATTTTGCCCTGCCTTCCTGAACGTCGCCAACTGGTCGTCATTTCCTCCCGCCGCCAGGATACCTCCCGCCGCCGCGCAGGCGGTAAGCGCTCCGGTTTTCAGAGCAATCATATCATCGTATTCTCCGGTGGTAACCAGCAGGCGGTCCTGAAACGCCAGGTCGCTGAACTGGCCCTCGCACATGGCCAGGCAGGAGCGGTCCAGCATTTCGGTGGCGGCCAGGACTCGCTCCGGGGGAACGCCCTGCTCGCCAAGGCGCATCATGGCCACCCGGGCCATGGCATGGAACCCGTCTCCCGCGTTGATCGCCTGGGACGGGCCCCAGATCCACCAGATGCTGGGCCTGCTCTGGGCGTCCACCCTCCCTGCCTGTACGTCTCCGTGGACCAGCGAGAAGTGATACACCAGCTCCACAGCCGCCGCCACGGGCAAAGATGGCTTTATGTCTCCTGAAACGGCTTCGCAAACGGCGGGAGCGAGGAGAGCGTGAAAACTGGCCCGAGACCCGGTCTGCTCGGGATTTCCGTCCTGATCGGTCCATCCCAGTTGATACCGCAGCAAATTGAATAGAAAGCCTTCCCGTCCGGCGAAGCATGCCTGCAGTTCTTGTTCCAGTTCCTCTTTGTACCTGCTGATGGCGGACATCACTGCCCTCTGGCCCTTTCTGCCCGAATGGCAGACTCGGTTGCAACGCAGGAATTGGCCGATTTCCAAGCCCTTTCCACTTCAGCGAAGGAAGCGGCGCCCTCTCTAAGCAATGCGGGATATCCTGAAGTCAGGTCAACTATGGTGGACTGCAGGCCATCCGGTGCGGGCCCTTCCAAAATAACCATGTCTACTGTGTTGCCCAGTTCTGCCTCAACCTCCTGGACCGTTTCCAGGTTGGGCTGCCCGCTGCGGTTGGCGCTGGTGCCGGTGATAGGCCCTCCAAGTTTTGAGGCCAGGGCCAGGGGAACCCAGTGGTTTGGCATGCGTACTGCCACGGTTTCCCGGCCCGCCGTGATCAGTGGAGACAGTGTCCGGGACTTGGGCAGTACGAGAGTCAGGCAGCCGGGCCAGAAGGCTGAGGCCAACCGGCGGTGGGCTTCAGAGAGGCCTTCCGCTACCTGGGACACCTGTTTCCAGTCGGAAACCAGGACGGGCAGGGCCAGGTCGGCAGGCCGTCCCTTTATGTCAAACACTTTCTGAAGAGCCGCTTCGTTGTTCACGTCGGCCCCCAGCCCGAATAGCGTATCCGTTGGCATGGCAACCACGCCGCCGGACTTGAGCAAATTAACGGCGCTGACCAGGTCATCAAGGGACCGGCCGGCGGGTATGCGACCCGTACAACCTGCGGAAGTTTCGTAACCTTCGATGGGCAAAATTACCTCGGGAAATCTTAGCTATCGCATATAGGCGATGCGAGGCAAGGCCACCAAGTCTTTCTGCCGCAAAGTTTAGCACGCCCGGACTTTTGGGGTCGAGAATCAAGTCCCTTCCCCAGGGCTATCACAAGGCTATGGATTGTTTAATCCTCGTCGCCGTCCCCCGACGGTAGCCTCGAACCTGCCTGTGTAGCCCCTTTCCGAAGGCCGGGGGACCTCGATGTGTCTGGCAAACTACGCCTTCTCAAGAACTCTACCTCCATGACGATTCAGCCGGAAACACCATCTTCTAGCTTAGGCGGACTCCTGAAAACATCCCTGGGCGCTCTGAGAAGCGATTTGCGGCGATTCGGGTATTCCGGCCCCTGATGAACCGGGAAATTGCCTCTATTGTGGGTTGCTTTGACTGAGCAAGGGTTAACCCTCTCTGCGATTCCAGGGCGTTAACTAACCCCAAGCCCCGACGCTTCGGAGGAGGGAAAGCCTCTGCTAAACTTTAGATCGGCACTCTAAAGTTCAGGAAGGTGCATCGGTTTGGAAATAGGTAAATTCCCTCCACAACTGCTCCAAAAGCTGCTATCCGGAGAAGCGGTACACGATCCCCGGGTACTGCTGGGCCCGCGGGTAGGGGAGGACGCCGCGGTCATAGATATGGGCGACCGGTTGCTGGTGGCCAAGACCGACCCCATTACCTTCGCCACCGATGCCATAGGTTGGTACTCGGTACAGGTAAATGCCAATGACATTGCGTGTACCGGTGCAATGCCCCGCTGGTACCTCGCAACAATATTGATTCCGGAGCAGTTCACCGAAGACCAGGCTGAGACTGTCTTCAACCAGGTTCTCACAGCTTGCAACGAAATGGGAGTAGCGCTGGTGGGCGGCCACAGCGAAGTAACGTTTGGTATTGACCGTCCCATTGTTATGGGCGCCATGCTGGGTGAGGTGGAAAAAGGCAAACTGGTAACCACGGGAGGCGCCCAGGAAGGTGACAGCATCGTCATCACCAAGGGAATAGCCATTGAGGGCACTTCTGTACTCGCCAGGGAAGAGGAAACGCGCTTAATGGAACTGGGCTTGCCCGCGCATACTATTGAGGAGGCCAAACGTTACCTGTACGAACCCGGAATCAGCGTATTGCGAGAAGCCCGAATTGCTTGTTCCGAGGCTGAAATACATTCGTTGCACGACCCAACCGAAGGAGGCCTGGTAACGGGCTTGCGTGAGCTCGCATCAGCTTCTGGGCTGGGGCTGGCGGTGGAAGAATCCAGTATTCCCGTACTGCCGGAATGTACGGAAGTTTGCAACGCGTTGAATCTCGACCCGTTGGGTTTGCTGGCTTCGGGCAGCCTGTTGATGACGCTGCCAGCTCCGCAGGTGCCTGCCCTCCTCGCTGCCCTGGAGAGGGAAGGCGTTGGCGGCTATGAGATCGGTCAGATGATTGCGCCTGAGGAAGGATTAATCATGATAGGTTACCAGGGCGAAGTTCCAATGCCGGAGTTTCCCAGGGACGAACTGGCCCGGTATATTTCAACGAAGTGTACCTAAAATACCTTATTGCATTTTCTGCATTTTTCTGCTGGGCCGACTGCTACAATTGATTACACTATTCGGCTTTTCGAAGCTAGTTGTCGTTACATTTATCCGACTTCGTTGTACACTTTTAATGCCTCTGCCAGAACTTCCGCCGTTGTGTTTCCCCCCGAAACTGTAATCGAAACCTTCTTCCCTCGCAGGTCATCCTTCTGCTTCAGAGCGCCGGCGGTAGCAACGGCTCCCGCTCCCTCGGCCATGGTGTGCGCCTTTTCTATCAACAGTCCCATGGCATGCATGATCTCCTCGTCGCTGACCAGCACAAAATCATCCAGCGCGTGCCGAATTATGCGCTGGGGCAGTTCGTAACCGTTCATGGTTGCGATGCCTTCGGCGAAGGTGTTCATGGGCGCCTGTACCAGTTGCCCCTGTTGCCAGGACAAGAACCCTGCCGGGGCTCCAGCGGACTGAACCGCCCTTACGCGAATCCTGGAATCAATGGCCTGGGCTACCGTGCATGCGCCGGCCACCCCGCTGCCGCCTCCCAGGGGCAGGTACATCACTTCTACATCGGGAAGGTCCTCTATTATTTCCAGCGCCTGGGTACCAACTCCGGCTATGAGCAACGGTTCGTCCGTGGGATGAACGTATCTGAGGCCCTCTTCCCTGGCCAGCCGCTCCGCATGGGCCTTGGCTTCGTCAAAGTTGTCGCCGTGAAGCACCAGCTCGGCGCCCAGGGCCTGCATGGCCGCAACCTTGAGCGGATTCGGGTCCTTTTCGGGCAGTGCGATCAAGGCCCGGGCCCCGAAGATCCGGCAAGCGCTGGCGATGGACTGGCCGTGGTTTCCCGTGGAAGCCGTAATTACTCCCCGCTGCCTTTCTTCCTCGCTGAGATGAGAAAGCAGGTTTAATCCTCCCCTTCCCTTGAAAGCCCCCAGGGGGTGGTACTCCTCGTGCTTCAAATATATTTCTGCCTCGAAGAGTTGACTCAAGCCGGCGGAGTAATGGAGCGGGGTCCTGGCCAGGTAGGGAGCGATCGTCTTCCGTGCCTCGTAGACATCCCGCAGTGTCGGCGGTTGGACGTTTGTCGATTGAACGCTTGGCGACAGGGTCATTTTTCCTCGCTTGAAGGGCGGAATTATGCCGGAAGTAATACCGGCAACCCGTACGGGCAAGCCTAGCAAAGCCGAAGTTGTCGGTCAAACGCTTTGCAAGCCGGCCAGGGGCACGCACCAGCGTTACAACCCAGCGTGCTAATCCAGCGTGCTAACTCGGAGTAGTGGCCGGAGTAGTGGCCGGATAGGTATGTACGGGGATCCGGAAGCCGCGACCATGCAAGTTACTTCACAAGTAACGTGGCAAGTAACGTCGGACGGTCATTCCCTGCTGTCCGACCTGGAGTGTAGTCCGGCGACAAAATTGCGATTGTTCGAGAAATTTGCCGACGCCCGTCGGGGGAAGTAAATTGCTGACGCCGGCTGCCGGTGCAACAGTCTGTAAGGCCTGGAATTCTGACATGTAACTATTGCACTTGGCTCCACGCCGGTGTAGTAGCCCTTCCCTTGCCAACTGGCCAGGGTAATTGGCCCAACCCCGCTGCTACCAGGCGGGTAATCCTTCCCCATCTCCTCCAGTCGGAGATTCCAGCTCCGCGCCCCGAAATCTCGACGCTCTGAGAGCCGATTTAGGGCCTGATTTTGCTCGTTCCAGGGCCTGAAAGCCGTCAAATCGGCCAATTTCGTATCTGTTATACTGTTCTGGTTATTTCTTAAAAAAGTTTAAAAAATACTTTAGGTATATATTGACTTTTGCCGGAACACTCGCTACAATTCGTTACATCCTGTTACTCAGCACTATTTCACCACGAGGAGGAACGAGTACTATGGCGAGGAAGACGAAACTAATGCAGCGTGTAGAAAAGGAACACCAGCGC
>VXOH01000111.1 GCA_009840135.1 Chloroflexota bacterium | reverse complement strand
GAGAATTACTCTCTGGCAGGTTCAAGCTTGATTTCCAGTAATCTTTATGGGAGGTGGTTGAAATGCAACTCTTTGATTACATGGGCAAGTATGGTTACGAGCAGTTGGTCATGTGCTCAGATCCGGCATCGGGTCTCAAGGCCGTAATTGCCATCCACGATACCACCCTCGGTCCCGCCTGCGGAGGCACACGCATCTGGCCCTACGCCACCGAGGATGAGGCGCTGGAAGATGCCCTGCGCCTGGGCCGCGCCATGACCTACAAGTCTGCCACGGCCGGCCTCTCCATGGGAGGAGGCAAGGGTGTTATTATCGCCGACCCCAACACCCAGAAAACCGAGGCGCTTCTGAGAGCATACGGCAGGTTTGTGGATACCCTGGGCGGCCGCTACCTGACTACGACCGACGTAGGCAGCACCGGACGGGACCTGGAGTTTGTAAGCCAGGAGACCGAGCATGTTGTGGGGCTGCCCCTGTCCCTTGGCGGCAGCGGAGATACCTCGGTGATGACGGGCCTGGGCGTTTACATGGGCATAAAGGCCTGCGCCAGGGAAACCTGGGGCAGCGACTCCCTGAGAGGCAAGACGGTGGCCATGCAGGGCTTCGGCAAGGTGGCCTACAATACCGCCCAGCACCTGCTGGAAGAGGATGCCCAACTGTTTGTCACCGACGTTTACGAAGGAGCCCTGGAAAAGGCCCGGGGGTTGGGCGTTGAGGTGGTGTCAACGGAAGAAATCTACGATGTGCCCTGCGACATCTTCTCCCCTTGCGCCCTGGGTGGTGTCCTCAACAGCCATACGATTCCCAGGCTTACCTGCAGCATCGTAGCGGGAGGGGCCAATAACCAACTTTTGACGGAGGCCGATGGTGAGGAACTGCATCGCCGAGGCATCCTGTATGCGCCCGACTACGTGGTAAACGCGGGGGGAATCATCAACGTTTCTGCCGAGGTAGGCATGACCTACAATCCGGAACTGGCCCGGGAAAAGACGGAGAGAATCTACGAGATCATGGAGCGGGTCATCCATACCTCCAAGCGGGAGGAGATACCCACCTTTATGGCCGCCGACAGGCTGGCTGAGGACCGGCTGGCCTCGGTAAGGGGTGTCAGGACCATGTACCGCACCGGATAGACTTCAGAAAGGCTCGGACACCCGGAAGCAAGAATAGAAGCAGGGGCAGGTTACACAACCTGCCCCTGTCGCTTTAGTCGCTGAAAATATAACCGGAGTTCCATTGCTTAATCGTTCCAGGGAAAGTCTGAATTAGTCCCCTCTCCCCTGTTGGGAGAGGGTCAGGGTGATGGGAAATGGTCGTTCGCCAGCTATCCACCCCCATCCTATCCCTCCCCCATCAAGGGCTGATCGGGGTATGTATTCGGCCGTTCCAAAGGAGGATTACCCGATGAAATGTCATCCTGAGCGCAGCGAAGGATCTAGAATCGCAGGGAATGAAGGTATTGCCTATTCGAAAGTCGTCCCAGGGGAACCATTTTAGATTCTTCACTCCGTTCAAAATGACATACTAACTGAAGAAGGTCTTTAGCAAATACATACCCCTCTAAGCCCCTCAAGGGGGAGGGGACTTGTTCATAAGATTCTTAAGTTATTCAACCGTCAGCGTAGCTTCCCCCAGTCCATCCACGCTAATCAGAGCGCGGTCTCCCGACTCGAGGAACTTGGGGGGCACAATGCTTCCCGTAATCACAATTGATCCCTGCTTGAGACTCTCGCCTTCCGCGGCCAGCTTATTGGCCAGCCACGCCAATGGCTCGAAGGGATGTCCCATAACATCCGAGCCGTGGCCGGAACCCACCTCTTCGCCGTTGATGCTGGCTGTCCCTCTGGCTGCCGTCAGGTCGAGATTGCGCCAGTCCGTTATGGGCGTACCCAGTACGGCTCCGGCGTTGGAAATATTTGTTGCAACTGATGTCAGTGTCCGGGTCAGGCCATCCATGCCCTCGGGCAGGCGCATGTCTATAACCTCGAAAGCCGCCATTACCGCGCCCACGGCCTCGGCCACCTTGTCCCTGGAATAGGGCGCTCCCGAGGCTGGGAGGTCAGCCGATAGCCGCACCGCTACCTCGCACTCCATGCCAAGCCGCTGGTAGAGAGAGCCCCGCAGGCTGGCCGGTGAATGGTAGATGGTGGTGGACATCAATGCCCCCGCGCACGGCTCATGCCAGCCCGCCCTCTGTTGCATGGTTGCCGTGGTGTACGCCAGCTTGTAACCGGCAACCTCTCCCTGCACTTCCGCCAGCATCTTCAGGTATTCGCGCTGGACGGCGTAGGCGTCGGGAATGGAGTCAATGTTCCAGGGGCCAGGCAATGCGGTAAAGGTCCGGTTGGCCTGGTATTCGGAAAACAGGGCCTGCGCCGCTTCAAGGATAGTCTTCTCGTCGGGCATGATCGTACCTCATTGGGGGTAGTTACTGGCGCTTGAACTGAAAGCTAACGGGTGACAGTGGTGAGGACAGACTCTCGACCGGAAGGAACTGAGACAATTGGAGAGGGCCGGAAGACTGCCCTTCGCACTCTTACCGGCCCTCCTGCCAACTTTGACATAAACGAACGCATGGCCGGAACCCCGCCGGCCCGTTGGCGTTTACTAACGGGCTTCGCTGGGAGCCTCAAATCCGGCGTCCCGGTGTCCGCCGTCACAGAAGGGCTTGTTTTCGGAAGCGCCGCAACGGCACAGGGAAACCCACTGACCTTCAGGAATGGTGTAGCTGTTGCCGGACTGGTCCACGATTTCGATGGGACCCGTCACGCGGTTGGGACCATTTGCTCGAATTTCGATCTTCACGTTTGCCATGAAAAATCCTCCCCAAAATTGTTGCCAGGAAATCCCAGGGCGTCCTCCCGTTCGCTACCTGTGGATGGCCGTACCTCAAGCCCAGGGACTGGGGTAGTCTGACACCTGGCAATAGGGGTGTCAAGCGT
>VXOH01000003.1 GCA_009840135.1 Chloroflexota bacterium | reverse complement strand
GACTCTCCGGGGGCGCAACTCTGATGGCGGCCGCGCGGTTGCGCCGCTTACCGGCTTGGTTCCTCCCGGCGCTGGCCTTGCTGATCCTGACCGCCGGCCTCCTGTGGCTGACGCCTGCTGAACCCGCCCACGCCCAGACCGAGACCATCTGGTCCGCCACGCTGACGGTGGATGTCAGCAAAAACCGTCTCTATTTCGGTTGTGAGACTAAGGATCGTGCCACCGGTTTCAAAAAGTGCTCAAAGGAGGAAGTTCTCTCCAACAATAAGTTCGAGTGGAAGGGAACCAAATATAAGATAATATCCCTCTATTGGAGAGATGGTCAGGGTGAGGATGATGGAATTTACTTCGGATTGTCCAAGGTTACGGGCGAAAAGGCCAAATCCGACCTCGGTATGCTGACGCTGCACCTGGACAATCGTGAATTTGAGGTCAGCGGCGCCGAGACAACGACGGACGACGTCAAGTGGCTGCTCCCGAACCCTGGCTGGGCCGAAGGGCAGGTGGTGAACGTAGAGCTGACCGCGCTGCTCCCTCCGCCGCAACTTACGGGGCTGAAGGCGTTTGCGAAGGACCAGGCGGTGGAGTTGACGGGCTGGGTCGCGCTTCGCGACCCGGCGAACGACGAGCTCATAGACAAGTTGCAGTACCGGCAACAGGCCAGGGGCACCGGTGGCTGGGGGGATTGGGGCGACTGGACGGACATGGGGTACGTGACCGGGTACACTGTGACCGGCCTGACCAACGACACCACGTACCAGTTCCAGGTGCGGGCGGTGGGCCGGGGCGGCGAGGGCAAGGCCTCGAACCGGGCGAGGGCGAAGCCGCGGGACAAGGCCAAACCGGCGAAGCCCACGGGCCTCATCGCCAACTCCGCCGACGGGGCGGCGATCCTCCACTGGGACCGCTCTCCGGACGGTTCCATAATCAAGGCGCAGTGGCGCAGGGTAGGCCAGGACGGCTGGAACATGGTCCCGGAGATCGACGCACAGGGCAATGTTGTGCGCGATTCGAAAGGCAAGCAAGTCCCTGCCTCTGACCCCGCCTCCCACACGGTGACCGGGCTGCAAAACGGCACTACCTATATTTTCCAGGTGCGCGTCCGCAACGATGCCGGCTGGAGCAATGCTTCGAAACAGGCTTCCGTGACGCCCGAGGCGCTGGTGCGACCGCCCCGAGGGTTTACGGTTAATCAAGACTGGGAATATATCCCCGAGGACTCCGACGGCAATCACCTGGTGGGGCCGGGGGGCCAGTTCCGGCTGCTGTTCAGAACAGCCCGCGACACCACAGCAGAATCATCCCGGATTAGTGACTACAACCGGCGCGTGCAGAACGTAAGGACTTGGCCCCAAGAGGGCAACTGGGCCTCCTCTTTCAGGGACGAGTTGCGGGCGGTGGTCTGTACGGCGGCGGTGAACGCCCGGGACAACATCGGCGAGACCCCGCTCGACGCGGCGACATACTGGGTGGGCGGAAAAATGGTCGTCGGCCCCTTTTACGGCGACCTGTTCGAGGACGAATGGGCCAACGAGCCGCCCGGCAATTGGCTACCGATGTGGACCGGCTGCCTCCGGAATGGAACCTCAAGGTGGATTGACCACGACAGTTCCACCCGCTTCTACGCCGGCGCGCCCCACGTCGAGGTCGGCAACCCCCTCAAGGCCGGCGGCCACATCAGCTCGACCGCACATGGCGTCAAGCCCCCGGCCAACAACGAGAGGAAGGGCTTATACGGCATCTCCCCGGTCATCACCGTTTCGGAAACCGAGGTCTGGGCCGCCACGCTGACGGTGGACGACCTCGACGGCGATCCTGGGTGCTCCAATACGATTTCAGCCCAAGATGATTGTTCGGACAATCTCACGGACAGCGAATTCATCTATAACGGCGTCACTTATACGATAGATCAATTAAGGCGAACAGGTTCCCGTACTCGAAAGGACGACCAGGCCATGATAAGGGTTCGGTTCAAAGGACTGTCCGCAGCCGAGGCTCAGAATGGACTAGCTGGATTGGCCTTCTACTTGGAGGACGGTTATAGATTGTCCTTCAAGGCCGCTACCACTCCCCTTGGAATTGAATTAGGGTGGCCGTTAATCTACGTACCCGGCTGGGCTGACGGGCAGCAGGTCTCGTTGTCGTTGGAGAAGATCTCGAAACCGGAAAAGCTGACTGGGGTTTCCGCAAAGAGTCTCCCCGACCAGATCGTTCTGAGATGGGTCCTGAAAGACTCCAGTATCACCAAGCACCAGTATCGGCAGAAGGAAGTGGCGGGGACTTGGGGCGCGTGGACGGACATCCCTGGCAGTGGGTATAAACAGGACAACTCGTCTTCCTACGCGGTAACCGGCCTGAAGGCTGGGATGTACGACCTTCAGGTGCGTGCAGTGAACGCTGAGGGCATTAGCCCTGAGTCTGACGAGGTGATGGCGACGATGCTGACCAGCATCTGGACCGCGACGCTGACGGTGGATGACGGAAGAAATTACGCGGACGCGTTCGGGTGCGTCAATGGAAGTGCAACCATAGACAGCTGCTCGACCAACCTCACCAACGATAGCGTCGGCTATAAAGGCGCCACCTATACGGTCGTCAGAGTCTATCGGAATGACTCTTTGATCGAACTGGCATTGGATGGCCTGACCGGCGCCGAGGCCAAGACCGCCCTCAGCGGTCTGACGCTGTGGGTGGACGACCGCCCGTTTGTCGTCAGCCACGCCGCTACATCACCCAACACATTCTACTGGCGATCGCCCCCGACCTGGAGCGACGGGCAGAAGGTGTCGCTGGCGCTGACCCAGTGAGAGAAAGCCGGTGAACCGGCACCGGCCTACCGCCACAACGCAGCGGGTGAAGCGGGGGGGCCCCCCCCGGGGGCGGGGGCCCCCCCCCCGCGACACCCCCGCCCGCCCCGCCCGGGCCCGCCCCCCGGCCGCCCCCCCCCGCGGGCGCCCCCGCCGCCGC
>VXOH01000028.1 GCA_009840135.1 Chloroflexota bacterium | reverse complement strand
TGGAGCGAAGTTTACTTGCTTAAGGTGCTCCGCAGTTAAAATGCGATTGCCCTGATTTTTGCACCCCTGCTCTGGAAGAAACCCACCCAGGGGGTTTATAATATCCCCGTCGTACTACCTGTACCGCCAGCGGGTGTAGCTCAGTGGTAGAGCTCTAGCCTTCCAAGCTAGCTACGTGGGTTCGATTCCCATCACCCGCTCCAACCCCCTCACGCTTCAGGATATCCTTGCCAGGTCTTCATTGGATCCCACTATATGTTCGTCCAGGTGGGGATTGAAGAGCCCCAGGTATTCTTCCAGTTGCGCCTCGATGTCCAGGCCATCCTGGCTGAGTATTTCTACTTCCAGCACCTGGCCGATGGTTTCCACCTGGTCCAGGTTGAACTTGACATTGTCCTTGATCCATAGCTCCCGCTGCTTGCGGACCACGGCCTTTACCCCCAGCGCGGCGTCCAGCATTTCCTTGGTTTGCGCGCCGTTCAGTCCCCACACCTGGAAGCGGCTGGTCCTGGCGCCCGCCTCCACTCCCTCAACGTAATAGACCACCTGGGCGTTGTTGTTTTCCAGGCGAACTTTCAATCGCCTGGTCCCGTCCTGCATCACGGGATCGGGCAGATTGTAGTAGTAGTCAACCTGTTCCTTCTCCTCGACGTAGGACGCTCCATGACTCCTGAGAATGTCCCGGATGGGGTCGAAATCGGGACAAAAGGCCTTGATCTCGCGGTTGAGCTGGGTGGTCATCGTCACTCAGTCACACTCCTTTATTCTGCTGACAGTGTTGGGAAATCGGGGTTCGGCCTTCGCCGGAACAACCGGGTAGAGTCTCTTGTCCCACCACTTCAGTATTGCCAAACTACTAGTAAAACAATGGCATGTATCATTATATCACCTTTATCTATCAGGCGCTATCAATCGAATGTGATATATACCACTATCTGTGCAACACGAGCTGGCAGTGTAAATATACCAGTTAAGAGATTCACAGTATTTTGCGGGAGGCCGTCCTGGCCCAGACTGCCCGAAAATTGCAGTCCGCCTTCTAGGAAGCCCCGGCGTCGTCTATGTTATGTTGCGAGTGGAAACCAGGCACTCACGGTGCTGCCATTGGGCTGGCCGGGGAATGGGAGGAGGGAGTATGCAACCGAGAGGGTGCGCCTTATCATCGAAGAAGCCTCGCAAGTTCGTCGTGTGGCTGGGACTGATATTTGCCTTCGGTATATTCTTGTCCACGCCTGTAGTCGTCCACTCCCAGTCAAACAGTCCCCCCGTCTTTTCATCGGAATCCATTGTCCGCTCCATCCCGGAGAACTCTCCCCCGGGCCACGCCATTGGTGACCCCGTTTCGGCCAGCGAGTCGAACGCCGCCGATATCGTTGCCTACTACTTGTCGGAGGAGGATGCCGAGTTATTCGACATCGAGGAAACCACGGGCCAGCTTAAATCAAGGACCCAGCTGGATTATGAGGTCAGGTCCGAATATGTTCTGCAAGTCCGTACGAAGGACCGCACCGGCTTGCACGACACCGTCCCGGTCGCCGTGAAAG
The DNA here is from genome assembly GCA_009840135.1 of Chloroflexota bacterium. Taxonomy (GTDB): domain Bacteria; phylum Chloroflexota; class Dehalococcoidia; order Lucifugimonadales; family UBA3495; genus Bin22. The sequence goes on along the minus strand of VXOH01000028.1, from coordinate 1,428 downwards.
TGATGAACATGGACGAAACCGGTGAGGTAATCCTTTCACCGCCCATAGTCCAGGTCGGCGCTGAATTGAGCGCCACGCTGGTCGACCCCGATGGCGACATTTCGGAGATGACGTGGCAGTGGGCCGTTTCTCCCGACATGAATACGTGGAAAGAGATCAGCGGCGCGGATTCGGCCTCCTATATTCCGGTGGCCACAGGCATCAGGGAGTTCCTCAGGGCGAGAGTCTCTTACACCGACGGGCATGGCCCCGGCAAGTCGGCTGAAACTATAATTGATACCGGTTTGAGGTCCCATCGCGTGAATTTCCCGCCCGAGTTCCCGTTCTTCGAGTCGGGGGTGCGCTCCGTAAGCATTGATATTCTCCCCCACGAGTACATAGGGCGGCCAGTCGTAGCCTCTGACCTTGACGGCGATACGCTCACTTACGAACTCTCGGGAGAGGCAGCGGAATTCTTTGAAATCGAGCTGCACTCCGGCCAGTTGAAGGCAAAGGCTCCCCTGAACGCCCAGATGGAAAGCAAATACTTTGGAGAGGTCCACGCGACGGACGGCAGGGGCGGCGAGGACTCCATAACGGTGCGCATAGACGTGACGGAATTGCAGGTTGCCGTTGAGCCTGTTGCCACGCCGGCGCCCCCACCGGCCAGCTTCACGAAATCAATGGCAATGCCGGGGCTGGGCGAAGCGCCGGGGCCCTCGGGATCGAGCCCGGCGGCCTCTCAGGCACCGGCGGAAACCGGCTCCCCTGGACCGGGGTCTGATAACTCTCCGAGTTCCAGTCCATCCTCTCCCCCGCAACCTACGCCCATTCCCAGGGTCGTGCCGCAAGAAACCTCGGCACAGATTGTTTCATCGAAGGCGGTTCAATCAGCTGCCTCGAAGCCCGCAGGTGCGGCACAGAGCGCCGTTGCGGATAACCCTCGCCAGGAGCTCACTGAAGAACCTGCGGAAGAGCCTGTGGCAGCAATCTCCTCGACCGGGCCCATGGGGCCGTCTGCGTCCCCCACGGGAGAAGCCACCGGCGCGGGTGCGCCATTAACGGGGTCGGGCCAGGAGGGGAGCGGCCCGTTTGGGTTTCTTGCGTCCATCCCTTCATGGGTATTTTGGATAGTAATCCCCGTGGCCTTATTGGCGGGGATTCTGCTGGCGCGATGGCTCCAGGTACGACGCACGAGCAGGGAGCGTGAGATTATACTCCCTCCGCCGTCTTTCGGCGTGGAGCGCCGCCTGGCTCCCTTGCCGCGCATCGTGTCTTCACCCCCGGATGTGGAGCCCCCCAGGCAGGAAACCGACTGAGCGGGAATTCACCGGGCATGAAACCGGCTGGCTCTGGCTCTGGTCCTGGCTGTGGTACTGCAACTCAGGGGTTTCTCCCCGGACCGTAGGGGCGATTCGCGAATCGGCCCTACGTCGGATGCCGGTAGAA
>VXOH01000086.1:15028-27185 GCA_009840135.1 Chloroflexota bacterium | reverse complement strand
GGCAAGCCGTTCCCAGGAGACCGGGCGCGCAGGCACCCGGCGGATGTTCGAACTCTATCCTGAGCTGGCTGATGAGCGGGAACTTAACCCGGCCACTCGTGCCTTTGTCCTGGGGTACATCAGCCACCTGACCGCCGACGAACTATGGATTACCACCATGTTCCGGCCTCATTTTTCCAAGGACAATACCCTCGCCGGTAGCGAGGTGGAAGCTCAAATTTGGGACCGGGCCCTGCAGCTGGAGATGGACCGGCAGGCGCATCTGCACACTAACGGCCTGGGACACGCCGGCTCATTGATTTGCAGCGCTGACCAGGGGGTGGAGATAAACTTCATCAGTCCCGATACCCTGGGCGAGTGGCGGCAATGGGTTGCCCGATTCATGAGTTGGGAGTTTGACTGGGTCCGGCTGAAGCGGGCGCTGAACCGTATGTACCGGGACAATAACGACGTTCAGGAAATTGTTGACCGTTTCCTGGCAGATATGCCCCGTAGCCTGGATGCCGTCTATGATAAAGTTCCTCGAGGGGAGATCGAAACTTACCGGCAGGCTGCGTTGAGCCAGACCCTGCTGCAGGTCAAGGAGTACCTGGGTGAAGCTTAAAGTAGTGGAAGGGCTGGCAGAAGCGGAGGGGGTACTGGTCCGTATTGATCCTCTGGACCTGGAATCTCTGCCCGAATCCGTGCTGGAAAGGACCAGGCAGGCCTTTGGGGAAGGCGTAACTCCCGAGCAGTCTGTGGCGACCATGCTGAGAGATGTGCGCCGGGAAGGTGACGCCGCTATTCGACGGTACTCCAGGCTGCTGGACGGGGCTGACCTGGATGATTTCCGGGTTGACGATGCCGACCTGGCCGAGGCCCGCAGTCGCATCTCTCCCGACCTGGAAAAGGCCCTGCAACTGGCGGCCCAGCGAATCACCGAGTTTCACCATTCCACTCTTCCCAGGACCTGGATGGACCTGGAACAGGGTTTGGGTGAAGTGGTACGTCCCCTGGAGCGGGTGGGATTGTATGCGCCGGGCGGCACTGCCGCTTACCCATCTACGGTGCTGATGACTGCCATTCCCGCCAGGGTGGCCGGAGTTAAGGAAGTAATTCTCACCACTCCCCGCAGAGGTCAGGAGCCCTTGAATCCCGCGGTAATGGCCGCAGCACACATTGCCGGCGTTGACGCCGTTTACCAGGTAGGCGGGGTTCCCGCTATTGCCGCCATGGCCTACGGCACCGAAAGCATTGCCAAGGTGGACAAGATATGCGGCCCGGGCAACATTTTCGTAGCCTACGCCAAGAAGCTGGTCCAGGGCCAGGTGGACATTGACGGCATTTTCGGCCCCACCGAGACCATCGTCATTGCCGATGATTCGGCCCAGGCCGGCTTTTGCGCCGCAGATATGATCGCCCAGGCCGAACATGACCCGCTTTCCACGGCTATCCTGGTCACCGACTCGCGGGAACTGATTGCCCAGGTAGACAAGGAGCTGGAGGAGCGCCTGGCAACCCTGGAACGGGGAGACCTGGCCAGGGACGCCTTGGAACGCCAGGGCCGAATTGTACTGGTAAACAACCTGGAGGAAGCTGTGGAGCTGGCTAATCGCATAGCACCGGAGCACCTCTGCATGATGGTGGCCGATGCCTGGGACTGGGCCGGCAAGGTAAAAAACGCCGGTGGCCTGTTTCTTGGCGAGTTTTCGCCGGAGGTTATGGGTGACTATATTGCCGGTCCCAGCCACGTGATGCCCACGGGAGGCACGGCCCGGTTCAACTCAGCCCTGAGCGTGCATCACTTTCTGCGGACCATGCCTGTGGTGGGCCTTAGACCCGAGACCTTCCGCCAACTGGGAGCGGCTGCCGTGGAAATAGCCCATGCGGAAGGCTTAACCGGCCATTCCGGAGCCATAGAAGTACGCCTGGAGAGCCTGAAATCCTGACTCGGAAGATTGTCTGCTACCGAACCGTTTCTTTTGAAAAAGGAATAGCCCCTGCGTAAGGGGCGATGGCGATCACTGCAGCTTGATTCAAGACCCTTCGTCCTGCATGATTCGCGGAGAGTTCGCTTCAGGCGGCATGGGTTGGAAAGGGGCGCAAACTATTCCGACGGAATCGCGTCCACCAACCGGGAACGCCAAACGAAAGAGTAATTTTCCCAATCCTTAACGGACCAACAAGATGACTGACGTTAAAGACCTATTGTTGCCTCACATTCGCCAACTGAAGACCTACCAGGGTGTGGACCCCATGGAAGTGCTGGCTCAGCAGGCTGGCATTGCTCCTGAAGAAGTCATACGCCTGAATGGAAACGAGAACCCCTTTGGGCCCTCTCCCGAAGTGGTCAAGGCTCTGGGCAGCTTCGAGCATTTCAACCACTACCCCGACCCGGACCAGAGGCAGTTGCGGGAAGTCCTTTCCGGTTACCTGGGTGTATCCTCCGACCAAATCGTCGCCGGCAACGGCAGTGACGAACTGATTGATATGATTCTCCGCATGTTCCTGGGCGCCGGGGAGAATATCGTTATCCCCACTCCTACTTTCGGGATGTACGCGTTTTCGGCGGAGGTATGCGGCGGTGCGGTCAAGTCGGTCCCAAGGAACGAGATTTTCGACATAGACGTAGAGGCCACCGTTTCCGCCGTTGATTCCGGCACCAAGGCCATTTTCCTGGCTTCGCCCAACAACCCGACGGGAAATGTGGCTTCCGAGGCGGAGATTCGCGCTTTGCTGGAAACCGGGGCAGTGGTAGTGGTGGATGAAACCTATTATGAGTTCTGTGGCCAGACCACCCTGCCGCTCATAGACGAATACTCCAACCTGGTGGTGCTGCGAACCTTCAGCAAGTGGGCCGGGCTCGCGGGACTTCGAATTGGTCTGGGCGTGATGAACCCGGAAGTAGCCCTCACCATGATGAGCATGAAGTCACCCTACAACGTGAACCTGGCCGCTGAAGTGGCTCTGCTGGCGTCGCTCAATGACCGGTCAACCCTGTTGACCCGGGTGCAGGCAATAGTAGCCGAGCGCAAGCGAATGATCGGGCTGCTTGAGGCCATTCCTGACATCCAGGTCTGGCCCTCCCAGGCTAACTTCATTCTTTGTCGCTTGCCTGAGGGACGGGGGCAGGAAATCTTCGAGGGGTTGTGCCGCCGGGGAATTTTCCTCCGTTATTTCAACACTCCCCAGTTAAGGGACTATGTCCGGGCCAGTGTCGGCCTGCCCGAAGAGACCGACCGGGTTGTGGCGGCCCTCGCCGAACTGGTGAGGGGGTAATCGTGGAAAAAGTAGAAAGCCAGGAACGGGACGTGAGCATATCGGCTGCCGCTGGCAGCAGGATTGCTACTCTTAATCGGGAAACGGCCGAGACCAGCATTTTTTTGTCGGTAAACCTGGATGGCCAGGGACAGTATGAGGTTGATACGGGTAACGGCTTCCTGGACCACATGGTCAGCCAGATTGCCCGCCACGGTCTGTTTGACATAAACCTCCACGCTCGTGGCGATGTTCACGTTGGCTGGCACCATCTGGTGGAAGATGTGGGCATTTTGCTGGGCAGGGCCTTTCACGAGGCCCTTGGTGAGGTCCGAGGCATCCGGCGCATGGGGCACGCCATCGTGCCCCTGGACGAGACTCTGGTGATGGTGGCCCTGGACCTGAGCGGAAGAAGCTATGCCGTGGTGGAGACAACCCTGGACGAAACCATGGTGGAAACTCTCTCAGGCGACTTGGTGCGCCACTTTTTCGAGTCCTTTGCCCTGGAGGGCCGGATAAACCTTCACGCCAAGGTATTGGCGGGAGTGAGCCCCCATCACAAGGCTGAGGCTCTTTGCAAAGCGCTTGCCCGCGCCCTGCGCGACGCCGTGGAATTTGACCCCCGGGCGGGAGGGCAGGTCCCCAGCACCAAGGGCACGCTGGAAACCGGCTAACGAGCATCGGTCAAGTTCTTTCTGCTCGACAGATGCGGCGGGTCTTCTCTCGGCGGTAGAGTAGGGACGGGCTGAGGGATTGTGGCTCGAAACTGGATTTCCTGCAAATCTTTTCCCGGCAATTGTTCCTGCCAGTTTGAGCCTTACAGGTTCAAATGCACCTTGGAATGCCCTGAAAAGAGTAAAAGTGTAGGGGCGGGTTCTTAGACCCGCCCCATAGCTTTCAAAGGAAGCATGGTTTCAAGCGCTGCAGAAACCGTCCCTTGTTCCGGGATCCTTACCGCCCCTTTCTGGCAATAAACTCCGGGAAGGCCTGCTCGGCGTTGTAGCCCCTGACCCGGTTGGTAGTAAAGTCCTTCTCGTTGGCCCATTGCTGCTCCAGGTTGCATCCCATGTGCTGCAACAGCAGTTCTTTTATGCCCATGACGGATTCCCGGCGATTCTTCGCGATGGCCATCCCAATTTCCAGGGTCTTTGTCCGCATCTGGTCCGCCGGCACCAGGTGATTCAGCAGTCCTATGCGGTGGGCCTCTTCAGCCTCTACCACCCTGCCGGTGAACAGAAGTTCCTTGGCAATGGGCCAGCCTACCTGGTTGGGCAGCGTCCACGTGGAATTGATGCGGCCGTAGGCGGCCGCCAGGAAGCGAAAACTGGACCGCTCACAGCCCACCCGGATGTCCAGCGACGATGACAGCACCGCGGCGCCTCCGTAGGCCAGGCCGTTGATCATGCCGATTACCGGTTTGAGTGAAGCGCTGATTTCATAGGTGCCCCGGGCACGCCTCCGGTCCTGTTCTTCCCTGGCGCCCTGGTCGGACTCCTGGTCCCGTTCCCGCTGCTCGTGGATGTCTCCGCCGGCGGAAAACGCGCGTTCTCCCGCACCCGTAATCACGATGCAGCCCACTTCATCGTCCTCATTCATGGACCGGACGGCATCCTGGAGTTCAAGGTTCAACTGCCGGTTCATGGCGTTCAGCTTCTCCGGCCGGTTCAATGTCAATATCGCGACCCCTTCCTCTTTTTCTACCAGAATGAATTCGTAAGCCATTCATGCCTCCTGACCGTCTCTGGCCGCATGCCCCCGCAATGCCTCTTTGACCTGCGGCCCTGCAATTTGGCCTATTGTATGGTCAGCTATCTGGGGAGTCAAACTTGATACGTTCCTAACCAACCATTTTTGTCGATTGGCGGGAGGGTTCTTCAGGTAGATGTTGGGATATGTACGTGTCTTTCACGTTTTAACAGCTCACTTCTGCCGAATGGCTATTGGCCACCGGCGGATTGACATATCATCCATCCAAACCGATGATTGAAATGAGATGGGCATTTCAGCGCGGCAGATTAATGTTTTATCGGCAACCGGGGCGGCACACCGCCGGATTCAGACTGCGCGCGCCGTTGTCCTTGCCGCGTTCCTGTTGGTTTGGGTAGCCAGCATGGTTGGGCAGGTATTCGCCCAGTCCGCCTCCGCCAGCGCCCCGGTCATCGAAATTACGGGTACCATCAACCCGGTCAAGGTCCGTTACCTGGAGCGGGCGCTGCAACACGCCATGGAGGCGGAAGCCCCTTTCCTCCTTATCCGGTTGGATACCCCCGGCGGTCTACTGCATTCCACCCGGGAGATGGTCGAACTGCAGCTTGAATCGGAGATTCCCACCGTCGTTTACGTTGCTCCCCGGGGTTCCCAGGCGGGTTCCGCCGGAACTTTCCTGACCGCCGCGGCAAATATTGCCGCAATGGCCCCTGGCACCAATATCGGTGCGGCGACCCCGGTTTCAGCCTCCGGTCAGGACATGGAGGAAACCCTGTCCAACAAGGTGACCAATGACACGGCGGCCTTCATTCGCAGCATTGCGGAAGAACGGGGCAGAAACGGAAAAAAGCTTGAAGAAACCGTAACCAGGGCAGCATCCTTCACCGCGTCGGAGGCCGCTGCCCTGGGTATGGTGGATTTTGTCGCCAGCAATGAGCAGGACCTCCTGAGCCAATTGGATGGCCGGGTGGTCAATACCAGGAGCACCTCTTGGGTGCTGGAAACCGGCTCCGTTGAGTTGGAAGCGTTGCAAAAGAGCACGCTGGAAAGGTTTCTGGAATTCCTGGCTGACCCCAACGTTGCCTTTCTCCTGCTCACCATCGGCGGTCTGGCCGTGGTAATCGAGCTGTTTAACCCCGGAATGATCGTTCCTGGAGTGGTCGGGGCCGTGTTGCTGATTCTGGCGTTCCTGGCCCTGGGGAGCCTGCCGGTGAATTGGGCCGGCGTGGCTCTAATAGCTCTCGCCATGGTGCTGGGTTTTCTGGAAACTCAGGTCAGTGGTTTTGGCATTCTGGGAGTGGGAGCGGCGATCTGTCTCATCCTGGGAGGGTTCCTGCTGTTCGCCCAGTTCGGTGACCCGTCTCCTACCTTGCCTCCCGTCAGCGTCAATCCCTGGCTTATTGCCGCCACGGTTGGCTCTCTTGGCGCCGGGCTGTTGTATCTTGTCTGGACTATCCGCCAGTCGCAGAAGGAAGAACGGGGTGGCGATACCATACACCTTTTGGGCAAGACCGGTGTGGTGATTACCGAATTGGCGCCCCGTGGCGTTATCCGCATGGAAGAAGGAAATTGGACGGCAGTGACCGATGATGATAGGGTAATTCCGGAGGGAGAGAGGGTTATAGTGGTGGAAATGGACGATCTGGTCCTGACCGTTATCCCTTTCGACGATATGGAGTAGGAAACTTACGGGATTCGAACGAACCGCGGCAAGCCGGGCATTGAGAGGTAAATGATGGCAGCGGGAATAGTTATAGTGCAGCAGCAGGAACGAATGGTGGTACAACGGTTCGGACGCTTTGACAAAGTGGTAGGGCCGGGATTCCGATTCCTGATTCCCCTGATCTTCCATGGGACCAAGGTCGGTATCTGGGAGAGGACCCAGCGCGTGCCCACCCAGAAATACATCACCACCGACAACGTGGTGGTTGACCTGGACTTTGTGATCTACTACCAGGTGCTTCCCGACGATGACAATCCCCGCAAGGCCGTTCTGGACGTCCAGAGCTTCGAGGCGGCGGTGGTAAATCTGGCCGTTGCGGAACTAAGGTCCATCATCGGAAACATTTCTCTGGCCGATGCGCTGGCGGAACGTGAGCGTATCCAGGGCAGGTTGCAAATGGCCCTGGACGAGAATACCGGTCGCTGGGGCGTCAAGGTCAGGAATGTGGCCATCAACGAAATAGACCCGCCGCCAGGGGTTAAGCAGGCCATGGAGCGGGAAAAATCCGCTGCGGCCATAAAAACCGCCGAGATCACGGAGTCTGAAGGACAGCGACAGGCCCAGATCAACCGCGCCGAGGGCGAAAAGGAGGCTGCCATTCTTCAGGCCGAGGGCAATCGCCAGGCCTCTATCCTCGAGGCGGAGGGCGACCAGCAGGCCACCGTCCTGAGGGCGCAGGGCTTCAGCTCGGCCCTGGAGCAAATCTACAATGTGGCAAATAACGTTGACGCCAAGACCATGAGCCTCCAATACTTCGATACCCTCAAGTCGCTGGGGTCCAGCCCGTCCACCAAGTTCATCTTCCCCATGGAATTTACTTCCATGCTGTCGCCCTTCCTGGGCATGGGAGCAAATCAGCAGGCGTCCAATGGAGGTTCCAACGACGCAACCTCGAACCAGGCCTAGGGCCGAGAGGTCAGGGCATCCGCCTGACGGTCCCTGGTACCTTGGCCTTTACCGGGAGTGTCTGAACTTCGCTCTATCTCGGCGTTTCAGGCAGTCAATCGATTAGGGGCAGCCCATGTGGCTGCCCCGCTTGCGTGTTCCAAACCACCTCTATGGGAAAGCCAGGGCAGCTCATGAGCCCTTGCCAGCGAAGGCAGGGTAAGACTAGGGCAAGGCAAGCAATCGTTTCTGGGCGAATCCTGCTTTGCCATCAATGCTGCCCTGTAGTTGCTCCCCAAGAAAATGCAAACCCCCTGGCCGCGTCTACATGACGGCCAGGGGGTTAACCCTTGAATTTGGTATTCGAACCTCGTCAGCTTTCCGTCGCTGCCCTCAGCAGCTTGGGCAAGGCAATGTACCCCTCGAGGTCGCTGCCCACCAGGTCAGCTTCCTCCCGGTCGTACAACAACGCGGTGTGGGCGTTTATCAAAGCGTCGCAGGCGCCGCGGTCTATATCTTCCAGGTAATCGTCAATTCCCTCCACCAGACCAGGTAGCCGGTCCTTCATGAAGGTCAGGCTCTCCGGTCGGTTCTTGGAAGGCACATTGTCACCAAACAGAATTACCTTGGTTGCATGAGGATAGACCTCTATCAGCTTGTGGCCCAGTTCCTCCAGCTGCCGGTTCAGTTTGATGGCCCGGTAAACCAGGTTGCGAATGATTGACCCCTTGTTGGTGAAGAAACAGCTAATGCCCATGCGCGCCAATTCCAGTTCGGCTTGCCTGCCCTTCCTGGATGGTGACGCCAGTTGGCAATCACACGTGGGCTCAAGGCAGCACAGCCCTACGGGCAGGCTCAACGGGCTTCCGACCGCAATAACGGTGGGGCGAAATCTCTCTATCAGTTCCAGCAGAGTATTGTTGTCGGAAAACGAACCGACATACTCGACATTTGAGTCGGAATCAATGACCGATAGGGAGCTGAGCTGCTTGGTGGAGGTCTTGAGGTCTATACCCATATAGAACATGACATAACCCTTTCATACAGCTGATGAAATCAGCAAGATGCGACCCGGAAAGCCCGGCTTCTGCCTGGTCAGGCAGGGGAGACTTCCTGGTCGGTTAAGAATCTGAACCGCAGCGGCGCGCCGTCCTTCAGCAATTCCACGGCTGCCGAGTATGGTTCCAGTTTCCCATTAGCAACGTCATCAAGCATTGACTGGAGGGTCGGGTTATTTTCTATCTGAGTCTTGACCAATTGGTTAAGTTCTTCCTGTAGTGACTCCAGGAATTCCTGGCGCCTTCGCTCACTTCGGCGGTCATCAACGGGAGAGAAGCCACCGCATTGAGCCGAGTCGTTCATGTACGAGCGGTGTGAACTGACTGCCTCCCAGAGTTCGGGAATTCCCGCGCCCCGGTCGGCCTGGGTCAGCAGCACCGTGGGCTGCCAGTCAGCGGGTTCGGAGACCGTGTGTAGCATCGCTCGCATGGCGGCGGCCATGCGGTCGGCGCCCTCACGGTCGGCTTTGTTTACCAGGAAAATATCGGCAATCTCCAACACACCGGCCTTCAGGGTCTGTATTGAATCCCCTGACTCGGGCATCAGGGCGACGATTACGGTGTCCGCCACATTCATGATACCCAGTTCCGTTTGACCCACGCCCACCGTCTCAACCAGAATTACGTCCATACCGGCCGCGTCCAGCAGCCTGACCAGGCTCTTGACGATACGTGGAAGCCCACCGCTTTGTCCCCTGGTGGAAACGCTCCGTATATAGACCGAAGGGTCCAGGAAATGCCGCTGCATTCTGATACGGTCACCCAGGATAGCTCCCCCGGTGTAGGGGCTGTCCGGGTCTACGGCTATGATGCCGACGGTCAGGTCCAGGTTTCTAAGGTGCTCAGTAAAGCGGTCCACCAGCGTGCTCTTGCCCACTCCGGGCGGGCCGGTGATGCCTATGGTGTAGGCTCTGCCGGTATATGCATCGAGCTCCTTCATTGCAAAGGCAGCCGAGGGGTCTCGCCGTTCCAGCATGGTCATCAGTCTTGAAATAGCCCGTTGGTCCCCACCCAGAACCCTGGCAGCATCGTAATTCATCGGGCAGAGACTCCGGCAACAGCCTTTGATGCGTTTACCATAACATCGGCAAAAAAATAGCGTCAAGGAATAACTGCGGCAGGTTACTGTAATAATATTTCGTAAACTCACGCTCCTTATTGATTGATTTAGCCAAAATCCTTCATAAACTCTAAAGAATATACCTAGTGATGCAAAATAATGATAGCAAACACGTAATGTGAAAAAATATCAATATTGGTCAAAGTATTGGAAACAGACAAAAGGGTACACGGCCACGATTAGGTAACCTCCGGGGCCGATTTCCTGGCCATGCCCCGACATTCAAGCAAGAAAAAAGCTGACCGGTATATTACCGGTCAGCTTCGAAAACCTATATTTTGGCACTGATCAAAAAATGAGCGGGCCGCTTCCCGGGTAACCCGAAATGTTCATCAGTGGCGGAATCCGGTGTTGAAGCCTTGCGCGCCCGTGGAGATCAGCAAATCAGGCCGATTGCCCCACCGACGCAGGAAACGACCAAAATTCTTGCGGCTAAGTTCGTCTCTCTGGGCATCTTCCAACTCTGTCCACTGCCGGTGTTCGTGCCTTACCATGGGCAGGCTGCTGTCGGCCACCACCCGATATCCCTTTTCCTTGAATTGGAAGCAATAGTCAATGTCCAGGTTCCGGTAGAACCGGAAACCCTCGTGCATCAATCCCACGGTTTGAACGGCTTCCCGCCGGAAGGACATGCAGTAAGCCTGCATGGCGTCGGCATCGCCCTGCTCTACTTCTTCGTGAAAATGCTGCATATCGTCGGTGGTCAATCCGTATGGGCCGAAAATGCCCACAGTCTCGTCGGACAGTTGCCGAGCGATAGGTCCAAGAACGTCTCCTGTAATTTCCGTCGAGGCATCCAGGATCACAATGTTCCTGCCCCGGCTCAATTTCAGGCCTATATTCTTGCCCGCCGCATCCCCAATGACGTGGTCGCAGTGGACGACGCGGAAATCCGGGTCCTGTTCCTGGTACCCTTCCAGCCACTCCGCTGTATCGTCGGTTGAGCCATTGTCAACTACGATGATCTCGGCCCGATAATCCCGCGAACACTCCCGCATGGCAGCGACGCATCGCCGGACATCCTCCACGTAATTGTAGGCGTTCAATATGAAGCTGAAGTCGTAGAGGTCGGGCAGATCCAGGGCTGATTCAACCTCTCGGGATGAGGAAACCCAGTCCCACCTTTCTTCCTGCTGTTCCAACGGAGTCTTGGGCCGGATCCTGGTATCGCCAGCGGTATCCTGAACCACATACCCGCTGGAAGCCAACTCCGCGCGCAGGGAGTCGGCTGTGGAATAGTTCACCTGGGCACGCAACTCGCTCCGTTCTGACAGGGCAGTCTCTACAGACTCCGGTACGGCGTACGACCCCGGAACCTGGTCCAGGCTCAGTCCGAAGATTCTGTCGAAGTCCAGCAGCAGGTACAGCTTGGACTGGGGGGGTAGTTCAGACCTGACCATCTCCCAGGTCAGGGCCAGTCCTGTCGGCAAATCCAGGTCGTTGTTCACAGCATCCCAGAATTTCTCGCGCCACTCCTCGGTCTCGGGAGGCAACTGCGGCAGCGCCGGGAGGTTCTTCCACTGCCATACCCGGTTGCGCAGGTTCGACAGGGCCTTCTCGCTGGCCTTCAGGGAGTTGAAGGTGAAATTCATACGGTGCCGGTAGCGGACCGTCATGCAAAGGTACCGGAAGGAAAGGGGGTCTATCCCCCGGCTCACGAGGTCGTCCAGCAGGAAAACGTTTCCCGAGGATTTGGCCATCTTGGCGCCATCGGCCAGGAGGTGCTGCCCATGTACCCAATAATTGACGTGAACATCGCCGAAAGCCCCTTCGCTCTGGGCGATTTCGTCCTCGTGGTGGGGGAATATGTTGTCCACGCCGCCGGTGTGAATGTCGAACCGTTCGCCCAGGTATTTGTGGGCCATAGCTGAACATTCGATATGCCAGCCGGGAAAACCCTCTCCCCAGGGGCTGTCCCACTTAACGTCCCGCCCAGGCTCGGCTGCCTTCCAGAGGGTGAAGTCCCGGGGGTCCCGCTTCAAGGGGTCAGCCTCCGCGCGCACCCCTTCCAGCAGATTTCCTCCGAAGTTGCGGGACAAACCGCCATACTTGGCAAACTGGGGCACGTCAAAGTAAACGTTGCCGCCGGTTTCGTAGGCATAGCCGTTGGCAAGCAAGTGGTCCACGAGGGTAATCATTTCCGGAATGTGGTTGGTGGCCCAGGGAAAGACGTGGGCCGGCAGTATGTTGACCCTTTCCTCGTCCTGATAGAAGCTGTCGGCATAGAACTGGGCAATTTCCTGGATGGTTTTCCCTTCGGCCAGGGCGGCCATGATCATCTTGTCTCCGCCGGCCTCCACCAGTTCCTGGCGCATGTGCCCAACGTCGGTAATGTTTTTTACGTGATAAACCTCAAGACCGGCCACCGTCAGGGCCCGCCTGATCCAATCGGCCATCATGTAGGTACGCAGGTTGCCTATGTGGGCA
>VXOH01000086.1:0-15018 GCA_009840135.1 Chloroflexota bacterium | reverse complement strand
CCGGTACACCGTGGGCCCGCAGGTGTACATGCTGATCTTGCCGGCCACGATGGGCTGGATCTCATCAATCTGTTTGGTCAGGGTGTTGTAGAGGCGCAGCACAGCCAAATCTCCTCCCTTGCGAGCCCCGTTGCCAGCGTGAGGAACGCCAGCCAAAACGAAGCCTGGACGTGCGCCGCACGAGAGCTTGAGCTCGTATAAATGTGAGGCGCAACTACCGGATTCAAGGTTTGCCCAAGTTTAACATTTATATCCGGGGTTTGCACAACACACCATGCGCCGCGTATGGGGTTTCCTTCCAGGTGGTCGTGGGAGGGTGGGTGCGGTTGGCCGACCACTCCGTGCACAACTCTGACCCCGGCTTGGCCAGCGTCTCCACTTGGATTGGTTACTTCTCCTGCCTCCGGTAGAGGCGCCGCATAAGCAGCTAACGCTGAGTGCGCCGGTTCCGTTCGGTCTGGCCCCAGCCGTGTTCAACCGTCATGAGGGGAACAACGAAACTACGACCACCTGGCTGATCCGGCCCTATGGAGTGACGACAACTCGCCCGGCCTTCAGCGTTGCTATTCTTTGAGAGGAGAACCCCACCTCAGCCAGAATCTCATCGGCGTCAGTACCCAGTACCGGCGTAGGGCGTCCCACCCGCATGGGAGTACCCGAAAGGCGGACGGTGTTTCCCAGGTGGTCGGCCATGCCCTGCCCGGGGTGTTCCCTGGTTACGATAAGCTCAGCATCCCTTACGGCGGGGGAATCTCGAAAATCGCCGATTCCGATATTCCTGGCCAATTGGATTCCCGCTGGATTCAGAACCCCTTCCCAGTAGGCGAAGGTTTGGCGCTTCAGCGCGGAGGCCAACTGGCTTGCCAATTCTCCTGAGGCTGCCGGAGTTTCATCGGCCGTCAATTCAGGGTAGTTTTTCAAGTGTTGGAACTCGGCCAGGCTGAATAGGTTCCCTTCCGCTTCTTTGCTGGGAGTGTGGAAGTAGAACCAACCATCGCTGGCCTGGTATAACCTGGAAAACGCCGAAATGCCCCTCAGTCCCCGTCCTTCCGGTTCGTTTCTTTCCAGTCCGTCAAAGTCAAGGAAGTAGGGTGACTGCAATAGTCCGGCGGTCAGGGCCAGACCGCTGTCCACCGATTGTCCCTGGCCCGTCTGATTTCGCTCGTGCAGGGCGAGAGCCACGGCAAAAGCCCCCATCATTCCGGTCCCATAATCGTTCACCGGATAAGGCATCAGCATGGGAGCATCGTCTCTGCCCCCGCGCCGTACCTGCATCCCGCTGGTGGCCTGGGCCAGTTGCTCCCAGCCGGGCCGCTCGCTCCAGGGACCGTCGTACCCGTAGGCATTCAGCGAGGCGTAAACCAGGTCCGGTTTGCGCTTTCGGAGACTCTCGTAGTCCAGTCCCAGCTTGGCAAGGCTGCCCTTGCGGTAGTTTTCAACCACCACGTCGGCCGTCTCCAACAGCTGAAAAAAGACCTCTCTCCCCTCCGCCTGTTTCAGGTCAAGGAATATGCTTCGTTTGCCCCGGTTAACGTCCACGGAGCCGGAGGGGTCATAGGGACGGGAAGGATCGTCAATCTTGATGACGTCGGCCCCGTACTCCGCCAGCGTCCGCCCGCAGGTGGGACCGGCCAGCACAATGCAGAGATCCAATACTCGGACGCCCTGAAGCGCCGCCAAAATATTTGGTGTATTGGGTTGACCTTGCTTTTCGGCATCCCCTGGCTGGGCTTGGTGGTTTCCAAGTTGTCCCAGGATTTCCTGGGTGTGCTCCCCCAGTCGGGGCGCCCGACCCTGGATGAAGCCGGGAGTGCCCCGCAACCTGACCTGAACGCCGGGCTGCTTCATTCTGCCCCGGGTTGCGTCCTCGACCTCCTCCACCATTTTGGCCTCCAGCGGGTGCGGGTGGGAAAGCCACTCTTCCACGGTCTTGCACACTGTGCAGGCTCCGCCGGCTTTGCTGATTGCTTCCTGCCAGTCCAGGGCAGGGCGTTGCCGAAAAGTCTCTTCGAAGCGCTGAATCCACATATCCGCAGTTTCGACGTCCAGAGGCTTGCCGAAGTCGGCGACGGCGTCCTTTCCCCATTCGGGATTTCCGGCGGCCTCCACGAACTGGTGAACGAAGCGCTCGTAATTGCCGTGGTTCTGCACCCAGCGACCGTCGGCGCACTGGTACTGGCGCTGCATGGGCAGGCGGGGCTGGTTGCGCGGGTCCGGGTCTTCCCGGTCGTGAAACTTCACCAAGTGGCGGCCCATGGCGGTAAACATGGCGTCGTGCAACGGCGCTTCAATACGTTGACCCCTTCCTGTACTGTCCCGGGCGCAAACAGCCATGGTTACGGCTACGGCGCCTACAATGGCCGCAAAGGTGCTGGCTATTGGCAGTGGGGAATATAGAGGTTCGCCGGAACCTTCAACATTGGGATAAAGGCCGGTGGCCGCGCCAATCAGCGGTTCCCAGCCCTGCCGGTGCCGGTCGGGACTATGCTCTCCATATCCGGGAAGGGAGCAGTAAATCAATCCGGGGTTTTGTGTGCTTAACTCTTCGTAGCCCAGTCCCAGCCTGTCCGCCACGCCGGGACGGAAATTCTCGAGGAGCACGTCTGCCTGGCGCGCCAACTGCCGGGCCGCCTGTTTTCCTGGTTCCGTCTTTAAGTCAAGAAGGATTGACCGCTTGCCACGGTTCCAGATGGCAAAGGCGGGTTCCTTCCGCGCCGGGTCGCCACCAGGACGTTCTATCTTGGTAACTTCCGCTCCCTGGTCCGAAAGCAGCATGCCCAACAGGGGCGCAGCAATGTAATGGCCCAGTTCCAGAACCTTCAGGCCTCGCAGGGCCCCTTTGGCAGCTTCCTGATCAGTTGCCGTGGTGGTCATCGCTAACCCTCAACTATTTCTATTGTTACAGCTTCCCCGGCCCGGACCTGCTTGAAAACGGTCGCATCGCCCTCGATCCTGCCGATGACGGTCACTGCGCTGGCGGGCCTGATTTCTTCGCCCCTGCTGGCCGGCGTTCGTCCAAAGAAAATACAGAAGGCGCGCCCCGGAGGCCAGTAGCCCAAATCGCCAAGATCAACAGTCTCCCGAGCGTCTTCCAGCCCGACATCAACCGGAATACCAAAATAGATTTCGTCACCCCAGGTGTTTGCCGAAGCCTGAATGGGGAGGGCAGAAGCGATGGCCGACGCTGTGTCAGTATCGTTAAGAGTGGCTTCAGCGCTGACCGGACCCGCCTCTATCCGTATGCTGGTGCTCATAGAATGCCTCCAGGCTTTCACTATCGTACGGGTCAATCATCGTAAGCCAACCGCCGAACCTGTACCTGCGCCAACACCTTTGAGAATCAATGAAAACCGGGTTATCCCCGTCCTCACCGTATGCGCCCGTCCCTTCCGAGCGAGCCGGTTGTCCTTCCACGTTGAGGGATCGTCCATCGCAGGGCTTGCAAACCAAGCCGGGATAATCTGCGGCAAGCTCGATATCAAAGTCTTCGGCTAAGGTTTTTCCGCAGATCGGGCAATATATAACGGCTGGGGAAGGGCGATCGCCCCGGTCTTCAGCCATGAGCTCCCCGCTCGTACAGGATTAAGCTGACGTCCTGGGATTCGGTGCAAACCTGTCCGGGCCACAGCCCTCCAATGGGACTTCCGTTACACCTTCGACTACCAATTCCGCGGTGGCCTTGCCCATGCCGGTGCTCAGCAGCACTCCCTTCTTCCCTGCGCCCGTGGCGAGAAAGACATTATCCCAGCCTGGAGCGCGCCCCACGATGGGCATGTAGTCGGGCGTCACGGGCCGCAAGCAGGCGGTATGCATGGCCAGGGTCGCATGGGCCAGTTCAGGAAGTAGTTCCCTGGCCGCGCCCCATATCTTGTCCTTCGCGGCTTCTGTGGGCTCCTTGTTAAAGCCCTGTTTTTCTTCTGTGGTTCCGCACCACACCAGCCCGTCTGCCCTGGGATAGACAGAAGCCCCCGCCCCGTTGAAGTCACCTTCCAGCGCGGGCCCGTGCATTTCCAGCCGGAGAATCTCCCCCTTCAAGGGGTCCACAGGCAGCGAAACGTCCAGCCAGGGTTCCGCTTCCCTTGACCAGGGACCGGCGGCCATAACCACCTGGCTGCAGGCAATTTCGCCGTCATCCAGGATCACGGCCAGCACACGGCCATTGTCCAGCCTTACTCCCCTTGCCGAACCCGAGCGAAGCGCCGCGCCATTTTTCTGGGCCGCCTCGGCCAGCGCCTGGGTGTACAGAAGGCTGTTCAGGGTGGCGTTTCCGAAGAGTGTCACCCCGCCGATGGTTTTTTCCGACAGGCGCGGCTCAAGTTTCAGGATCTCGCTGCGATGCAGCCACTCTCCGGAAAAGCCCTCTTCCCGGGCGTCCTCAAAACGGCCCATGGATTCCTGCAAGTCCGGCACTTCAGCTTCATCGAAAGCCACCTTGGTCAGGGAAATGATGCGGCTGTGAAAGTCTATGCCGGTCTGCTGCTTCAGCTTTCCCCACACCTCCTTGTGCAGGTTGAAGGAAGTCATAGCCAGCGGGGACAGGGGGCCCGGGATGCATGAGCCCTCCAGGGGATTCAGGCCGCCCGCAGAAAAACCGGAAGCCTGGGAACCGACGCCCTCCCTCTCAATGATGGTCGCCTTTACTCCTGCCAGGGAAAGGTAATAAGCGGTGGCGCAACCGGCTACGCCCCCGCCAATAATTACGACGTCGCTGGATTCAGTCATCAGGGCATTCACCCCTTAAATTATTTTGTTCCGTCATGGAATTTTGATGACAGGGTTCTTTTCAGGTGGCTGCGTTACCTGCAGGAGTTTTTCGCATGTCGCCGCTGCTACCGGCTTCGACCGCTGGTCCCGCCACCGACCACCTGAATCTTGACGCTACCAATCCGGCCACCGACCCAGGATGGGTATTGGCTTATCGGTTAGAATTGAGAGGACAAATAGCCGGTAAGCGGAGGAACCATGCCCATCTACGAATATTACTGCGCCAATTGCAACCTGGAATTTGAAGCGATACGCCCGGCGTCCCAATCTGACGATCCTGTACACTGCAAGGTTTGCGGTGAACCTGGGCAGAGGCAGTTGTCCACTTTCTCCTTCAAGTCCAATACGTTCAGTGCGCCCAAGCTAAAGCCCGCCACCAAACCCATGCGATCATATTCGGTGGAAAGCCGGAAACCTGACTGAGGAAACCCATGTCCCCTGGAAAGAAAGCGTGGCCTTATTCAGGGCCTTATTCAAAGAACCTCTAGCTTTGCCTACCGCTTTCCATTGCCCCGTCCTCATTTGAGGTTATACTGGCGTCCAAGTCCCTCAAGTACCGGTAGGTATAAATCCCGGTGTAGTGGGCATCGCTCCAGAGGAACTGGATGGCATAGTTGCCCACCGGCATCTGGTCCAGAGCACGCACGTCCTCGGGCACCGTGGCGGGGTCAAGCCTGGGGCGCCCGGTCATTTCCTCCACGCAACTGGCGCACGGGCACCGCAATCGCAAGAACCGGTGGGGATAAATGCTCCGGCGACCGTCATCCCAGCGAATGGTGATGTTGGCCCCTTCTATATCTATTTCTTCAGGGAATACCGCTTCTTCCATCTGTCGCAAACCTGAAATTCCCTCAACTAACCTTGCCCAAGAATTGTCATCGCGCCCCAGGCGCCTGGACCTCCGCCAGCCTGGCCGGCCGGGGCATCTCATCCGGGTCGGTGGGTATTTCAATGATGCTGGGTCCGTCAACGTTAAGCGCCTGGATGAGGGCATCCCCGATATCTTCGGGACGTTCCACGTAGAAACCGTGGCCTCCGAAAAGCTCGGCGTACCTGTCGTAGCGGGGATTGTTGGTGTCCGCGCCCACATATCGCTCGTCAAAGGCGTAGCGCTGGTAGGCCTTCTCCGAACCCCAGCAGCTATTGTTCATTATGACCGTAACCACCCGCAGGTTGTAGCGAACGGCCGTGGCAAATTCCTGGGCATTAAACAGAAAGCCGCCGTCGCCATTGAAATTAACCACCGGACGGTCCGGCGCGGCGAACTTGGCTCCCAGTGACGCGGGAAAGCTGAACCCCAGGCCACCCAGGTCCAGAGATGTCATCAGGCTGCGGGGATGGTAGAAATTCAGCCGGTCCTGGCCGAAATTGGGGGCAAGCCCGGCATCCAGGGCCACGATAGCGTCCCTGGGCATAACTTTCCGAAGTTCCCCATAGACTCGCTGGGGTTTGATGGGCGACGAACTGTCCCTGGCTTCGGCAGCCAGTCGGCCCCGCCGGCGGGAGGCCCAGTCGTGGATGTCGGAAACCCAGCCGGCATTGGGGCGCGGTTCCTGGGCTCGAATTTGTTCCAGCATCTCCTTGAGAACCGCTCCGGCGTCGCCTTCGATGCCCACTTCCACCGGATAATTGCGGCCCAGTTCCTGGGGATCAATTTCAATCTGGACTATTCGAGCGTCGGCGGGAATGTACCGGTTGTCATAAAATGTAGTGGATTGTCCCAGGCGAGTGCCGGCCGCGAGGATAACGTCGGCTTGCCGTATGGCCTCGATCCCTTCCTCGGCGCCCAGCCTCCCCAGGTGCCCAAGGAAGAGGGGGTGATCGCTGGGAATGGCGTCGGCCCGCCCGTAGGACGTAACCACGGCGGCTCCCAGCAGGTCAGCCAGTTGGGCAACCTCCTCCCCCGCGTTGCTCCACTGGACTCCTCCTCCGGCCACTATGACGGGGCGATCGGCGGAAAGCAGCGTACGGCTGGCCCGGTCAATCAAGTCTCTGTCGCCCCGGGAACGGGTCTGCCCCGAGCGATAGTTCTGCGGCGGCAGCAAATCCAGGTCAATCTCGGCGCCAGGCAGCAGGTCCCTGGGGATGTCCACCAGCACCGGCCCCATTTTGCCCGACGTGGCCACGCGGAAAGCCTGCCGCAGGGCATCGGGCAGACGCTCTATCTTGTTTATGGGAAAGCTGGCCTTGGTGATGGGCTTGAAGAGGGCTACCTGGTCGAATTCCTGGGTGGAATCGCGCCATTGGTGGTCCCTTGATGCCGAGGGCGCCAACACCACCACCGGAGAATGAGCGACGTAGGACGAACCAATGCCGTAGGTGAGGTTCAAAACGCCGGGACCATTGGTGGCGAGACACACCGAGGGAGCGCCTGAAATGCGGCTGAACCCGTCGGCCATCAGCGCCGCGCCCTGCTCGTGCCGCACCCCCACAAACTGCATGGAGTCGTCGTCATACAGGGGGTCCAGAATGTCGAGGAAAGAGGACCCGACAATACCAAAAATGTGGGAAACCCCTTCCTGGCGAAGCATTTCAATGACGGCCTGGCCAGCGTTAATTCGTGGGGACACGGTGGGAACCTCCGTGGGTGGCTAAGGGTTGGCAGGGCGGTGCAAGTTTAGCATATTGGGGGGATGGGATGGGAGTTCACCAAATAGTCTCCACATTGGGCGATGCAGATATCAGGCGGTCCCGAGTTAGCAATGGCGCGCCGTGAATGATGGCCTCGGCAGCAATCAAGCGATCGTGCATTTCAGGTATTTCCGGCAACTGGTGCAGGTATTCCAGCTGAGGAGGGCCCAGTGGAGTAACTTCCACCCAGCTTCTAGAATCCAAGAGAGAGAATAACTCAGTTGGCGTGATGGGATCGTTGGCCCTTACCGTTATATGGTGGAGTTCTGCAACAACAATAGCAGGAATTATTAACTTGCCGTTGCCTGCTTCTGCATGAAAGAGAATGTTCCGAGCAGTTTCAGACAACAGAATAGGTCGTTTCAGGTACCACCAAAGGGCATGAGTGTCCAATATGTAAGGTGGCGGCCTACTCTGCATTTTCTTCCGGGATGGAGTTAGTAAAAGCCTTCCATTCGCCCCTTACTTCCCGAATGTGTCCCTGTAGCTCTTCGTAATCCCAGTCGGGAGTGTTTGGAGTAGCCAGGATCCCCATGAGAGACCTGGGGGAATGATTCCCCTCTTCCAGTGGCGGCGCCGTTAGCCTCCCGCACGGCTTCCCTCGGCGGGTGATGATTACCTCGTCACCCGATTCCAAGTTGTTAAGAATCTCGCTTAAGTGGGCCTTGAATTCCCTTACGCTGTAGGTCTCCATTTGTTGCACCCTAATGTAGTCACCAATTACTAACTTGGTGACTACATATTAGCTTGGGAGGGGTTGCGAGTCAACAAAGCTGTGAAATTTCGGTGTCGTTCGGGTATTCGATATCCTTACCCTTCTTTATCTCCACGCCAAAATCAAGCAGACCCAAACATTGTTTATCCAGGTTATTCCTGATAGCTGGCCTATGAAAGAATTGAACAGGATGACCGAGACTGAGTTGCTGCAAACCAATGGTTCAGTGAAAGACGAGCTTATCCGTCGCGGTGTAATTAAGACTCGCAACAACCCGGTTGGCGACTATACCGAATGGCTGGTAAGCAAGCGATTGGCTCCGAAAATGAAAGGAAACTCCCAGAAATCCTTTGATGCGGTTGATACAGGGGAGATGCGCTATCAAATCAAGGGACGATGTTCGGTGGGAGGGTCAGTTCAATTCAGCCCAATAGGAAATCTAGATGAGCATGGTTTCAATTTTACAATTGCCGTGTATTCAAAAGAGACTACTCCATTCGATTCGCCGTCAAGATTCCATACCGAGCCCTCGTAGCATTAGTGCGCTTCCAAAGGCACACAAACTCTCACATTCTAATCCTGACAGACAAGATCGTTGAAGATGAAAGTGTCACAGATATCACCTCCATACTTGGGAGAGCATCCGCAACACCGTAACGAACAAGCATTTGTCCCGCTTGACATCCCCCGCCCCCATAGTATAATACCCCCATTCCAGAATTGGTCTGACCACTTGCCCAGAGGCAGGCAGTTGCAGGAACGGATTCACAGCGTAAAGCGGCGGCGGTTGTACGAGGAAATCGTGCAACAGTTCCACTCGCTAATTCGCCAGGGAACCTTGAAGCACGGTGACCGCCTGCCCTCTGAGCGGGAGTTGTCGGAGCAGTTCAAAGTCAGCCGCAGTTCGGTGCGCGAGGCGATTCGCTCCCTGGAGTTGCAGGGTCTGGTGGTCAGCAAGCGAGGTTCCGGTACATTTATAAACACCGAGAATCTCGGAGCGGCCCTGGACCTGGTGGCGGCAAATCTCAACGTCGGCGAGGCTGCCCTGCAGGACGTTTTTGAGATGCGTCATCTGATGGAGCCCCACATCGCGGCGCTGGCGGCGCAGCGGGCCACTTCCCTGGAAGTGGAGGCCATGCGGGAGATCCTGGAGGAGCAGCAGCGCCAGATTGACGTGGGCGATACGGGCGTAGAGTCAGATACCGCTTTTCACTTCGCCCTGGCCTCGGCAACTCACAATGCAGCGCTGGTCAAGGTGGTTAGCGCCATTGAGGATATCCTGCAAATGTCCCGCGACCGGTCGCTGCAGGAGCCCGGCAGGCCCCAACGCTCCCTCGCTTCCCACTGCCAGATACTGGAAATGGTCGAGATGGGAGACGTATCCGGGGCCCGCAAGGCCATGGACCACCACCTGACCGCGGTGGAGCCCTCGGCTCGAGCATCCATCGAACTGGAGCAGGTGGCCCTGCCGGCTGACGACTAGATTTGTCGTGGGAATCATCAGACCAAACCCGAACCGAACGGTTTAAGCCAGATCAAACATTACAGGAGGAACCCATATGAGCACAGTAGCTGTGGAGGTGGTGTACCGGGGTATATTCCAGAAAACCCTGGCACGGAACATCGTCCGCTCCATAGTTTTCGCTGCCAGGAAGGAGGGGAAGTACGGCACTGCCTTTGGCCGGTACGGCGACTCTCCCGAACGTAACGGAATTCCCGCCAAGCAGTTTGCCATCGTCGCTGACGATCCGGAGGAACTGGAAGAAAACCTGGCAGTTTACGAAGCGCAGGAAGTTGACGTAACCATCAACGTGGACGACACCATGTGCAAGGGCATCGAGTCCTGGGCCTGGTACGGTCTGCAGCCCATCAACGCGCTAACCAAGCCCGGCGGAACCCTTATCGTAACCTCCCGCCAGGAAGTGGACGCGCTGATCGAGGACATTCACCAGAAGGACCAGCCCTACAATATATCCACGATAACCTCCATTCCCAGCTTCTCCGGGCTGTGGGTGTACAAGGACGACCACACCGACGTCCGTATTCTTGGGGCGCTGGCCAAGGTGTGCCCCCAGCTGGTAAGCCTGGAGTCCATGGTTGAAGCCATCCAGGACCAGGGCTGGGACAACCTGAAGGTTCGTTCTGCCGAGCGGACTTACGAGCGCACCACCATGCGTCCCGTGGAACCCGGGGAGGGCAACCAGGAAGAACCCTTCAGCTTTGACCTGCCCGGCTGGACCACCATGGAAGAGGGCATCGTTATTCGCGGAATCGAGCAGGGAGGAGGCTTCCGCGGCGGCAACGAGGGTTACCAGCCTGTCCGCAGTTCCGTGTTCAAGAAGTACAGCACCCGGTCCATGCGCCCCATCGTCAATTTCGACACCTGCATCAAGTGTACCCTCTGCTGGCTGCAGTGCCCGGACACCTGCTTTGACGTTACTCCCGACGGGCTGTACGACGCCAACCTGGAGTCCTGCTGCGGTTGCGGCGTCTGCGAAGCCGTTTGCCCGGTTGCCGACTGCGTCACCATGATCAACGAGGCCGAGTTCAACGACAACGACAGCCAATATGAAATGTGGCAGAAGGACAAGGACGGCTACACCCAGTGGATGACTTCTCTGATTGAGAAGCAGAAGCAGGTTGACCGCACCCATGGCTTCCACCACGTTGGCGGCTACGCTGAAGAAATCGCGGAGGTAGCGGAGGACTAATGACTACCGTCGAAGAACAACTGTTTATGACCGAAAAAGAGGAGCTGATCAGCGGCAGCGAGGCCGTGGCCATCGCTTGTGCCCTGGCCGACGTTGACGTGATCACCGCCTACCCCATCCGGCCTTACGACACCGTTATGCAGTATGTGTCCCAGCTCAAGGCCAACGGTGCCTTCGACTGCGACTTCATCGTAGCCGAAAGCGAGCACTCCCAGTTTGAAATCGTCAAGCACGCCTCCTCCGTGGGCGCCCGCACTTTCTGCGGCTCCAGTGGGGTTGGCTGGTTCTACGCCTTTGAGGCCATCGCCGTTACCGCCGGACTTCGTCTGCCCGTGGTTGCCATGGTGGGTAACCGCGCCCTGGACGACCCCGGCGCCTTCGGTGTTGAGCACAACGACGCCCTGGCCGTGCGTGACCTTGGCTGGATGCTCTACTGGGTCGCCACCGCCCAGGAAGCCCTGGACATGGCCCTGATGGCCTGGCGTATCGCAGAGGACCCCCGCGCCTTCCTGCCCATGGCCCTCAGCTGCGATGGGTCCTTCTTGACCCACTCCCAGGCCATCGTCAATGTGCCCACCCAGGACCAGGTCAATCGCTTCCTTCCGGGGTACGACCGGGGCAAGCTCCAGCTACACCCCGACAACCCTATAACCGTCGCTCCCCAGGTGAACGAAGACTGGCTGATGGAAATTCGACGCCAGTCCAACGAGGCCATGACCCGGACTCCGGCCGTCATCAAAGAGGTCTATGAGGAGTTCAAACAGGTCTTCGGGCGGGGAGATCCCAGTCCTTTCATAGAAGAGTACATGATGGACGACGACCCGGATATCGTCCTGATGGGTATGGGCACCCTGGCACTTCCCGTTCGCGTGGCTATTCGCCGGATGCGGGAGCAGGGCAAGAAGGTGGGCTTCGTCCGCCTGAAGTTCTTCCGCCCCTTCGCCACCGAGGAAGTACAGGAAGCCCTGGGCAGCTCCAAGGCCGTGGCCGTGGTGGACCGGGACTATTCCTTCGGTTCCCCGTCCTTCGGCGGCGTTCTGTTCAACGAAGTACGCGCCGCCCTGTATCCGCTGGAGAAGCGGCCCCATGTGGTAAACTTTATTGCCGGACTGGGTGGCCGCGAGGTCCGAGTCCGCGACGTTGAAGACATGGTAGAAATTACCCAGAAGGCCATTGATACTGGTAAGATAGAACAGGAATGCAACTGGATCGGAGTGAGGGAGTAAGAATTATGACGCTAGTACGGGATCTCCCCCAGGTTCGGGGTGTAAAGAATATACCCCTTCAGGAAGGCTTTACTTCTGGCCACCGCACCTGCCAGGGTTGCGAGTCGGCGTTGACTATGCGGCTGATGATCAAGGCCGCCGGCCCTCGCACCATCGTTGTGGGCAGCACCGGCTGTATGTATGTGGCCAACACCACCTACTACAGCACCCCCTGGGTGGTGCCCTGGATGCACACTCAGCTGGGTTCCTCCGGCGCAGCCGCTACCGGCACCGCCGCCGGCCTGGCCTCCATGATGCGCAAGGGCAAGATGAAAGACGAGCCCATCAACGTCATCGCCTTCTGCGGTGACGGCGGTGGAGTGGACATGGGTCTGGCGGGCATTTCCGCCGCCCTGCAGCACGATGAGTACAACCTGCTCATCCTCTGCTACGACAACGAGTCCTACGCCAACACCGATATCCAGGTTTCCGGCAGCTCCCCTTGGGGCGCCAACTCCACCTTCAGCCCTCCGGGCAAGGTTCATCGCATCATGAATCGCCGCTGGAAGAAGAACACGGCTCCCATGCTGGCCGCCGGCCACCCCAGTTGCCGGTACGTGGCAACGGCCTGCGCCTCTTACGGCCTGGACTTCACCAACAAGATTCGCCGGGCGCTGACCATCGGCGGCCCTACCTTCATCCACGTCATTGACCCCTGCCCCAAGGGCTGGGACTACGACCCCAAGTATTCCCACGAACTGGGAATGCTGGCGGTGGAAACGGGTCTGTGGGTGCAGTACGAGATCGCTGACGGTGAACTCACCCTCAGCGGCCCCTCCCGGGCCATTGGCAACGGGGTCCGCGAACGCAAGCCCGTTCGGGATTACCTCCAGCGTCAGGGCCGCTTCGCCCACCTGAACGAGGAGGACCTGGAGTTCTTCCAGTCCCGCGTGGACGACAGTTGGCAGAAGTGGTGGATTCCGGGGATAGTGCCTTTCAGTCCGCCGGAAGAATAATCTTCGGGAGAGAAAGTAAGTTTAAATGGAGGGGCGCCGCTGCCAGCGGCGCCCCTGTTTTATTGGCTGCTCCGAATATAGGAGTCTAAGTCGTTCCAGTGCTGATGCAGGGCAGGGATACCGGGGTGGCCCTCGTTACGTTGGATTATTGTTGAAACCCAGGCTCTAAGGGCTTTGGCGTTGGGCAGGTGGTCTTGCTTCCACCACTCTTTGCAGGCAAAATATTTTCCGGCGAATTCTTTGACCCAAAACCTTGAGTGGCCATTCACGATTCTGCCATAGGTGATACTCCTCAAAAGTTCATGTCCCGCAATTCTAAGACCCAACACATCCCGGCAATATTCGCCATTCTGTAAGTCTTGGACGTCCTTGTCGCTGAGCAAAGATGGGTAGTCTTCAAGAAGGGTTACCATCAAGTTCTGGATTATCGGTTGAGGTCTTCCCTCGTAGCTGGCGGCACTCTCAAGAACCGTTCTTGCCGCACCACCACCTGCGGAATATCTTGCCGCCAATGAAAACCCCACTGCCGAACTATCTCCAACTTTCAAATCCCGCTTGCCCGTCAACACCCTCAACCGGCGCAGCTGGCTGTTTGAATCAATGGTAAAGGGACGGGGCGGCTCTTCAGTCAGCCTTTCCAGGATGGGGATTATTTCTTCCACGCCCTCCACCGACTCGCGCACGTCCCGCATCCGTCGCCGGTTCTCGTAAAAATTCTCGTGGCCCTTGAAATAGGCATCTGACAGGGCTGAGGCCAGTTGCGCTCCATGTTCAGGAAATTCCGCCGCCAAGTGGCTGCCCAGGCTCTGTAGCTGCCGATTAGAATCGTGACCCCATCCCCGTTGCTCACCTATGATTTTCAGGTATTGGACGGCTGCGCCCCAGGCCTTTCCTCCTGCTTGCAACCTGTCGCCGGATTCCAATTCATACCTGGCCTGCTTAATCAGTCGCTGCCCCATGGCTCGTCGGGCTTCCGGCGGCTGGTTTTCCGCCGGATCTGGCAGCGGTGGAAAGAATTCTTGATCCATTTGAAACTCCCCTTCCGGTTGGGCCAATTATACTAAACGGTAGTCAAAGAATGACACTCCAACCGCCATTTGAATCCCTTTTCCACCCTTGCCCAAACACTCCCCAAGTCTTAAAGTAGGGACACCTACCGACCTTAATTGAAAAGGAGCGACAATAGATGGATCCCATCAATCTTTACGACTATGAATCCAGGGCCAAGGCCAGCCTGCCCCACAACAACTGGGAGTTTATCGAGGCCGGGGCCATGGACGAATTCACCACGGCCCGCAACCGTTCCGCCTTCGAAGACCTGACCATTCGGCCCCGCTTCCTGCGCAACATAGACAACCGCGACCTGTCCACCACCATGCTCGGCTCGGAGATCAGTCTTCCGGTCTTTGTCTGTCCCGCCGGCGGGCACAAGCTGGCCCATCCCGACGGCGAACTGGCTACGGCCCGGGGCGCCGGAATGTCCAACACGCTGATGATGCTTAGCACTTCTTCCCACTACAGCATGGAGGAGGTGTCGTCAGTGGCCAGTGGGCCCCTTTGGTTCCAGCTTTACCACCGGGGTCACGACCTCACCGAAATGTTGGTCCACCGTGCGGAGGAGGCCGGCTACAGGGCCATAGTGCTGACGGTTGACACGCCGGTTCCTTCTCCCAAGGAGCGGGACGTCCGCAACCAGTACGTTAATCCTGCCGAACTGGCCAACTTCCGGGCCACCCCCGAACGGTTGGCCGAAGTCAGCGGGACCGACGAAGCTCCCAACTGGCAGCCCGCCCAGGTCCCGCCCCTTTCCTGGGAGGAACTGGACTGGCTTCGGGGCCTGACCGGCCTTCCCCTGGTGCTCAAGGGTGTCAGGACCGCCGAGGACGCCCATATCGCCGCCGAGAGCGGTGTGAATGGCATCCTGGTCTCCACCCACGGCGGAAGGCAGATTGACTCCACCATGAGTTCTTTCTCTT
>VXOH01000124.1 GCA_009840135.1 Chloroflexota bacterium | reverse complement strand
CTCTACCACAGTGGGAGAGGATGCTGACGGGGCCCTTCCGCCGGTTGTCGCGGCTGTTCCCTCGCATCCTGCCTCTCCCCCGGTCGCCGGCGTCAATCGGTCGCCGGACCTGTCAGTCCCCGTCCAGTTTGGTGAACACCAGCACCGGATGGAATCCCTCATGGGGTGGTTCATGCGTAAACTACCTCATAGGGTTTGATGCGTGGCGCCCTGGCGATGACGATCCGCTGCGTTGCTCCGGCGTCGGCGTTCAGAGCTGACGCGCCGGAGACGGGTAGGAGAGGTCGGCGACGTCGAAAACAGACCCAAGGACTGAAACAAGGTGGGGAAAGCTGGTCCCGGAGCGGCGCTTAGGTTTTTGTGAACACTTTGGCTTCCGGGGCGCTGTGGGTATTGCCATCGCCCCGACCGGTGCCGGATACTGGAATACGTGATCAGGCTTTTGCCAGTGCTTCTTGCCGAGAAAACTGGAGGGTCCTGTCCCTGGACCCGGGTTTGGCCGCATAGGATCGAGCCCTGCTCTCCGAACGGCCGCCCATGCCGGACCTCTCAGAGGGATCGAGCCCTGCTCTCCCGATGGGCATCCGCGAGGGATGTTTCCCGAGGCGCACGGTGCGCTTTGACTGGTTTCTCAAACCCAGGCGGAATCCCTGCCCCACGGACTGAATCACGGAGGTGGCAACCGGAAACAGCACGGCGTCCTTGGCGCCCCTTTCCCTATCGGACTAACCGGCGGAGCGGTTGAAAGCTTCGCTCTCCCTTCACGCTACGGTTGAGGTTGAACATCAGCCCTGACCGTCCCATCATCACTGCGGCGTAGCTGCCGGGCAGCAGCAGAAGCCAGGCCGCAGATTCCACACGCTCCGGTCGCTTGACAACAAAGGACCGGACACCCGCCATTGCAACGCAGCCCCCACCGGCGCGCTGGCTGACGGCGTGGCCGCTGATCCCACTGCGTTCCTCTCCCATTTCCCCTCACGCCAGTTGCCCGGCAACTTCGCCCTGGGCGAACTGCGCCTTCCGCCAGCCGCCGATCCCGTATTTCCATTCCGGCGCTCCACCCAGGGCGTGGTGCGTCTTGCGTCAATTCGCCATTCCTGGTTTGCCGTGGCAGGGCCGACCGTGGGCGTAGTGCGTCCGGCGCATAGAGGCACGGGCGGATGCTGATAGCAGGTGGAATGGGGATGCTCTCGGAGGGTCGGAAAGTGCGGCAGGCCAATGGCTGGTGCCACCAACATCAACGGCAAGAACCACGTCAGCAACGGGCAGAACGTCAGCGATAACGGCGATAACCACGACTACTACCATACCGAGGAGGTTAAACACAGCAACAACGAACATCCTGAGTTCCAGGCGGCCATGAGCCGGTTGGATCAACCGCTGAACCGGCGGCAATGACACAAGTCCCGCCGTCCTAAGCGCGGCGCGGCGGCAACCAAGGTGGCTCCGTGGGGACGCCGCTGACAATCGAATAGGTAACTACGAGCGGGGGCGTCTCTCCCATTTGCGGGGAGGCGTCCCCGTTCTTCGTGTTTCACAACCCGGCGAACACCCAAGCGGCGGAATGGACCGCACCCAACGACCTGCATCTTTAACCGGAGAGCGGGGTCGGTCCATTCGGGCCGGCCTCGCTTTCCGCCTTTCGGAGGAAGCGAAATGACCACCACTACGAACAGCAACATCACTGAGACTGCCCAAAACTTGGCGGTCTCCCTCGACAACCAGCGCGACACCATTGCCTTACAGGACACGGAGGTACAGGACCTGGCGGAGAATCAGGGAAGGGCCGAGAGCGAACTACAGGCGGCGGCCCGGCACCACGGTCTCACCCTAAAGCAACTGGCCGCCCTGATGGACGTGAACTACAGCCACCTGTGCGCGGTGGCCAACGGGCACCGTCCCTGGACTCCCGACCTGCGGGAGAAGGCAATGGCGGTCCTTGGGGAGGTCCCCGGCCAGGGCGTGGTCTACCGCCAGGGCGGCGTGGTGCAGGGCGGGGAGAGCACCTACGTCCGTGAGCGGGCCAGGGAGAAGGGACTGAGCCTTCGGCAGGTGGCGGACCGGACGGGGCTGAGCTACGGTTACGTGACGCAGGTGGCACGGGGCCAGCGCAACCTCAGTCCCGCCGCCCAGGTCCGGATGGAGGCGGTGCTGGAGGCTCCCGTGAAGGTCGAGGCCGCCCAGCCCGCTGAAATTGACCCGCAGGCTCTTTGGGAACGCATGGACGCTCACGGCTGGTCGCAGAACGAGGTGGCTCGGCGAGCGGGCATCAGCAAGGCCATGCTCTCCCAGGTGATGAACGGCCAGCGCACCCCATCGGGGGACGTGCTGCGGCGTCTGTACGAGGTGCTGTTCGCGCCGTCGGCGGCGGAACTGGTGGTTCCGGTAGAGCTCAGGGTCATGGGTTGGAAGAAGGGCGGGCGCAACGGCGTGGTGGTCAAGGGCGCCGGCGGGCCTGGCGGAGACACGATTCGGACCGGGGGGCGGGTGCCCTGGGGCGCCGAGGTGGAGTTCGCCTACACATCCGGCTACGACAGCTGGGGCCGGGTGTCGGTGCACCACCTGGTGGACGAACGGGGCTGCTCCGCCCTGCTGAAGCGGGGGGAGCCGGGCGACGTTTAGCGCGGTTCCCTATGGGGTGACTTCATTCCCTCTACCGGATGACTGGGCATCGGCCGTTAGGCAAAATGGACAGGACATCGGTATACCAGAGATGTCCTGTCCTGCCTGCCCACGTGCCGTCTTTCTGGTTCCCTTGTCCAGCCTTTATTCCCCCTCGCGATTGCCGTCATCCACCAGCACGATGATGAATAGCAGGTGATAGTCGTCCATTCCTAGAACCCCGCTGGTACTGCCGCCGGGCCCCGGGCGACAGACTGAGTGTGTTACACATCAGCAGAGTGGCGTTGCGAACCCCGCGCCGTTGTTTGAGAGAAGAAACGGCGTTCTGCTTATTGTCGCGGCATACCGTGTTTCGCGCCACCGTCTGCAAGGCTCAAAGCGTCAAAGATCGTGTGGGCAGGCTTCTGTCCATGGCTCTATTTCAGGGAGCATCAGCCAATCACGGTCGGTAAAGGGCAAAAGTCGTGCGATGTTCTCTTTTCTCAGCAACCGTCTGTATTTTCTCGGTACGTTAGCGCTTTCCAACTTGGTGTGAAACTCGTCGAATCCCCATAGCGGGACATCGTTGCGCTCAGGGATTTCCAACTCGTCGGCATCCCCAAGGCTGATGTAGATTCCTTGCACCGTCGTTGGAACCATTGGCAATCCAAGGCGTGATGCAATGTCTTTGGGGTCTGTTTGTAACCTGTCCACCAAATCGCAAAATCGCTCGTATGACGCTTTCAAATCTTGGTCGTGTGTTGATCGGGCCTTCACTTCTATCGCTAAAATCTGGTTTTCACCATTCCGATGGCGTCCTCCCATCGCGTCAACCTCACGTTTGGGGTTCTTCAGTTCCACGTTATTGCGGACCGTGTCGTAGCCTTGCGCAGCCAGGTACAAGGCTGCCATAGTTTCCGATAAGGCCGCTCGTAGGTCGGCATTGGCGTCAACGTTTCTCTTGTGGGCCGACCGTAGTGCGTTCCATCCGTGGGGCGAAAGTAGCGCTATTAGTTCGTTGTCACTCAGTGGACCCACATCTGTGACTCTGATTCGTTGTTGGTATCTGTCCAGCAGTCGTTCCAGAGCTACTACGGAGCGTATGATGTCCGGGTCCGAACTCCCTGTACCTGCCACCCCGTAGAAGCACCACCAAGTGCTGTAGTCCGAGAACATCCCTGTCAATGGCATCTCTAACGCGATTGTAATCTTGGTGTAAGCCGTGTCGTCGCTCATACTAAGTATCCGCAGAACGTTTGCGCGGGCATTCTCGTCTGACCGTGCACATAAGCCGTGCAATACGGGTTCTACCAGCAGACAGCTGAGTTCGTCGGCGGACGCCACCAGGCGGCGATTTCTGCCCAACAGGGCGTCCAGCCGCTTGTGCTGCGAGTATACCGACTCAGGTGTAGTCGGAATTACAGGCGTTGGTATCCGGACCAGTCTGCTCGGCACTAGCCGTTGATTTTCTGCGTGTTCATAGGACTTAAGAAGTCCTTCCAGCTTCGCTTTCGCGGACTGCGCCAGCATCCTCATGTTGCAGGTCAGCGTGTACGGGAACGTCTCGCTAACGCTACTTCCCTGTATGTCGGCGGTGGCGAAAGCCAGCGCGGCCACAACTCCCAGAGGATGCGACGGATGCACTCTTCGTGGTTTTGGAAACCGCAAGCCGTAGTATTCGTCCAGAGGTGTGAGTATGTCCATCACGTCCTCTTCGTCGTCGTATTCGTCTACGAAGTACCTGTTGCCGCCAGGATTGATGAAATTAACCGCGCTGCTTATAGCATTACCATCCCACAGTGGACCGGCCAGCCAGTCGGCTGCACGTTGCTCGATAATGTCGGACGTACTGGGGAGCGCTCTGCTATCGGTTATATTGCTTTCGGCCTGGCATTCGGGAAGCGACGCCAGGAGTGATCGGGCAAACTCTCGCGTGTCCCGTATCACATCAGTGAGTTTGCCCCAACGATTTCCGGCCTTGCGACAACCCACCATCAGGCCGTTTATCGCTGCCAGCATAGTGGCCAAGCCGTCGTCGGACGACTCGGTGACCACAGGGACCGCTTGCGTGCCGCCTTCCCTGAGGTAGAACCACCACCTCTGTAGATCTTCGTCAATCTCGTACCCAAAAGCCTTCGGTTGTCCTATCAGGGGTTCCATTAGACTAAGCAAGCTCGCCTGGAGTACCTCGCTGTAACCGAAAACAAAACCGTAGTTGTCCGCGAATTCCCGGAACAATGGACTTCGCTCCTCCAATATCTCCAGATCGTTCTCCACTGTGATTGCTGTCATTCCTT
This sequence comes from Chloroflexota bacterium, assembly GCA_009840135.1. GTDB lineage: Bacteria > Chloroflexota > Dehalococcoidia > Lucifugimonadales > UBA3495 > Bin22. The sequence goes on along the minus strand of VXOH01000124.1, from coordinate 22,365 downwards.
GGATTATCCTCAGCATCGTTCGTACGGTCGTGTGCGCTTCGGCATCCTGTCTTGTTATTCCTTCACGCATGGTGTCCTCAATTTCAGCGCAAAAATCGTGGGTGTTGGTCGCTTTGTGGTCGGACCTTTCTCAGTATTCAGAGGAAGAAAAAAGGCGCGATGATCTGACCTGCCCCAATTGTCTCCATGGGATCGAACAATGGTCACCCCTCGGGATACTATTGCATCCCATCGCGCCAATTAGGCAAGAGAGTTCAGCAGGGTGCCATTGTTTCGGAAGATTGGCGGTGCTTTGGTAGGTCCGTGACTCCCTTGCACTGGTGCTCACCTACCAGACACGGGCCTGAAATGCTCAATTCGGGCGACGCATGAGGCAGTGAACCCCACCGTAAAAGTCAGGGTCTAGGGATTCAGGCGCGCGGTGGCTGATGTCTTCGTCTGGTCCTAGCTTGCTGCTCCATTCTCCCCCAGGCAACTGCACGGCCGCGTGTGTCCAATGCCCTTGCCTATCGGCGTATAGCGCAATTTTGCTGAACTCCGGCTCATACCTGGCGTCCTCGCACGGCTCGTAGCCTAGTCCGGCAAAGACCTCCATCAGGCTCTGGATGGAAGGGGTGCGGCTGGCGTGCTCCGGCCAGTAGTAATCGGCTCTTTCTACGTGACTCCACCAACGGTCGGTTTCGCCAGCGGCATAAGCGATGCAGTTGTACTCGCTGTCAGGTTCACTGGTGACTTGGTACCCCTCTGCCGCCAATTGGGGCAAGTATTCGTTAATCCAATTTGCTGTTCCCAAGCTCGTATCCTTGCTGGCGACCCCAGTTCAGCCAAGCCTGGGTCATTTCCTTGATGCGCCCGCGGCTTTCCGGCGGCACCGGTCTGGCGCCGGTGATGGCGTTGAGGGCGACGAACCAGTGACTGGGCTTTTCAGCCAACCGTTGGAGTAGCCAGGGCACGGCGGGTTCCCCCATCTCAATGATGTTCTGGTAGGCCGGGTGTTTCGTCATCTGCTCAATGTCGGCCCCACGAGGACGGTCGCGTTCCCATTCGTCGGCAAGTAGTTCGAAGGTTTCCCGGCTCAGCGCCGTCGCCATGTCGTCGTCTTCTAGTTTGTCGGCGTACTGGCCGTAGCCCAGCCCGCGCACGTGGGGTTCGTTGTGCAGCAGGTTGCGAAGGTGTGCCAGTTCGTCCGCGTCCCAGCCCATGGCGTCGGCAACAGCTTCGTCCCACAAGCGGCGAACCTCGCACTCGCCTTCGCGGAATTGTGGCACTTCCATATCCTTGGTATGCTCCCAGCAACCAACTAGGATGCCACGGACACGGTCATCCTTGACGTTGGGGATGCGGATGCTCTCCTGAACCACGGGGTTATACTGCGGAAAGGCGATTTTCCTCCCCGCATTGCGTAACAATTGAAGTCGACCCGCCGTAGAGTTTATGAACACGGCGATGGCCTTCGCCTCCAGCACATCTGGTCCTGTGACATGCAACCAACCACGTCCTACGTATTTGTTGTCGTCGGCAATCGCACTGACCCTGGCTGTGGATGGTGCCTGACCTGAAGTAACCAGCACGTATCCCGCTTTTTGTAACAGTCGGTCAACCTGCGGGTAGGTTCCGCCGTTGAGGATGCGCTGTTCCTCATCCGGGTTAGTTGGCTTCCATTCGGCATCCGGCGTGCTCCGGATAGTTGTCTGCCCGTCGGCACCTTTCGAACTAACAATTGGAAAACTGCCCAGAGTACCCGGTTCAGCTAGAACGAAGTTCTTCTTGTCCATCATCTGGAGGGTTGCTTCGCACGAATACCCGTGTTCACCAATGGTTTGCATTGTTGGACTTTCGGCGAACCGCCGCGCCGCCTCCGCCAATTCTGGTGAGCGCCAGATAGCTGGTGTCCAATCACCCTCCGCGATGTGCTCAGCTGGCCATTCTGACGTCTCTCCCCAGCCATCCCCTATTGGTCCTTGTGGACATTCCAGCAATGCCTGGTGGAGTTCTGCAACTTCGCCCTCGTCATGGGGCATCCGGTCTAGGTGAACGAACCGGGTAGGCGGACGGACACCTCCGTGGCGCACGGCAATAACGATGCACTCATCAACCTCGACATTCTGGCTGAGGGTGAACTCTCGCGGCCAACGGCCGGTGAGGACAGTATGGATGTGGTAACGCTGGGCAAGGGTTAGTCGTTCCTCCAAGGCGGAGGGAGCAGAAAGTGCGATAGTCGGGTTGATCATCGTCAGTGTCCCAGAATCTTTAGGCAAACACTGATCGGCCAGCTTCACGAAACACGGTGAGACCGTGTTTCGTGAAGCGAATTTTTTCAATTCTGGGTCATTTATAATCAACAGATCTTCCAAAGTATCCGTCCGTTTTCGCAATGCTTGCTGAACCCCTTCTGGGAACTTTTCGCCCATCTTGGAGCGGTTGCTGAACGGCGGGTTCATGATGACAATGCGAGCACCTTTCGCGGCGTCAACGGCGTCTTCGAGTTCCGCGTCATCGGGCTGGTTCCACACCACTTGGGAACCGATTTTGTCGTCGCCTAAGTCCATCGCGCCATCGCGGGGGACGATGGCCTTCTGGCCCAGCAGTTCCAAGGTTCCTACCGAAACCCTGGTGGGGTCGTTTGGTGCCGGGCCGTAGGGCATCAGGTACAGGCCCATGCGCCGGTAGCGGATTTCCTGGTTGCCGGCGGTCAACTGAGACGCCGCCAATTGCAACGACACCGGGTTGATGTCCAGTCCCTTGATGGTTTCCTCGATAGCCAGCTTTTGCAATTCCGCGATCCGCTCCTCGCTGGCCCCCCACTCCCGGGCCCGGCGTTTCATGTCGGTGAGCATGGCGGCCAGCAGGGTGCCGCTACCGCAGGCCAGGTCAACGGTCCTGTGTCCTCGCCACACGTCTGGGTCGGCCCAGTCCACATCACCGCAGGCGTCCAGGGTCAGGCGGGCGGCGATGGACGCCGCCACCGGCCTGGTGAAGAATGCGCCGTCGGAGGCCTGGTTACCCATAACCCGGTTGAATAACGGGCCGGCGTGGTCGGCGCCCATGTCGGCGTAGGTTTCGGCGATGCGCTCCGCTTCGGCGGTGATGTGATGCAAAGCCCGTTCCAGCCCGGCCAGTTTGCCGGTGTCCTCCACGGCATCGATGACGGCCACGGCCGGCTCTAGCACCGGACGGAAGTCGTGGGTCAAGATGCGGCCCCACTCGCGGCGCACGCGGCGGACGACGTTTATGTCGTTCTTCACCGTCGCTAGGTCGCTGACGCCGCTGAGCCAGCGTCCGTTCGCGATCCGCTGGTGCAACATGGCGGCATTCATTAGCAGCAGGGCGGCGGTCACGCACCCGTCGGCGGCCTTCCCTTCCTTTATTGCTTTTTGGGCCTTCTCGTCCAGGTTGTCCAACATAAAGTGCTGGTCAAGAGCCGGTTGCAACTGGTCCTCTCGCAGGTGGCGGGCAGCTTCCTTGACGCTGGATTCCAGGATGTTCAGGTCTCTAACCACGCGGTTGTCCACCAGGCCGGACTTTGACAACAGGTTCATTCTGATGGCGTTGCCCTCGTCTTCCAGTCCGCTGAGTCGGAGTTGCCGCAGGAAGGATTGCTCCGCCCACTCTTCACGGGTGGACTGCGGTTTCTTTTCCTTAGTGGTGGGGATACGTACGCCCTCGCTTTTGTTGATCATGTCCCTGGCCTTGGCCTTGGACTTGCGGACGTCCACTATCCCCCTGGTCCCGTCCGATGCCGGCTTACCCCGAGCCACCGTGTCCATGCGCAGTTCGATGCTGCCGTCGTGGTTCTTCTTACCGGCGATAATTTGCGTGGCTTCAATAACTTGCGACGGCGCCTCGGATTCAGTCTGATACGCCGAGGCTTTCGCGTCGGCTATGCTCCGGGCTGCCTCGTCGGGCGGCCCCGGCAGTGGCTCGGTTATAGTACGAAACTCGCGGGTCAGCGTGCTTCTGCCCTCTAGCACTCGTTCCACGGCAACCTGAGCCTCTCCTGGCGCGCCTTCGTGCTCCCGATACTGGATACGCCGGTCCTCGCCGCTGGCAATACCGATGATGCTGACTACCGACGGAGGCGGCTGGGGAATGTAAAGGTGCAACAGTTCTTGCAGCTTTTCCTCAATGCGGCTGTCGTGGGCGCGCAAGGCCAAGAGAATCTGTCCCAACTCAGACCAACCTTCTTCCATGTTGCTGGAGCTGAGCCACTGCTCCGGGTCGGCGTTAGGCGGTATCACGATGGGGCAGACGATATAGCCATACTCCTTGTCGTCCGCCTTGCGCATCGCCCGGCCCACGGCTTGGATTACGTCTATTGGACTCTTGCGAGGTTCCAGGAAGGCCACAGCGTTCAGCGTGGGTGAGTCGGTACCTTCGCCGAAGATGCCCACGTTGATAATGCCGTGGGGATTGGTTTCGCTGGCATCTGCAAGCCGCAGCTTGGCGTTTTCGCGGGCGGTCACGTTGCTGGTGGCATCCAGATGCTCCAGAGTGTAGTGCGTGGCGGTCTGCCCGTTCTGCTCTCTGTCGAGTTCGTCCTGGACCCACTTTCTAACGTAGGGTTTCTGTAGCTCGCTCGCCATGTTCTTTGACTTGTCCACGGTGTTCATGAAGGCGATGCAGGACTTGATGGGAACCGTACCCTCTCCCCGGTTCTGCGTGGCGCCGGCCATGGCCAGAGCGAATGCCTGCCCGCGTAGGAAGTGAGTGGACGTTAACCGGTTTTTGCCTTTGCTTTCGGTCTCACCGGCCAGCGTGTTAGCAATTCTGTAAGCGTCAGGGCCGCTCACGCCCACGGCGATGATGCGGTAGTCGGACAGCCATTTGTTACTTACCGCCTCCACATAGCTCTTGCGGTACAGTTCCACGCCGAAAGTGCCTTCGTCGTCCATGCTGCGGACAATCCAGTCGCTTGCCTGGTCCTGGTTCACCCTCCTGGTGTCGTATATGCGTGGTGTGGCGGTCTGATAGACGCGGTACGTCGCCGGAAAGGCATCGTTGTCGTGGCACAGCGTGAAGTCGCGGATGCGGCGCTCCTCATCTGTGACGTGCTGGCTCCTGGCACTGCGCTTTCGGCGCAGACCGGCGGTGCGATGGGCTTCGTCGGCTACGAGGACTTTGGCCGTGACGCCGGTTGCATTGAGGGCCTCCGCAACCCTGCTGCCGCTCTGGTAGGTGCCGAAGATGACGCTGACCTGGGCGGAGCCTCGTCCGTCGCGCATCCACGCCGCGATTTCCTCGGGGTTGGTCGTGACCCTGCCCTTCACCTCGGAAGCGCTGACGTTGCTGTTGTCCAGCGTAGGGTCTGCTGCGGTGTTCCGCGTGCTTTCCTTCTTCGGGTCATACCCGGCGGTTTCATCGGAACACACCGCTAGCGCCCTGATGTCCGAGTTGGCCTGTTGGAGGTACTCGCGCCTGATTTGGGCGACTAGGGCGATGGACGGACAGAGTACGATGGACAACTCGCCCGGCGGTGTAAGTTCCTCAACAATACGTAGGGAGATGCGGGTTTTGCCGGTTCCGCAGGGCAGGATGATCTTGCCCCGGGCTTGACCGACCGGCAAACCGCCACTGTCAGACTCTTCGTGCTCCTTTAGGATGCGGACGCTTTCGGCGGTGGCTTCCGCTTGCATACAGGACTTGGATTGCCGACGTTCCTCGCCGTTGGGGTTGGGTTCGCAGTGAGGGCATTCCTCGTGAGTGAACGCAGCCTGCTGTTGCAGCAGGTCGTTGGCGATGTTGACCATCTTTACAGGTTTGTCGATCATTGACATTGCCTGCTGGGTGTTCCCGCTCACAGGGTTGTCACCGTTAGTGACGACCCATCGTTCGGTCCAGAATTCGCCGGCGGACGTATTGGCGAAGCTGTCGATTTCGCCCTTGCTGATAGGAGCGCCCTGGCCAGCGGCATTCAGTTGCCGGGATTTGCACTGGATGGCGATGTGCCCACCGTCGCTGCGACGTATAGCGACACAGTCGATGCCAATGTCCTGATTCGTCGTTCCGGGAAAGTGGGTTTCCCGGTCAGGCCATTCGGCCCAGAGGTGGCAACGCGCAATATCCCACTCCTTGACGTGGGGGCCAACCGCTACAGCAACATCCTCAAGCCACGTGCCATCGGTGCCTTGAGGACTCATCTCGGCTACGATGGCAATAGCTTCTTCGATGATGGCTTGCTGGTTTGTGTTTTGCATAGTTTTCACCCATTGGGGTCTCGGTCTTACCTCAACTCGCGCGTCAGGTGGTCTCGTCGTCAGTAGTCCAGTCGTTGCGCAGGGGATTGACGCCGGGTCGTAAAGGGTGCGTGCGCGGAGTATTCCAATATGGAGACTTGCACTTGGGGCAGACCTTCGGGTCCCGTGTGCCGGGCTGCTTGCGTACCCATCGGTGACCGCATCGTTCGCACAGGAATCCGGGAATCATCACGTAAGGCACTGGAATCCCTTCTCTGAACGAGGATAGGCGAAACGGTCAACTATGTACCTTGTTGGTACAGTTATAGGTTAACATCCATCGGCAGACTCCGCAACTTTATTCAGCTACCGATCTCCCAAGTTCGGAAGATTGCCAAAACCACACATCGGCAGGTGAGACCCCCTACTTCCAGGCTGTGGAAATCAGAAAGGCCGGCTCAGCGAACCGGCCGCAGGGGGAAACAGAGTTGGTTTAGTTGTGGAGCAAGTTACTCGGAAGCTACGGTGCGTCTGCAGGGGATATGCATGTGATGTCCACAACACCAAAGTGCCTTCCAAAATGAAGGCTATTGAATTGGGAACCGTGAAGCTACTCCAGCTCCTCAGAATCCAGGGCCATGCTTTCGTCAATTGGCTCCTCCAAACCATCGTCGTCGAGGGTATCCGGCGATTTCTTTCGATAATGAAGAAACCCTTCCAACTTCCCATCCAAATAACTGTAAGCGCCTGAAATGGTCGCGTATCCACGGTGCTCCGTTCTTGAATCTCCTCCTATACCCCATTTCTCGCCGATGATGGTCCAGCAGAATGCCAACCCGTTAGCTTTGAGATACTCATTTAGCGATTCCTTGCGCAGCAGCAAAGCCGACGGGCCGTCGTCGTGGACTGTTGGGTCAAAGGCGGCCAATTCCCCACTTTTGTCCAGGAAATCCGCCCCGTTTCCAGACCATCGCAGACCCAAACGGCCTATGAAATCCTGATGTGGCAAGTGCAATGAATAGCCTTCTTCTATGGAGCAATCAAACCCGCCGCTTTCTGACAGAATGGCGAACGACGCGGGCTGAATCAGCACTGGGCATTCCTCTCCATCTCCCTCCCGTGGCTTCGGCCTCACCCAATCCTCGTCCTCGAGACAGTCGGGATGCATGTGCCTGGAGGCCGGAGACCATCCATATTCTCCAACGTAAAGCCGGTATCCCTCCGGTGGTTCGGGCATCCACCTACCCCAAAAGTCAACGGTCTCGGCCCAAGGCATGAAGTAGCCGACATCCTCGGCCCGAACGAAATAACCCGTCACTCCGATCCAGAGTTCCTTGCGGTTCCGGTCGTAAGGCTCCTCGTCGGCAGGATGCGTCTCCCGCCATAGAAAACTGCCATTCACGTTAAACCAACAGGTCCTGTCCGTCGGATTGACCACTTCCAAAAGGCGTTCAATGTCCGGCAGGTTCTCGCAGTTGCTCAACCAGTCCTGATGACTAACTCCTTCATACCAAGCGTCATAACGCTCGTTCCCCCACCATGAAAGATTGCTAGGCCCCCAAGATGTACCACCGGGTGTGGACTTGAGGGTGCAAGAGGGGTCAATATCACGGAGACGCTCCTGCCAGGCGCCTTCATACCGTTGATCTCTGTGGTCGCCAGCAAACCGTTCCCTGTATTGATAGTGGTCAGCGATATAGGCCAGGATTTCATGGTAGGCAATCCACTGATATTTCTTCCCTATGCGCTCTGGCTTGGACGCCTGTCTCGCATCATTCCAATTGACCATACGGTCGAAATCCCCAAACCGTTCTACCGTCCAGCCTAAGTCAAATACCCGCCAGAGTATGTAGCGCTGGATTGACCGCGAATCAAAGCGCGGTCCATATCTGGCCTCCCCGTCGTCTTTGTCCTGAAAGATGGAATCCAATTCCGCCAATTGGCCCTTTGTCAACCTTGTCGTGAAAGACTCAAAATAACCTTCCGCCTCCCGGCGCAACTGTTCAATGGATTCTTGGTCAACGGGCAGTGAGGGTATATCACCGTTGCTCACATTGCCTTCGTCTTCAGAGTCCAACTCTTCCACCTGATCAAATCTCAAGTGTCTCAATCGAGCTATAGAGTTCTGAGCCTCGGCGGTTCTGAGGCTTGATTGGCTTTCCTCGAATTGCTCCCACGTTAATTTCAATTCATCAGGTAACGTCGAAAGCAGATTTTGCAATCTTTCCTCGGGTGATTGCCATGGCTCGTCCACGAGTGGCAATGACAGCCAGTTTGACGAGGATTCGACTCCTATCACGTAGCGAGCGAAGTCGCCCCACCGGTCTACTGAGCCGGTGATGCTGTCTATGGCGAATTTTCGTTTGTCATTACTCCCTAATCCTTCTGTTTGGTTAAAGGTCATCTCTTTAGCGCAGTCTTCGCAAGGGATGGACGGCCAAGCGCTGTTGTAGGGAGGCCGGACCAATTCCTCATCCACTTGAATGTCGGCCCCGAGGACTATCGCACGTTCAACTGCGCCTCGCGCATAGTCCCGCAGCAGGACGTGAGGCGGAGGACTTCCAGAGGCAAAGACCTTTTGGTACACCGCGGATGCAAGACTCCCAACCATCAAGGAATCGTGGCTCCGCATGGCAACGCCATAGGCAACGGCATACACTCGTTCGGTAACGTAAGGGTCGTTCACGTCGGCGAAGCGTTCCACCAGTCGAGTCGCCGACTCCAGACGGGAAGTTAGCAGCGCTACCAGGGCTTTGGTCGCCCTGTCCCGCACGAAGCGATTGGAAGTAGTGAACATCCATGCCAGAGTGATGGCGGCTAGGTCAACGACTGCAGGTTCAATTTGGTCATCGTGCGATACTCCCGACGCCCAATCTACCAGCCGGTCAACTGGCCCTCTTTCTCCCCAAGTCCTGTGCAGGTAGATACTCCACCAGGCATCACGTTCAGGCATGGTCTTCCGGCGAAGATTTCTATCCAACAGTTCAGCGTTACAGTAGTGGTCCGGTACTATGGAAACGGTAAGAAGGGTATCGAGCGGGTCACTCCATACCTTGTCAGCTTCGCGAAGCTCATTTAGGACCGCGATGGTGTCTTCGGAGAAAGCCTCCAAGTTTCTCCACACGATGCTTTCCAGAAATGCCTCACCAATGCGCGCGTCGTCCCAAAGCCCTGGGGCCAGCCTAACTAACTCTTGCCCCGTGAGTTCAGGAACTTGTACGCACAAGGCTTCGATGAGTCCAGAAGGCACATAGCCATCCCTTCCAGAGAGAAATGCCAGCCCTCCGGTTTCAGTGAATGCGGCAGCCGGGTTGGCGCTATCCACGTGCGCTTTGAGCAAGTAGTCCGCGATGACATGATCCGCGAAACGGTCGTAAGCAATAAGCGCTACATCTTCCAAAGGGTTGTCGGTCCACCAGGATTTGTCTTCAATTAGGATGCCTTCGGTGACCAAACCGCGATATAGGGAATTGCTGAAAGTCCTGTTTGGAAGTAGCTCGTCAACAATCTCTTGGGCGCGAGTCCTAGGGATCGAGCGCCTACCGGCTCCAATCAGCTCCTTGGCTATTCTTTCCAACCCCCGGCGAACCAAGTAATCGCTGGGGTTGTAATCAAGCTGGGTAGCGAGCTTCTTGTTGATCGCGTTGAGGTAGAGGTCGAACGCCGCTGTAATGCCGTAGAATCCCCGCGGGATCCTTCGCTGTCCCTCGTAGTGCAAACCTTCGCATAGCGTCTTCAGGAATAACGGATTTCTAAAGTCCGGCTGCAAGATTGGGGTTGACGGAAACTCAAGGCCGTAGAAGGAAAAGTATGTTTGTACCGCGTCATATTCCCGGCCTGCAAAGCCTTCATGGGTCAATACAACCGATCGATCCTTGACCTCAGACGGAAGAATGGCTTCCTCGTAGGATGAGCGGACGGAGAGCGCTGTGCCAATCCAGGGAGACCTATCCAGACGCGCCAAGAACGAAGCCAAGTGAGATGGCCAAATCTCCCTCCCGCGTCCTTCATTCAAGGCGTCAATCATAATCACCGCTCGGGAGTTTGCGGCTTGGGCGGCGGCTTCCAGAGCGCCGATGAATTGTTCTGGGGATTTGCCTTGCAGCCCAAGCTGTTGAAGCAATTGCGTCCACGGCTCACCCGATTCTGAAAACCATTGTCCCAACAGCAGAACCACGGGAGCGCCGGCCGCCACGCGCTCTCGGGTGAAGTCACATAGCAAATGGGTTTTTCCCATTCCCGCATCGCCTCTGATTGTCAGCAGGCGATTATTGAACAATCTGTCTCCCTCAGAAAGACGCTCTCCTGTCTCGCTCAGTTCACGATGAAGCCGGTAAATGCGGTGTAACCAGTTCCTGTAGGGGTTGCTTCGATGCGGAAATTCCTGAGCACCGGGGTTCTCTTGAGCATCGTAGTCCCTCTCGAGCTGCCGCAAATCCTGGATGACCTCAGCGGTCATCGATTGCGCCTGGTCGATTTCACTGGCGATAGCGCGAAGCGGAGTTTCATCTACGGGAGAGAGTTCCAGTGCTGCAAACCTCTCCAATATCGCACTTCCGAGTTCCGGCAGTTCGCGTAAGTCAAGACGCTGTAGAGGGTCGTCTTTTGACGTCGCAGGGGCAATTGCCTGAAACTCCTTTCTCATTTGTCGAGCAAGAGCCTTTATCCGGTCGAGGGCTTCTTCGGTACGGGCAAAGGCTGCCAGATGTTGGGTGACTTCCAACTCGACGTGAGCTTCCGGCGTGTATCGAGGTCCCGCTGCTTTAACCGCCTCCCCTAAGCGGTCTCCAAACCAGGATTGATTAAACTCCACCTCGCCAAACCAGAATAGCAACCGTCCGCATTCGGTCTGTCTGGACAGCAAGTCAATTAGCTCCGACGACCCCCACCAGACATATTCGACGGTCCTGCCCATATCCTCCGCCCAACCGTTCCACTTCTGGACGTGCTCGCCCCACCTCTCCATAGCAGATTTCTGGCCCGGAACGCGGGCATCCGGCCGGTCCATCGGGACACAGACATGGTACTGGACGAGATCAGGATGTTTGTGCAAGGCGCTCTTGACCGAGCCGTCGAGTTGCGACCACTGTGAGGGGCCGAGTGTATCGAAATACTTTGCCTGCCATCCCCACTCGCCACCGTCCGGCAGGACGCAAAAACACTCGACGCCAGCGTCAGGAGATCCTTTCCTATGGAACTTCGCACCGTCAGGGGTTTCGGCGCGGGCCAACTGCGCACACAGTTCCTCGAACGCGCTGGCTTGCGAGCCGTTTAATGGGTGGATTGCTTTCCAGTCCAAAGCCATTTGCCCGGTTCACCTCTAATGCGCTTAGCTTAAGGCCCAACCCTTGGATGATTCAGGAATCCGGCACCCGTTGATACCATTATAGTACCCGTGAGACCGATGCTTACATCATCAACGCCAGAGCTAAATCGATAAATATCAACCTTTGAGCAGAGACCAATCCGAAAAAAGGGGATCAAGGCGAGAGGATTTTGCACAACTTGGCGCCCTGAAAACCTTGGAACAAATGCCCAAGTGGCAATGCTCGGTATGAGGCAATGCGGGTTAGCGGAGTGGAGAGGAAGCAGACGCCGATGGAGTTTAGGTGCCGCACGGTCTTCAACAGACGGAAGCCCTTTTGCTAAACCTCAAGGGCGAACCGGATGTGAAAAGTTCTTGATTTTATCCAGTTTGGTGGACCATCGCAGCCACGCCGAGATCGAGAACACCATCCGCGACCTGAAGTATGGCGTGGGGCTGAACCATCTCCCCTCGGGCCGCTTCGCTGCCAACGCTGCCTGGCTGGCGGTCCAGGTCATGGCCCACAACCTGGCCCGTTGGACCGCCTGCATCGGACTGGGCGACTCGGTGGTAACCACCAAGACCCTGCGAAGACGCCTCTTCTCCCTGGCGGGACGCCTCACTCGAAAAGCCCGCCGCCTGACACTGCATCTGCCCCACGGCTGGCCTTGGGAGAACCAGTTCAGCAGCGCCCTGGCTAGGCTGCGCACCCTGCCACTGCCATCCTGACGGCGCCGTTGGCGTCTGACCCGTCCCCAAGACCGCCCAGTTGCCTGGCAACCCGCACCGGGTTGGGTTCAGGGTGCCTCACGCTGCCATCTGCCCTGGGGGTCTCGTCCTCGTACACCGCCTCCCGCAGTCGATATCTCCGTCGCGTGTCCGCCACAACCCGCACCCGGCCAGATTTTTCGGGATAAAGACCCTCCGGTGGCTTTCTCTCGCCACTCATCCCTGGTCTCACCAGCCTTGCCCCATCCTTTCGGTGGATTCGGGCTAAGAGAGGTCCCGGATATGAGGGAGCGGACCCTGAGCGGATACATCCGGGGGCAGATAGTCCTGGGCCTAATAGTGGGGGAGGTGGTGACCATAGGCCTATTCCTATTGGGCGTTCCTTTTGCCCTTATCCTGAGCATCATTGCCGGGATGACGGAGCTGGTACCGGTGGTTGGCCCGTGGATCGGGGCCATCGCCGGGGTGCCGGTGACCCTGACCATCGAGCCGCACCTAATACTATGGGTCATCCTGCTGTTCCTGGGAGTCCAGATGTTGGAAAAAACCCTGCTGGTGCCGCGCATCCAAGGGGACTCGCTCAATCTGTACCCAGTGGCTGTAGTGTTGACCATCGTCGTTGCCAGCAGCTTTTTCGGGCTGTGGCGCGTAATCATAGGGCCACCCTTGGTCTCGCTGTTCAGGGAGATGTTCGTCTGGTTCATGCGGGAGTGGAACCGCCCGGCGAAGGCGGAAGGGGGCGATGACGCAGGCGCAGAGGCGGAGCGCCAGGAACCGGAAGATGGCTGACGCAGGGCAGTTCTGGTTGGTTATTCGCTTCGCCGTCCGGGCCCTATGATAAGATATTTCCAGCACTGAGGGTGAGCTGTTTGGGGGCGACATGGGGAAGAAACAGCCAGCGTCACCGAATTCTCAGCCAAAGAATGGAGATAAAGAGTTATGGTGTTGGGAGACATAGGAAGGACGATTAGAGATTCCATAACCGGAACCATCAGCAGGGCAGGTGACGTGCTGGAAGGCACTGTCGACGCGACTCGCCTGGCGACCATAACCGCGTTGCGGGGTTCGAGAGACGTTATTGGCGGAGTCCAGGAGGTGACGGCCGACGCAGTCAAGGGCGCTATCCAGGCCACTAGCGGCGTGGGTGCTGAGCTCGGCTCGACCACGAAGGGCGCAGTGGTCGGCGTCATTCGCGGCGTGGGAGAGGTAGCCGTTGTGACCGTCGGCACCTGCAGCGATACCGTCCGGGCCGCCATCAGGGGCAGCAGCGAGGTCGGCGGCGACGTAGCCACCGTTGCCCGCAGCGCCGTTGAGGGGACCTTGGAAACCTCCAAGAGCGTTGGCCTGAGGGCCGAGGACGCTGCCTTCGGCGTCGCGCTCGGGGCGCTGAATGGCACCCGCGACGTCGGGGGCGATCTGGGGGCGACAGCCCGTGACACGGCCAAGGGAGTGGTTGCCGGCACCGCGGAGGTCGGAGGCAACGTGCTGCAGGCGGTGGAGGACAGCACCCGCGGGCTGGTCCAGGGCGCGGCGGAGGTGGGCGGAGACGTGGCCTCGGTTACTCGCAATGCCGTCGAGGGTGCGGTGGAAGCCACCGGCGGTGTCACAGTGCGAATGCAGGACGCCGCCTTCAGCGCCGCCCGGGGCGCCATTCACGGTTCCCGGGAAGTGGGTGGCGACCTGGGCGCCACGGCCCGGGACTCCATAGACGGGGCGGTGGACGGCGCCAGCCAGATCGGCGGCAGCGTGTTGCAGGTCATCGAGGATACTTCCCGGGGGCTGGTGAAGGGCACCGCCGAATTGGGGGGCGACGTCGGATCAGTGGCCAGGAACGCAGTAGAGGAATCCATCGAAGCAGCCAGGCGGGTCGGCATCCGTGCCGAAGACGCTGCTTCGGCGGCGGCCAACGGTGCGGTGAGCGCGGCGGGGTCCTTCGGTGAAACCACAACCACTGCCGTAACCAACTCCGTGAGCGGTGTGGTTGGTGGGGTGTCAGTGACGCTTCGCGCTCCCTTCCGTGGAGAGGAAAAGAAAGACAGCTAGCCCGTTTCTGCCCGCGGCGTCGCTGGGCTACTGCTGGGGGCGTGCTGTTTTCCGCCCCCGGCTTTTCACTGGGGCCTGAATCCTCTTTTCCCTGGTATTAGCCTTCTTCGCGGTCTCCGGGCTCGCCTATTCACTTTTTCAACAGACCCTGAATCCACCCATGCGGTATGTGTATGGCCACCGAAACTCAAGGCTACGAACAGCCCCAAGTGATTTCGCGGGACCGGGCTGGGGAAATCGCCCAGGAGGTACAGGACCTGATTGGCAGAGGACAGGAGAATCATGCCTGGGAACTGGTGAGGCACCTCCATCCCGCCGATGTCGGCACAATTCTGGCGGGGCTACCTCGCACCAGTCGCCAGGCGCTGGTGACGGTGATACCTCCCGCCACCTTCACCTGGATACTTCGCCAGATGAACCCGGTGGACGCAGCCCGTCTTTCCGCGCGCATTGGGTCCAATGCGCTGTCCTTCGTGCTGGAGCAGGTCAATCCATGGGAGGCCATGGAGACCCTGCTGAGGCTGCCCACCCGTCAGGCCCGGCAGGTAGCCGAAAACCTTGAGGAACCACTGCCCTCCGCCGAGGTGCTGGAATACCCGGTGGATACCGCAGGCGGCCTGATGGTCATACAGTTCCCTGTGGTGGATGTACACGCTCAGGTCCGGTCCGCCCTGGACAGCCTGCGGGCGCTGGAAGAACTGCGCTACCGGTTTTCTCATGTGTTCGTCACAGGTGAGGACGGCGTGCTCGCCGGTCAGTTGAACGTCGTAGACCTGGCGCTGGCCCGGGAGGACACTCAGGTCGCCGACATCATGTCTGCTGTCCAGGCCTCGGTTGCCGTGGATACCCCGTCGGAGGAGTGCGCCCGCCTGAGGCGCCACTACAACCTGCCCCAGCTGCCGGTGGTCCAGGACGGAAAGCTGATCGGCGTGATTCCGGCCGAGTTGCTGCTGGGGGCGGTGGTGGAGAATGACACCCGCCAGATGCTGCAGGTGGCCAGCGTCGCGGGGGAGTCGGCCGACGGCCCGGTGTTCGGTTCCATACGGACCAGGCTGCCCTGGCTGACGGTCAACCTGGGCACCACTTTCCTGGCCGCGGCCATGATAGCCCTGTTCGAATCGACCCTGGCGGAGATGGTGGTGCTTGCGGCATTCCTGCCGGTGGTGGCCGGACAGGGAGGAATCGGAGGGACCCAGACCCTCACCCTGATAGTCAGGGCCATGGCCCTGGGGCAGCTGGTGGGAATCAACGCCTGGCGGCTCCTGACAAGGGAGGCCCTGCTGGGGTTGCTGCACGGCATATGGCTGGGGGTGCTGGTGGCGGCCATCGCCATCATCTGGCAGAAGAACATCGGGCTGGCCCTGGTGCTGGGCACGGCGATGCTGGGGAACATGATAATCGCGGGCACGGTCGGCGCCGGGGTGCCGCTGTTCCTGCGGCGGGTCGGAGTAGACCCGGCAGTGGCCTCGGCCATAGTGGTCACCACTTTCACCGATGTTTTCGGGTTCCTGCTCTATCTGGGCATCGCCAGCGCTATGATCAGTCTCATCGTCTAGGCGGCCGAACATGCTGGGATTCCTGAGGCCAAGCCCCACCCTCAGCGAGAGGAACGTCCGGCGCAGCCAGCTCATGATGCGCTTGGACGGGCTGACGGCCGGGGCGCTGTTCAGCCTGGGGAGCGGGGGCTTCATGGCAGCCTACGCCCTGGCCCTGGGGGCCAACAACCTGCAGGTAGGCATCCTAGCCGCGCTGCCGCCCGTGTCCCAGGTCATTCAGTTGCCGGCAATCCTGGCGATAGAGAAATTCAGGGTCCGCAAGGCCATAGCGGTGCCCGCCTGGTTCCTGGCCCAGTTGATGTGGCTTCCCATAGGAGCTGTCCCCTTCCTGCTGGACACGCCCGGCGCGGCGGCGATTTCGGCAGTGATAGCCCTGCTGGCAGTCCGCGGTCTTTTCAACCCGCTCTATGTGACGGCCACGGTGAGTTGGACGCGGGACTTGGTCCCCCGGGAGTTGCTGGGCAGATATTACAGCAGCCGGTTCGCGCTCATTACCGGGGCCATGGTGGTCGTCGGTCTGGGAGGGAGCTTCTTCGTGCGCTGGTGGCAGGACAACGCCGCGCCCGGGAATGAAATTTACGCCTACTCGTTTCTGCTCATGGGAGGGTGGGCGCTGTTCGGCATAGCCGGCCCCCTGTTGGTCTCCAGGGCCAAGGAGCCGCTGATGCCCCCCGCTGCAGAGGAGAGCCGGCCAGCCCTGTCCATACTGCTGGAGCCGCTGCGCGACCCCAATTTCCGCAGGCTGGCCAGGTTTCTGATCACCTGGAACTTCGCCCTGAACATGGCCGTGCCGTTCTTTGCCGTCTACATGCTGACCAGGTTGGGGTTTTCGTTGCCGATCGTTATCGGATTCACCGTCCTCAGCCAGGTGTCCAACGTCCTCTTCATCAGGGTATGGGGCGCCATGGCCGACCGCACCGGGAGTAAGACCGTGTTGTCCCTGGCAGCGTCTCTCTACCTGCTGGTGATCGTCGGTTGGGTGTTTACCACCAACCCGGACCGGTATTTCCTGTCCATGCCGCTGCTTGCCGTCCTTCACGTCTTTGCCGGTGTAGCTGCGGCGGGCGTCCAGCTAACGGTCCAGACCCTGGCGCTGAAAACCGCCCCCTCGGGCCGGGCAACGCCCTATCTGGGCATAGCGGGCATGGCGACAGGACTGGGTGCTGGCACCGGTCCTGTGATCGGGGGCGCGCTGGCGGACTTCTTCTCCGTGCGGGCCTTCAGGATAGACCTCAGCTGGTCCTCTCCCAACGGGGTCTTCGAGCTTCCGGCGCTCACGCTGACCGGGCATGACTTCCTGTTTGCCATCGCATTCATCCTGGGACTGCTGACGCTGAACCTGCTGGCGGCTCTCAGGGAAGAGGGGGAACTCAGCCGGGAGACGGCCTTGAACGAGCTTATGTCCCTGGCGGTGCCGGTGATGCGTCCGGTGAGCAGCGTCCCCGGCTTCGGCACGGTTTCGGCGGCCTCCTACGGCTACATCAAGCGGGTGCCGGGCGCCGATGTGGCCCTGGGGGTTATGGCGTACCAGCTGGCGTCGTCGGCCCAGGCAGCCGTGGCCTCCGCCGACAGGGGCAGGGGGCTGGCCCAGGAGGTGCAGTCACGTGTGGGGCATGTCCTGGAGGAGACGGTGGAGCGGATGGAGGACGTGGGGGACCACGGGCTGGAACTGGCCCGCCATGCCACCCGCGGCGCCATACATGCCGGGAGCGATCTCGGAGAGCAGGCCGAGAGGGTCGCCCGCGCCGCTGCAGTGGGTACCTTGAGGACACTGGCAAGATTGCCCGTGTCATTGGGAGAAACACTGAGCGGGACGGGTTACGGGGCTGTTCAGGGGGCCCTGGAGACGGGGCGGGAACCATCGGAAGTGGCAGCCGCGGTCTTGGAGGCAGCCAGGGAGGTGGCTCCTGAGCTCGGGCTTACTGAGGATGAGGCTGCCTCCGCTGTTGCCGAAGGAGCCATGGAGGCAGCATCGTCCGCTGGCGACGATACTCTGGCCGCCGTGCGCGCCGCTTTCCCCCGGAGGAGTGGCCCAAATTAGCTGGGAGGACGGTGTTTACGGACAACGATAGGCCACGATAGGAAATTCCTGATACCTGACAATGAACGATAGGTGTACCTGATCCACCTAATATCAGGCGGACCAGACGGCTTGGTTTCAGGACTTTCGGAGAAGTCGAGCCAAAGATCAACGGCTCCAGCCCGGGGGGTGCCCCGGCGGGTGAATGACAATGAGTCTATAATCCCGTTTTGGGGTGTGATTCCGCATTCTGAAGCTGCGCTAGGACGACGATATGTATGACATCGGTTTCGTCCGGCTTCCTTGACAGGCTGGAGAGTGCGCTAGTTTGCTGTAGTCCACCCCTCTCCCCCTCTGAAAATGCTTCAAGTTCGGTATTCACCAGGCCACACCTTCCGGGTACAGTGAGAGTAGATCACCCGTGTTTGCATCCGCTGTAAGATCGGCGACCCGCGGTGGGGTTGCTCAAAAGGAGCGCCCCCACTGTCTTGCGGGACCAGGGGCAAGAGGGCGAATGGATGTCGACCGTTTACCGGCCGGATTGGTTCCCGCCGCCAGTGGCTTGACCTTCGCCCGGGAGACGATCCCTGGGGCCCCAAAGCAAACGAAAGCCTGGACGGAATTGTCTAAACGACGAGGTGCAGGACATGGAGCAATCCGGTAGGATCCCCGGCGAGGCATACGGGTCTACAGTCACTCCGGAAAACCGGCGCCGCATGAACCGGATAATCCTGTCCCTCTGGGCCATTCTCACCTTTGTCGTTATTGCCTCGTTCGCGGCGCTGATTTACTTCGGCGGCGAAGTCTACCAGATGGCGCCCCCGATCCCCGAGGAGGTCGTCGTCTCCGATGGAGAGGTCATCTTCACCGGCGACGACCTGCGCCGGGGACAGGACGTCTGGCGCTCCATCGGAGGGCACGAGCTGGGGTCGGTATGGGGGCACGGCGCATACACCGCGCCGGACTGGACCGCCGACTGGGTCCACCGGGAGGCTATATGGCTGCTGGAGCGGTGGGCGCAGGAAGATTTCGGAACCTCCTTCGCCTATCTTTCGCCCGAGCAGGCCGCGCCGCTGGAGGTGCGGCTGCAAGACGAGGTTCGCACCAATACCTACGGCGAGGAGACCGGAGTCATCACCGTCTCCCATGTGAGGGCGGAGGCCATTCGGGCCGTACAGTCCCACTACACCGCGCTCTTCGGCGAGGACCCGGAACTGGACCATCTCAGGGAGAGCTACGCGATGCCCCGGTCGGTGATTCCCGACCCCGACCGGCGGGAGGCGTTCACGGCATTCCTTTTCTGGGCGTCATGGTCGTGCGTGACCGAGCGGCCGGGCCAGGAAATCACGTACACCCACAACTGGCCCCCGGATGACCTGGTGGGGAACCGCCCCACCGGAACCATGATAGTCACGTCGGTGGTCAGCTTCGTGCTGCTCCTGGGAGGAATCGGCGGGCTGGCCTGGTTCTTCGCCGCCAGCCGCGAGACCTGGCGCAGTGAGCCGACCACCACTCCCGCCGACCCGTTGATTGGTACAGAGCCTACTCCTTCCATGAGAGCCACCCACAAGTACTTCTGGGTGGTGGGCGGCATGGCGGTGGCGCAGATCGTGGCGGGCATCGTTACGGCCCATTACGGCGTGGAGGGAACCGAGTTCTACGGCATCGCCCTGGCGGAAGTAGTGCCCTACTCCCTGTCACGGACCTGGCATGTTCAGCTGGGAATGCTCTGGATCGCCACCTCGTGGCTGGCCACGGGCCTCTGCCTCGTTCCGTTGATCACAGGGCGGGAACCCCGTTTCCAGAGTCTGGGAGTCAACCTGCTGCTCGCGGCCCTATTCGTTGTGATCGTCGGTTCGATGCTGGGTCAGGCCTTCGCCATCCACCAGGTTCTGGGAGACCGGGCCAACTTCTGGTTCGGGCATCAGGGGTATGAGTACCTCGACTTGGGACGTCTCTGGCAAGCCCTGCTCATGGTGGGCCTGCTTCTGTGGCTGGCGCTGATGCTCCGGCCGCTGCTGCCGGCGTGGCGGGACGCCAAAGGGGACACCAGGAGACGGCAATTCCTTGGAATATTCATTCTGTCCATTGGCGCTATTGCCTTCTTCTATTTCCCCGGGCTGATTCCGGGCCAGCACACCAATCTGGCCATCGCAGAGTACTGGCGCTGGTGGGTGGTCCACCTGTGGGTGGAGGGCTTTTTCGAGGTATTTGCCACCGCCGTGATCTCCCTGATCTTCGTACGCCTGGGCCTGGTCCGCGTGCAGTCGGCCGTGATGGCCGTCCTGTTCACCACCATTCTCTACCTGACTGGCGGCGTGCTCGGGATGTTCCATCATCTCTACTTCACCGGCACCACGCCCGTCATCCTGGTCATCGGCGGCACCTTCAGCGCCCTGGAACTGATGCCACTGGTGATGATCGGTTTCGAGGCTTACGAAAACCTCTCCCTGACCCGCCGGACGTCCTGGATCCACCACTACAAATGGCCGGTGTTCTTCTTTATTGCGTCTGCCTTCTGGAACCTGGTGGGAGCAGGGCTGTTCGGTTTCCTGATCAACCCGCCCATCGCTCTCTACTACATGCAGGGGCTGAACACCACCTCGGTGCACGCCCATGCGGCGCTGTTCGGGGTATACGGAAACCTGGGGCTGGGACTGACCCTGCTGAGCCTGCGCGTCCTCACCGTGCGCCGCCAGTGGCGGACAGGGTCCATATCCTTCGCATTCTGGTCGATAAACATAGGGCTGGCGCTGATGGTGCTTATGAGCCTGCTTCCCGTGGGACTGGCCCAGACCTGGGCCAGCGTGGAGCACGGGATGTGGTACGCCCGGTCGGCCGAGTTCCTTCAGACTCCCGTTCTTGAGGTATTCCGGTGGCTGCGCTCCGTAGGTGACACAATCTTCGCTGTGGGCATCCTGGCCCTGGGCTGGTTCGTCATCGGCCTTTCCACGGGATGGTCCATCAGGGGAGCCCGGCCCGATTCCGAGAGCCTCCCTACCACAGCTTAGGCTCGGTGTGGTTGCCTTCAGGTACCGAATGAAACCATCTATGCTGACGGGCGAAGCTGGCCTGAGGTGGACCCAGAATTTCGGCTCTTCCGCAATTTTGGTGAACATTGGATAGACGCAAAGCATTTAAGCGAAATTGGGTATTGAACCGGTGCATCGGATAGCCATCATCTTACGGCGCCTCGACTGCCTGTGGCGGTTTTCAGTCACCTTCACCAAAAATGCGGAAGAGCCAGAAATTCGGACAGGAAGGCAAGTAAGAGTCCAGCCCCTAAACTAGCGCCAGCTGTAACTGCTAGGAAGGATTAGGAAATGTCGGAAGGCGTCACATAGCCGCAGCCCCAGCGAAAAGTTGGCAATTCGGTACGCTCTGGCACCAAAACTCCTAAAGGAAAGCCCCTACCTTGTCAGCAGGGGCCTCACGCTTTACCTTTCTGGGGGCTCGCTCAATGGGCGACTATGCCGCCAACCCGAACCGTATCAGGAAGGTTCTTGATTTTATCCAACTTGGTGGGCCTAAGCGTACCGAACTGCGAACTTTCCGGTGGGAGGTAAACCTGTAGAGAGGATAGACCGTATCGGGCTGATGACAAGGCAGGCACGGCGGATAATCAGGGCTATCGCATTAGAGGGTGTTTCCAAAGGTCATTCAGGCGGGCGCTAACCGCCGGAGCATGAGATGGGTCATCGCTATGTACACCCAGGATTCGGTAATTTCGGGCAAGGCTTCGTAGTCTTTGCTCAACCGCCGACATCTGCCCAGCCAGGCCAGGGTTCGCTCCACCACCCATCTCCGGGGCAACACCTCAAATCCGTGTCCTACGGGACGCCTCACTATCTCCAAACTCCAGCCCGTCAGTGCCGCCACCCAGCCAATCAGCTTTCCGGCATATCCCCCATCGGCCCAAATCAAGCTCAACCTGGGAAACCTGCCCGTCAGCTTGCTGATGACCAGTCTGGCCCCATCCCGGTCCTGGATATTAGCCGGGTGTACCGCCACGGCCAGCAACAGTCCCATAGTGTCTACGATGATATGCCGCTTTCTTCCCAAGACCTTCTTGCCAGCATCGTAGCCCCGAGGCCCCCTTTTTCCGTGGTCTTGACGCTCTGGCTGTCGATGATGGCGGCGCTGGGTTCCGGGTTCCGGCCCTCAGCCTCCCGAACCTGGGGCCGCAGGCTCTCATGGAGCCGCTCCCAAGTGCCGTCCCTGATCCAGTTGCGGAAGTATTTGTACGAGGTCTGCCACGGCGGAAGGTCGTGGGGCAGCATCCGCCACGGGCAACCGGAGCGCAGTACGTACAGGATGGCGTTTACCACCTCCCGCAGTTCCACGGAACGGGGACGGCCTCCCGGCTTGGCTTCAGGCAGCAGGGGAGCCAGGATTTCCCACTGGGCGTCAGTCAAATCGGTGGGATATGGTTTTCGTTCCATGCCTTGATGTTATTCTATTGTCAAACCTTTGGAAACACCCTCTTAGGGATTTGGAGATGGGAGGTGGTGTACAGTAGCAGATGTCGAGGGGATGGAC
>VXOH01000070.1:16189-27275 GCA_009840135.1 Chloroflexota bacterium | reverse complement strand
TGGAACAAGTAGGCAATTTGAACCAGTCCCTGCGTATCATCCCCCTGGGCGGCCTGGGCGAAATCGGCAAGAACATGATGGCCCTGGAGTACGGAGACGACATCATAGTCGTTGACTGCGGAGTCCAGTTTCCTACCGAGGACATGCTCGGGGTAGATCTGATAGTTCCCGATGTCTCGTACCTTGTGGAGCGGCTGGAGAAAGTACGGGGCATACTCATCACCCACGGCCACGAGGACCACATCGGCGCATTGCCCTTCGTGCTGCCCCAGCTTCCCGTACCCGTATTCGCTCCCAAGCTGGCCCACGGCCTGATTTCCGTAAGGCTGAAAGAACGCCGGGCCACACGGGAATTTTCCGCGGAATCCATTGAGCCGGGCGTGGACTACGCCTTCGGGGAAAACTTTACCGCCAGGTGGTTCCGGGTATGTCACAGCATTCCGGACGCCATGGGAATCGTTATAAGCACACCCCTGGGCCCAGTGATTCACACCGGTGATTTCAAGATTGACCATACTCCCGTTGACGGCCACACCATTGACCTGAATACCCTGGCGAAGTATGGGGAAGAGGGAGTGCTGCTGCTGTGCTCCGATTCTACATACGCGGAAATTCCCGGTTTTACCCCTTCCGAGCAGCTGTTGAGTGACGCCCTGGACCGGGCCATCGGGGATGCTCCGGGGCGGGTCATGATCGCCACATTCGCTTCCCTGATTTCCCGCATTCAGCAGGTCATTGACGCGGCGGCCCGCCATAACCGAAAGGTAGCGATAGTCGGGCGAAGTATGGAAGATAACGCCAACATGGCCGCTGAAATGGGCTACCTTAACCTGCCTCCCGGCACCCTGGTGGGGTTGAACGAGATCAGGGGTTGCCCGCCGGAAGAGGTCGTTCTGATTACTACCGGCAGCCAGGGGGAGCCTACCTCAGCCCTGGTGCGGATCGCCAACCAGGACCACCGGGACGTAAAGGTAATGGAAGGTGACACGGTGGTGATTTCCGCTACGCCCATCCCCGGCAACGAATTGCTGGTCAGTCGAACCATTGACAAACTTTTGCGGCAGGGCGCCAGGGTGCTTCACGACCGGGTTGCACTGGTGCATGTGCATGGGCATGGCAGCCAGGAAGAGCTGAAGATGGTCCTGAGCCTCACCCGGCCCCGCTATTTTGTTCCGGTCCACGGTGAATACCGGCACCTGATGGCCCACGCCCGGCTGGCATGGGACATGGGACTGGCCGCCTCGGGGATATTTGTCCTTGAGGACGGCGACGTGCTGGAGCTTGATGCCGAGGGAGGCAGGGTCGTGGAAACGGTGCCAGCCGGCCCCATCCTGATTGACGGACCCAGCGCCAGGGATATGACCAGCGAGGTGCTGAGTGAGCGAAAGGCGCTGTCGAGGGATGGTGTGGTTGTGATCGTTGTTTCGCTGGACTCCAACACGGGACTGCCCTCCCATCCTACCCGTGTTCTGGGCAGCGGTTTCATGGAGAAGACCGAGACCGAGGACCTTTTCCCCAGGCTCACGGAAACCATAGACGAACTGCTTTACGACCGGCAGGACATGACGCTCGACACAGAGCGAATCAAGAACCTGGTCAGGGATACTGCCCGGCGTTTCATCCAGACGGAAGCCCGCCGCCGGCCGACCATTGTGCCCTTCCTGCTCGAACTCTGACCCTGCTAACTCCAACACCCTGCTGGCTCAGATGCTTCAAAAGAGCTTCATCCTCCTTCTCCGCTCAGTCTCGCGCGGCTCTTATGCCGTCGGCCCTGGGTCGTGTCGCCGAGTTTCCAGGTGTTGAATTGGACTCGGAGAATTGCACGCTTTCCTGCCCAGCTCTATCTCTTTGTGGATCTCCACGCAGCAAACTGACCCAAACCGGGCGCCGTTCATCTTTGGCCCGGCGGCCCCTGGCGGGTACCATCTAAGGGAATCACTCTCGCTTCCGGGGGGTCTATGGCGGACACCGTTCGACCAATGCGCCGTTCTGCGGCAGCCAAACGCGGCGGTGGGTCCAGGTTCGATTTGATGATCGTACTGGACCTGTCAGTATTCCTCTCCGTCGTGGGTGTGGGGGTCCTCGCGCTGTGGCTCTATCCCGACCTGCGGGAAAGGGCATATACCGCGCTGGGGTACGGATGGATACCCGTAGTGGTTTGGGCTTCCGCGTTCGTGGTTGCCTTGCGCTACCGGCCCAGGTGGCTGCTTCGCTATTGGAACGCCTGGTTAGCCGGAGTTTGCGCGGTCGTCATAGCCGTGGGCGTTCTGGCTTTCTTTGACGCGGAATACGGCTCTCTGGCCTTCGTCAGCCTGGGAGGACGATGGGGTCAACAAGCCGTCGGAGAGTCGCAGCTATTGGGAATGCTGCGCATCCTGCCCTTTGCCCTGGCTGTTCCCGTTTTGCTGTTTCCCAGGAGGGCAAGCCGCGCCTACTGGCTGGGACTTGCTTACACCGGCAAGGGATTGTGGATTGCATTGGCTTCGGCTGCCAGAGCAATAGCTTATGTGGCTGTGGCATTGGCGCAGGGCATTCAGCGACTCTTCGACAAAGAGACGAGGCCGGGCTGGGTGGGCAGCGCGGCAAACGCTCCTGGCCGGATGATTGCGGCATTAACGCGCAGTTCCGGGAAACCAGGCAGAGGGAAGACGACGCCCGTTGAAGAGGCGTCCGAGGACATCGGTGAGGCTCCTACGAATTGCCCCCAGGTCGCCGCCGCCCCGGTCGAGCCTGCCGTGCCCCTTTTGTCCAAGTCCTCCAAGTGGCGGCTACCCTCCATGGACCTGCTGGGGCCTGCCGAAATTCGTTCCACGGACGAGAAGCCCCTGAAGCAAATGGCCCAGAATATAGAAAATGCCCTGGCAGACCACGGAGTCAGCGTTGAAGTGGCCGACATCAAGGCCGGGCCCCGCATCGTACGATTTGGCCTGCTGCCCGGCTGGGTCCAGAAGAGGAACGCCGGCAAGGATGGAACGGACCCGGGTGAACGCAGCCGCGTGAGAGTTCACAGCATTCTGGCCAGGGAGAAGGACTTGTCCCTGGCAATGAGCACCCCCAACCTGCGGTTCGAGCCTGTTCCCGGGGAGGCGCTGCTGGGGCTGGAGGTCCCCACTCCCACGCCCAGCAAGGTTACGATGCGGGAGGTAATGGAGTCCCCGGAATTCAGGAAGATTGCGGCCAAGGGCGGGCTTCCCATTGCCCTCGGCGCCGACGCCGGCGGCGATTCGGTCGCCCTGGACCTGGCCGGACTGCCCCACATGATGATTGCCGGCGCCACCGGCAGCGGCAAGAGCGTCTGCATAAACTCCATAGTGGCCTCCATGATGCTGACAATGCCTCCGGACCAACTGCGGATGCTTATGGTTGACCCCAAGCAGGTGGAGTTAACTCCCTTCAACGGTATTCCGCACCTGGTGCTGCCGGTCATTACCGACGTGGATGACGTGAGCCCCATGCTCCGTGGCCTGATTCGGGAGATGACCCGCCGCTACAAAGCCATGGCCGACATGGGCGCCCGTAATATCAGCGGCTACAACTCCAAGGCCAAGGACCCCATGCCCTTCCTGGTTCTGATTGTGGACGAACTGGCAGACCTGATGCTGGTCGGTGGCTTCGAAATTGAGCAATCCCTGGTGAGGCTGGCCCAGTTGGGCCGCGCCGCCGGAATCCACCTCGTCCTGGCCACCCAGCGACCGTCGGTGAAGGTGGTCACCGGCCTCCTGAAGGCCAACATACCCACCAGGGTGGCCTTCGCCGTGGCGTCCCAGGTGGACGCCAGGGTAATTCTCGACTCGGTGGGCGCCGAAAAGTTGCTGGGCAAGGGGGATATGCTGCTGGTCAGCAACGATACGCCGAAGCCGCGCCGCGTCCAGGGAACCCTGGTTCTGGATGATGAGGTAGAAAAGCTGGTGGATTACTGGCTGGAGCAGAAAGGCCCGCCATTGCCGGAAATAAACCTGGAGGACGATGAGGAGGACGGCGATTCAACCTACGGGCTGGATGAAAACATGGTGGACAGGGCCCGTGAATTGGCCCTGCGCAACCCGCACCTGTCTTCATCGGTGCTGGAGCGGCGGCTGAAAATTGGCGGAAGCAAGGCGGACCAAATCCTGGAGGTTCTGGAGGATGAAGGGCTCCTGATTCCTGGTTAGTAGGCTATTGCTATTGGATTGATGGATAGCCCGGGATTCCGTTCGTGGTGAGCTTGTCGAACCATGAATCGGAGGCCCTCCGACCCGCCTAAAGCGGACTTTCCGCAGGCTCAGGGTGAGCGGAATATAACCCATCATTCCAAAGATGCTGGACAACTGCACCCGTGCCCGGTTAGTTCCTCCAGGTGGAGCGCATAAGGAAGTTTCCATATTCGATGTGGTATTATTGGGTCTGCCAATTCGACCAACGCGGTGAATCGGCAGACCCACTCTTTTCAGGGCGTTTTCCGGCCTTGCTGATCGACCTGCACTCCCACAGCTACCCCAAGTCCGATGACAGTTTCGTTAGCGTGGACGAGCTCATTGAACAGGCCAAGAGCTCGGGCCTGGATGGCATCTGCCTGACCGAGCACGATGAATTCTGGGACAAGAATGCGGTCCGGGACCTGTGCCGTCGCCACGATTTTACCGTCTTGCCGGGCAGCGAAATCAACACCGATGCCGGGCACATCCTGGTATTTGGGCTGGAAAGGTATGTTTTTGGCCTGCATAAACCCGGATTCTTGCGTCGCACCGTAAACAAGCATGGCGGAGTCATGATTGCCGCCCATCCCTATCGCCGCCGATACCTGTCCGAACCCGGATTAGCTTCAGACGCCAGGGCAGAAATGTTGCAGCGGGCCCTGGAAGAGGACATTTTCCTGATGTGTGACGCCATTGAGGGCTACAATGGCCGTGGACGCGAGGACGAGAACGAGTTTTCCATGGACTTGAGCTCGGTATTCGGACTGCGCGCTACAGCAGGCAGCGATGCCCACCGGGCCGAACAGATGGGCACCTTTGCGACCAGGTTTGATCGGCGCGTTCGCAACCTGGAAGAGCTGATCGCCGAAATTAAGGCTGGCAGGTTCCGTCCTGAAAGGTTGACATAATAACTGACCTGACTGTGGAATAGAACCCCGAAGGCTGACCAGGTGTCCATAAACAATGAGGTGGGTAAGGACCATCTAGATGACTGAAGTCCTGAGAGTAGAAGACCTGCGCGTCGAGTTTGAGACCGCTGCCGGCCAGGTAAAAGCCCTCAACGGGGTTAGTTTTGCCCAGGAGGAGGGCCAGATTTATTGCATTGTCGGGGAAAGCGGGGCGGGCAAGAGCACGCTGGCCCTTGCCATTATGGGCCTTTTGCCGCAATCAGCTACCCTGGTGGAGGGCAGCGTCAGCTTCAACGGAGTGGACCTGATGAGAGCCAGCCCGGACTACATGCGAGGAATCCGGGGCAAGGAAATCACCATGGTCTTCCAGGACGCGCAGACGGCCCTCAATCCGGTGCAGACGGTGGGAACTCAGCTGGAAGAAGTCATTCTGAACCACACCAATATGTCTACCAGGGAGGCCAACCGCATGGCCCAGGATGTGCTCCGTGACCTGGGCCTACCCGACCCGAGAAGGATCCTTGGGGAGTACCCCTTTAACCTGAGCGGAGGCATGTGCCAGCGGGTGATGATTGCTATTGCCCTGGTATTGCAGCCCAGGCTGCTGATTGCGGACGAAGCCACATCAGGCCTGGACGTCACGCTGCAGGCGGAAATTCTCGACCGTCTCAAGCGCCTCTGCCGGGAGTTGAACTCGGCCATCCTGCTGATTACCCATGACCTGGGGATTGTGGCCCACATGGGAAACCGGGTTGGCGTGATGTATGCAGGAAGCCTGGCGGAAACGGCAGACGTGATTCCACTTTTCAAGGAGCCAAGGCACCCTTATACCTGGTCGCTCATTCAGTCCCTGCCCCGGCTTGACGACGTCGGACGGAGGTTACAGCCTCTGCGGGGCAGCCCGCCAAACATGCTGGAACTGCCCGAGGAATGCGCCTTTCTGCCCCGTTGCCACAAGGCCCTCAGCCGCTGCCGGCTGGACCCCAGCCCCATGCTGGAAGAAGTTTCGGAAGGACATCGGGTGGCCTGTTACAACCCGATGGTTGAGTAACCGGCTGGTCTCAAGGACGGAGAGCCAAACTGGGCATCAGCGTTTTCTGCCATGGGGCGAGGTGTTTGTGCCGGAACCGCCGAAGTCTTCCCTGAAAGGGAATGGCAGGCGTTGGACCGAGTTGCCGGTGAAGATCCGATCAGTTCCTGGAGCCTCTGGAGCTTGCGGCCAGGTCGGCAACCAGCATTTCCAGCGCCAGGTCTTCCGAGTCTATCCGGCCTGTCTTGAATGCCAGGTCCGTTTCCAGTAGCCGCTGGTATCGCCGGTCCAGGTCGGGCCAGGCGTTTCTTCTTGCCTGCTCCGCCGTCTTCCTGGCCACAAAGGGCGGAACGCCCAGCTTGGCGGCCAGTTCCCCTTGAGCCAGCCTGCGGTCCGACCAATAGCGGGCCAGGGCCACCAGCCTCAACTGCCGTTCAACCATCCCAATGATGTAGGGAAGGGCCGCGCCGTCCTGGCGCAGTTTTTGCAGCAGACGGAGCGCAACCTCCGGGCGGCCGTCAATCATGGCGTCCACCGCATTGAAGATGCTGGCTTCACGGACCAAGGAGACCATTTCCTGGATGTCCGGCTCCTCGATGTTTCGCCCGTGGGCGTAGAGGGACAGTTTTTCCAGTTCCCGGTCCAGCGTCCACAGGTCGTTGCCCACCAGGTCGGTCAGCGCCCGGATTCCGGCTGGGCTGATGCCGCAGCCCCTGGACTGGGCCGCCTCCTTGATGAACCGCGCCAGGCCCTCGCCCGAGGGGGCTGGCAGGTGGTGTACCTGGGTCGCCGCTCTCAGGCTGCGTAGCAGGGAATTACCGTCGGAAATGGCCTGGTCAATAATGAAAAGATGCGTGGTTTCGGGCATCAGGGGAATGGCTGCGGCCAGACCCTCCCATTCCCCCAGGGCCCGGTTGCCACGCCCCCGTCCGCCGCGGCTTTCCAGGGTCGAAAGCAGGCCGTTGACCGTCACGAGCCTGGCGGCGTCCATGAATGGCAAGGCATTGCAAACGGAGAGCAACTCGGGCAGATTGAACTGGCCCGCCATAAACTGGTGAGTGTTGGCCTCCAGCAGGGCATCGGCGCCCGTTTCGCCGGTCAGGTTCTTCAATTCCTGGGCGACCAGGAAGCCGTCGCCGTATAGGACCCAGGCTGGCAAGGTAACTCCAATTCAATCGAGAGGATGGGATTGGGAAGGGCGGACTGTTGGCTATGGGGCAAGCGAACCTGCATACCGGTTAGTCTTGGTAATCGCCAGTGAACAGGAACTTACTCCCAGGGCCGTTCGACCAGTTCGGTAAGTACTCCGAACACGGATCGGGGGTGAATGAAGGCTATGTCACCGGACAACCCTTCCCGAGGAGCCTTGTCAATAAGCTGCAACCCCAGTTCGTCAACTATCTGAATCTTGCCGGGCAGGCCTTCAACGTAAAAGGCCAGGTGGTGCAGTCCTTCGCCCCGGCGCTCAATGAAACGGCCTATGGTTGTATCCGCCGCCGTAGGCTCCATCAGTTCCAGCCGGGTTTGCCCCACCTGGACCAGGGCGCCGCGAATACCCTGGTCGTCCAGCTGCTTGACCTCCGCCAGGGGCGCGCCGAAGACGTCGTGAAACAGTTTCAGCGCAGCGTCAATGTCCTTGACGGCAATGCCCACGTGATCAATGTAGTCAACGGTGCAAACCCGGGAAGAGTTCAAGATTTTACTCCTGCTGCTTGTGCCTCGGTAATCGGCGGTCCTTCCTTCAAAATTCAAGTGTGGAGTCAGAGCGAAAACGACCCCCAATCGAAAAGACGCAATTGCTCCCGCGCCTAAATGGGATACTGGGCCAGGGTCTGGCGCGCGATGAGCAGGCGCTGTACCTCGGACGTGCCTTCATAGATGGTGGTGACGCGGGCATCCCGGAACAGCCGTTCCACCGGCGAATCCTTGAAATAGCCGTAGCCGCCATGCACCTGGACTGCCTTTGAAGCGACGCTGACGCACATTTCCGAGGCGATGAGCTTGGCGATGGAAGCCTCGTTAATGTATGGCTGGTCGTTGTCTTTAAGAGAAGCCGCCTGCATGGTGCAGGTTCGCGCCGCGTGGACCTCCGTTGCCATATCGGCCAGCATGAACTGGACCGCCTGGTGCTGGGCAATAGGCCGGCCAAAGGATTCCCGCTGCTGCGCGTAGCGCACCCCCTCTTCCAGGGCCGCCTGGCCGATTCCCACGCACTGGGCGGCAATGATAATGCGGCTGGAGTCCAGAATTTCCATGGCGTACCTGAAGCCCCGTCCCTCTTCTCCCAGCAGGTTATCCCCCGAAACGGGTGTATCCTGGAATACAATCTCGTTGGTACTGGAGGCGCGCATGCCCATCTTGCCGTGCATGGGCGTTACCGTCATGCCTGGCGCGCCCTGGGGTACGACAAAGGCGCTGATGCCCCGGTAGCCCTGGGACCGGTCCTGGGTGGCGAAAACCACCATGGACTCGGCCACGTCGGCATTGGTGATGAACATCTTGCTGCCGTTCAGGAACCAGGTGCCGTCCTTGAGTTGGGCTGACGTCTGCAGGGCCGCGGCGTCGGAGCCGCCCCCCGGTTCGGTCAGCGCCCAGGCGGCCACGCCCTTGCCCGACGCCAAGGAGGGTATGAACCGCAGTTTCTGTTCCTCGTTGCCGAAACGGTACATGGTGCTGGTGCCCAGGGACAGGTGAGCAATGAGCCCGGTGCTGGCTGCGGAATCTCCCCGGGCAACTTCCTCCACCGCAATGGCAACCTGGCGGTAGCCGCCGCCGCTGCCGCCGTACTGGGGGTCTATGGCAATGCCGGTAAGACCCAGACGGGCCATGCCCTGCCAGTTCTGCCAGTCGAATTCCTCCAGTTCATCCACTTCCCTGGCGCGCGGGGCCAACTCCCGGTCGGCAAAGTCCCTGACCAGGGTTTGCAGCATTCTTTCTTCTTCATTAAGTGTGGGATCGGGCATGGTTTTACTCCTTTTGTCTGCCGTGGATGGGGAGAATGCAGTAAAGAATGAGGTGGCGGGTCAGATAAGATGCGCCACCGTTGGATTGAAGGCTGAGGGCATCAGAAAGCCAGTTCCCCCTGTTGTTCCCCAAACACGCGCCGGAATATCTCGCAGATTTCCCCCAGGGTCGCGTAAGCCTCAACGCACTCCAGGGTAGCCGGAATGGTGTTGTCGGCGCTGTGGGCCACTTCTTCCAAACGCTGCAGCGCTCCTTTGACCCGGGCATCATCCCTGCCCTGGCGCAACCGGGCAAGGCGGTCCGCCTGCTGCCTTGCCACCTCCGGGTTCACCCGAAGCAGATTGCCGATGGGCGGCGTGTCGCTGACGTAACGATTTACGCCCACCACCGTGCGGTCTCCGGTGTCCACCTCCCGCTGGTGGCGGTAGGCCGACTCGCCTATTTCGCGGACCTGGTAGCCCTGTTCTATGGCCGATACGGCCCCGCCCTGCCGGTCAATTTCCTGGATATACTTCAAGGCTTCCTGCTCCAGTTGGTCGGTCAGCGCCTCCACGTACCAGGAACCGCCGAGGGGGTCCACCACGTCGGCAACGCCGCTTTCGTGGGCAATTATTTGCTGGGTGCGGAGGGAAAGCTGGGCTGATTCTTCGGTGGGCAAGCCCAGGGCCTCGTCCCGGGAATTTACGTGCAACGACTGGGTGCCGCCGAGCACTGCGGCCATGGCCTGGACGGTGCTGCGTATGACGTTATTGTCGGGTTGCTGGGCGGTGAGGGTTACACCGGCCGTCTGGGTGTGGAATCGCAGCATCATGGAACGAGGGTCCGCGGCCCCGAAACGGTCTTTCATCAAGGTGGCCCACATGCGCCGCGCCGCCCGGTACTTGGCTACCTCTTCAAGCAGGTTGTTCTGCGCCACGAAAAAGAAGGACAGGCGGGGGGCGAAATCGTCCACCTTCAAGCCCGCGTCCACCGCCGCTTGCACGTAGGCGATGGCGTTGGCGAAGGTAAAGGCCAGTTCCTGAACGGCAGTGGCGCCGGCCTCCCGCATGTGATAGCCGCTGATACTGATGGTGTTCCAGCGGGGTATGTTTTCGGCGCAGTACCTGAAAACGTCCACCACCAGCCGCATTGATGGTCGGGGCGGATAGGCGTAGGTGCCCCGGGCGATATACTCCTTGAGAATGTCGTTCTGCAGGGTGCCGCTGATTTGCCCTTCTGATACGCCCTGCCCCCTGGCTGCGGCCATGTAAAGGCAGAGCAGCACCGAGGCCGTGGCGTTGATGGTCATGGAGGTGCTTACCTGGTCCAGCGGAATACCCTCAAACAGGGTTTCCATGTCCCTGAGGCTGCAGATGGGCACCCCCACCTTGCCGACCTCCCCCTGGGACTGGGGAGCATCGGAGTCATAACCAATCTGGGTTGGCAAATCGAAGGCTACCGAGAGACCGGTCTGCCCCTGCTCCAGCAGGTAACGGAACCGGCGGTTGGTGTCCTCGGCCGTGGAGTACCCCGAATACTGGCGCATGGTCCAGATGCGCCCCCGGTACATATTGGGCTGAACGCCCCGGGTGTAGGGGAACTCGCCGGGGAAACCGACGCTGTCCTCCCCGGATTTGCCGTTGGGCCCTGAGTACAGTGGCTCAATGGAAATGCCGCTGTCGGTGGCAAAAGTCTCCCTGCGTTCCGGAAAGCGGTTGGTAACCGGCTCCAGGGTATCTTTTCGCCACCGTTGCTGGTCTTCTTTCGGGTCGCCGGGCATTGACTTTGCTCACTACTGGTTACTTCAAAGCCATTGTATCCCTATTGGTAAAGGCGCTCAAGCAGATGGCAAAGGGCAACAGCCAGGGTTCAGGGAACCTTTGAATAAGTCACCCTTCTTCCTCTACTCGGAGGAAATCCTCGTGTTGCCGTAGGGGCGATTGACCAATCGCACCCAACCCCCCCCAGCAACAAGGGAGGGCCGGGGTTCGGACGTACAATTGGTTCTTGGGTAGGTAACCGAGGGGCGG
>VXOH01000070.1:0-16179 GCA_009840135.1 Chloroflexota bacterium | reverse complement strand
CCGTTGGGGCGATTCGCGAATCGCCCCTACCCTCCACAGTCAAGAAGGGATGGACGTGTTCAGAACTTCCTTGAGTATCTGCTGAAGTTCACCGTGGCGCGTCCATCCGGCGCCGCTTGTCCTTGACACTCGAAAAGGCCTGTCCATATACTTGCCCAACATTCATGGACTACGCCCCATCCGCTGTCGGCCGAGGCCGGCGGTCTAACGTGTAAGGCGCCGATGAAGAAGAAGGAAGTGCTGGTTGTCGGTGGGGGCACCGGGAACCATACCACCCTTACGGGCCTCAGGAACGAAGACTGCAACCTGTCTGCCGTGGTTGCCATGACCGACAGTGGCGGGAGTTCCGGTCGCTTGCGGGAGGAAATGGGCCACTTGCCCCCCGGCGACATCCGTCGCTGCCTGATGGCGCTGGCCGCGGAAACTCCCCAGGGCAATCTGATGCGCCGCCTGTTTGACTACCGTTTCAATTCCGGAAACGGGCTCAGCGGCCATAACTTCGGCAACCTGCTTCTCACCGTTCTTACCGAAATCACCGGCAACACCATTTCCGCCATAGAGGAAGCGTCCCAGTTGCTGGGTATCAGGGGCAGGGTGCTTCCCGTAACCCTCACTCATTCCACCCTGGTTGCCCGACTGGAGAACGGCGAGGAACTGTCCGGCGAGTCGGCGATAGACTTGCGGCGGCATGACCTGGACGTGGGCATTGACTATATCAGGCTGGACCCCAAGGCTTATGTTTATCCTCCGGTTCTGGACGCCATCGAGCGGGCCGATGCCATCATTCTGGGCCCCGGCGACATTTATACCAGCGTACTACCCAACCTGCTGGTGGAAGACGTGGCCCAGGCGATAAACGATTCAAGGGCCTTAAAGATTCACATCTGCAACCTGATGACCAAGCCCGGAGAATCGGATGGATTCAAGGCTTCCTCTTTCGTGAAGCTGTTGATGGATTACCTGGGTACGGGCATTCCGCTGGATTACCTGGTGTTTAACGACAGCCCCCTGCCGCCCAGGCTGCTGGCCCGGTACGCCGCAGACCGCCAGTTCCCGGTGGAGCTGGACCGGGAGGAGTGCGGCCCGGTAGTAAAAGAAGTGGTGAACGGGCCCTTGCTCGCTTCCGGGGTCTATCTTCGCCATGACCCGGCGGCGCTGGCCAGGACCATCATGGAAATCGTCAATCGCCCCGTGCCGGTCTCCTAGTACTCAGTCAAGGCAGGAAAAGGGGGTTGCACGATGTTCCGATCGTGGTGAGCTTGTCGAACCACAGTACGGTGGCCCTTCGACAGGCTCAGAGCGAACGGGTCTTTCCCTGTCATTACAAGCTTGACTGAGTAGTGGGACCCCCTGAATCCCATTTCCCTTCCCGCTTGTTTTGCCCTTATTCTCTTCTCTGGCGCTTACCCCTTAGTTTTTTCGCAATCGTAGGAGTCATTCTGTCCCAATCTGTTAGAATGCAACAGAATTGGCAACTGATTCGATATGACCGTGGATCTGATGTGCCGGTTTCATCCCGAAACCGGTAACTGTCCATCCGGTTCAGCAGAATCTTCAGCAGGCCCGTCATGTTGCTGTTTGATGACAATCTGAAGCTACCCCGGGTGCCCGAATGTGCGGCATAGTAGGATACGTCGGCAGCCAGCCGGCCTGGCCCATTGTACTGGAGGGGCTGCAGCGCCTGGAGTACCGGGGGTACGACAGCGCCGGCATCGCCGTGCTGGACCGTCTCGGAAACCTGCGCCTCCGAAAGACGGTGGGCAAGGTTGACGGCCTGACCCAGGGAGACGAGGCCGACTACCCGGATGGAACGATAGGCCTGGGCCACACCCGCTGGGCGACCCACGGGCCCCCAACGGACGCCAACGCCCATCCCCACACCGGCTGCCACCGCCATATAGCGGTGGTCCACAACGGTATCGTCGAGAACTACCTGGACCTCAAGCAGGACCTGCAGAAGCGCGGCCACATATTTTCCTCGGAAACCGATACCGAGGTAATAGCCCACCTGATTGAAGAAGGAATGGGTGACGGGCTGGAATTCGCGGAGGCTTTTCGCCGCATGGGACGCTGTGTCGAGGGGTCCCAGGCCATCGCGGCAGTTTGCCAGGACGAACCGGACAGGCTGTGCGCCTTGAGGGTTGGGCATGCCGGCGGCATTGTGGTGGCGCACCGGGATGGGCAGGGAATCATCGGCAGCGACCTGCCCGCCGCGCTGCCCATTCTGCGCCAGCGGCCGGGCCCGGTTGGTTACCTGGAATCCGGAGAGATGGCCCAGGTTTCCCGCCAGGGTGTGCAGTTCTTTGACCTGGACGGGCAGGAACTGGCCAAGGAAATGCGGACTGTATTCCCCCAGGATGCTTTGGTAGATCGGGGCGGGTACCGCCACTTCATGCTGAAAGAGGTCATGGAACAGCCCCAGGTTGTGGCCAGTGCCCTGAGGGGAAGGGTTAACTTCGACGGGGGAAGAGTAGAGTTTCCGGACTTTCCCTTTACTGATGAGCAGATATCCGCATTCCGGCGGGTCGTACTGACCGGTTGCGGCACCAGCTTGAACGCGGCCCAGGTGGGTCGCTACCTGGTCGAACAGTTCGCCGGCCTGCCCGCCGAGGTGGAGAGCTCCTCGGAGTACCGGTACCGGGAACCCTTTCTCGACTCGGAAACCCTGGTAGTGGCCATCACTCAGTCGGGGGAGACCGCAGACACAATTGCGGCGATGCAGAACGCCGGGGAATGCGGAGCCAGGCTGGTGGCAATATGCAACGCCGAAGAAAGCCAGGCCGCCCGGCTGGCTGACGGGGTGCTGCTCATGGGGTCCGGCATGGAGATTGGTGTTGCCAGCACCAAGACCTTCACCGCTTCGTTGACCGTACTCCTGCTCCTGGCAATTTACCTGGGGCAGGCCAGGGGAATGTTGAACTCCCAGGAGCGGCTGCAGTTGATAACCGACCTGGCCAGGTGTCCCCGGCTGATCGGAGAAATGCTGGCCGATGTGTCCGAATATCGCAAGCTGGCCCAGAAGTTCAGCGGCTACAACGGCTTTCTATACCTGGGGCGGGGGATCAATTCCGCCATCGCCCAGGAGGGAGCCCTTAAGCTCAAAGAGGTGAGCTATATCCACGCCGAGGGCTATCCCGCCGGCGAAATGAAGCACGGCCCCATAGCCCTGATTGACCGGAATATGGCTACGCTGGCGCTGGCGCCCAGGGACCGCCTCTATGACAAGATGGTGGGCAACATTAAGGAAGTGATGGCCCGCCGCGGTAAGGTATTGGCGATTTTGACGGAAGGCGATAACGAACTGGTCAACGAGGTTGATGAAGTCCTGTTCATTCCTCCCGCCCCCGACCACTTGAACCCTCTCTTGGCGGCCATACCCCTTCAGCTGCTGGCCTATTACATAGCCCTTGACCGGGGCTGCGACGTTGACCAGCCGCGCAACCTGGCCAAGTCAGTTACCGTAGAGTAACTTTCCTTTACGTTTTTCTCCCCACCTTTTACGTTCTCTTTACCCCGGCCTCTCGACCTGTGCCGGCACCTCCGGTAGGGTAACTCCAATCTGTGGCCGGCAGCGCCCGCCGCAATGAATCGGTACCCCCCATTGAGAATGTAATTTGCCAGCAATTGATAGCCTGGATTGGCCAGAAAAAATCGCTGTGCGATTCCTGGGGGCAGATTATTGCGTGTGATGGCCCAATTGAGGAACCTCATTATTGATTTGGCTTAAATGCCAATGAAATAATAATTTATACCTTAAGAGCGGACGTTTAACTGCCTGCAATGGAAACACTGAGTCCCAGCAAACCAGGCCTTACATTTTTGAGATCATATCTTCCCCAGAGCTGTGTCAATGCATGCATAGCATTGGATTCAGTCCGGCAAGCGGGCGATCCATTTCGCCTGCCGATTGAGCCCAGGCTGATCAGGTTGTTCACCCTGAATGGGCGGCTGGCCGAGCAGGAGCGACAAGGTTCCCTCAGCCAGCAAGTACCCTCAACCTTTCGAGTCAGGCCGAATCCCGCCGAATGGCAATTCTCCCAAGAAACCTGCGTTCATTTCTATCAAGCAGGCTATCAGGCAGGCGAATCCGCCGTCCCATCCGCCGTCGGCGGTATGACTGGCCGCACGCCGTCATAGCTCGTCTCTTTTTTTTGTTGGCTGAAGCCGGCTGCGGCCGGGCTTCTGTTTTCATGTAGGCCGTTCACCTGGCGGTCGTTTAACTGAGTGGGGGCAAAGCGCATGTCCAAAACGACAATACTGATGATGGTTGATGGTTTGGACCCGGAGTATCTAAGGGCTTGCCCTACTCCCACGCTTCAAGAGCTGGCAACCCTGGGATTTATGACGGAAGGAACTGCGATGGTTCCCACCGTAACCAATGTCAACAACGCCTCCCTGCTCACGGCCCAGTATCCCAGCATCCACGGCATCACCTCCAACTACTGGCTTGACCGCGACAGGAAAACCGAATCGTACATGGATTCCGGCCAGTTCATTGAGTCTGAGACCATTTTTGAGAGGGCGGCTGCACTGGGACGCCGCTCGCTTTTGGTTACGGCCAAGGAAAAACTCCGAAACCTTCTCGGACACGAGACCTTCGTGAGCATTTCCGCAGAATGTCCTCCCCCTTGGCTAGTGAATGCAATAGGAGCGCCACCGCCAATGTACTCCCTCGAAGTCAACCGCTGGATAGTTGACGCCGCCCGTTGCGTTCTCTCCCGCTGCTCCTTTGACATTGCCTACCTCGCGACTACCGATTACCCCATGCATGCCTTCGCTCCGGAAGACCCGGAATCCGCCTTGCACCTGGAGTTGCTGGACAACGCTATTGGACGCCTGATGGAAGGGGTTGATTGTGAGATTCTGATAACCGCCGACCACGGCATGTCCGCCAAGACGAGGATGTTAAACCTGCCCGAACACTTGCTGAAGAACGGGATAGTCTCCCGGGCCGTGCCCATAGTCAAGGACCGCTATACCGTTCACCATTCCAACCTGGGCGGGTGCATTTACATCTATTTGCTGGAGCGAGACCGGCACACCCTGGCTGCCGCCCTGGAAATCCTTCGGGGCATTGATGGCGTGGACCGGGTGGTTTCCCGGGATGAGGCCCTGCTCCTTTTCGGGCTGATGCCCAACAGAATTGGCGACCTGGTGGCCCTGGGCGCCCGGGATGTTGTGTTCGGCAATCCCGATGAAGTGTGCATGCCCGAGAAACTCCGCTCCCACGGTTCCCTGCACGAGCAAAGAGTTCCCATTATTGGCTACGGTGGGGATTTTGAAGGATTCGACTTCACCGACAACCGGGACCTGGGTCGATACGTCTTTGAAAGAGTGCTGGGCTTCTAGCCGCCGCAACCTCCACGGCAAAATGTGACTGTCCCTGACCCTGATCCTGCGCCTTTGAAGGCTCCCAAGCCTGGAAGGCCAAATGGCCCTCGCACTGAAGCCTTAGTCCACCGTGGGCCTTCGTGAAATCTCTCCTATGGTCTTTCCGGCGAAAGCAGGAATCCAAAGCCGGCACCGCTCACCTTCGACTTACCCATTGAAAACCACTGGATTCTTTCCGGGAAGGTCTGAAAAAGGCCCATCTCCCCGGTTGCACAAGGAAATGGTTGTTCGCAAGCTATCTAACCCCATCCTAACCTTCCCCCATCAAGGGGGAGGGGACAGATTCAGAGGATTCTCAGGAACGAAATGACGGATGAGTCTGACGACAGACCCTGGTTTCTCCAGCATCTCTGTAAGTCATCCAATTGCCTAAATTCCGCTGCCCACATATAATTCGTTGTTGCTGTTCGCTGGCAATTTTCTCAGCGGAAAGCAATAACCGGACGTACTACACGGCAGCGATTGGGTTACTTGCAGAAACCTCAACTTCCGCTGCCTGGGTCGTCGGCAAGAGCAGATGAGTGAATTTCAGCCTCTGGCAGTTGCGGCCCCGGCCACCACTGCCAATCTGGGTCCTGGCTTTGATTGCCTCGGGATGGCGCTGGATATCTGGAATCGCCTGGAGGTTTATCCGGTCGCATCCGCAACTGGCGGCAGTCCCCTGGTGGAGGTTATTGGGGAAGGCGGAGATGAGCTGGCCACCGACTCCGGCAACCTCACCTATCGCGCGATGCAGTTCCTCTTCGACGAAGCAGGCCGGGATATGCCGCCTCTTCGGTTGCGTTGCCACAACGTCATTCCCCTCAGCCGTGGCATGGGCAGCAGCGCTGCGGCCATAGCCGGGGGGCTGGTGGCCGCCAACGCCATTTGCGGCGACCCTTATTCCCCGCGGGAACTGCTGGAAATGGCAGCCACCGTGGAAGGCCATCCGGACAATGTGGCTGCGGCGGTAATGGGCGGGCTTCAACTGGTTGTATCCGACGGCCCCCAGCTGCATACAGCCCCTATTCCGGTTCCGGACGATATGCGGGCCGTGTTGCTGATCCCGGAAACGCGCATAGCCACGGCAGACGCCCGCGCGGTGCTGCCCAGCCAGGTAACTGTACCCGATGCCGTCTTCAACATGGGGAGGGTCGCTCTCCTGGTGGCCGGCATGGCCCTGGACAGGCCCGAATACCTGGACGAGGCAACCCGCGACAGGCTGCACCAACCCTATCGTCAGCCCCTTTTCCCCGCCATCAAGGTGATCTTCGCCGCTGCCCGGGATGCGGGGGCGCTGGGAGTTTTTCTGTCGGGAAGCGGCTCCACGGTGTTGGCCCTGGCCAAGGGCCGCGAGATGACCATTGCCTACGAAATGTTCGAAGCCGCCCGTTTGACGGGGGTCCCGGCCAAATTGGAGGTTACCAGGCCCGCGACCCGGGGGGCCCACGTAATGAGTGAAGTTCCCAGTGTCGGTTAGAATTGGTCGCAACGCCATTGATGTGTGTAGCTAACGCTGGAAAGACTTAGAAACTATCTCAAGAATCCCCTCTCCCTCTGGGAGAGGGTTAGGGTGAGGGCGAACAGGTAGGATGGAGAGCCCGTTGGGACAACCAGCGCCGGTTTTGAGATAGTTTCTTTTGGAGAAGCTTGAACCTTGAGCCTGGTGGTGCATAAATACGGGGGCAGTTCCGTGGCGGACGCCGGAAAAATTTCCGGAGTGGCGAGGCGAATCGGCAAGGTGAAAGACACCGGCCGGAGCATCGTTGCGGTGGCATCTGCCATGGGAGATACCACCGACGAGCTCATTGATTTGGCTCACACGGTTTCAAAAGAACCGGACCCCCGGGAACTGGACCTTCTGCTTTCAACCGGAGAGCTGGTATCCTGCACCCTGCTGACCATGGCCCTGCGCAATCTTGGATATGATGCCATTACCCTGAGCGGCTTCCAGGCCGGTATTCGCACCGACGATATGTATGGCAGGGCGCGCATTTTCAGCATTGAGCCGGACAGGGTGGAAAGTGAACTGGCCGAGGGAAAGGTGGTAATCGTAGCCGGCTTTCAGGGGATTACCGATGACCTGGACATTACCACCCTGGGCCGGGGAGGGTCCGACACCACCGCTGTTGCCCTGGCCGCCGCCCTGGGCGCGGACCGTTGCGATATTTACACCGACGTGGACGGCATCTACACCGCAGACCCGCGCATTGTCCCGGACGCCAGGAAACTGCCGGAAATAGACTATGAAGAGATGCTGGAACTGGCCAGTTACGGCGCGAAAATGCATCCTCGCTCCATCGAACTGGGAGCGGTAAACGGGGTGCCCATATACGTCGCATCCAGTTTCACAGAAGTTCCAGGAACGTTGATTCACCGGGTTGAGAAAGTGAGAGAGCTAGAGAATCGGGTAAAGGCCACGGGCATTGCCTACCAGTCCAACGTAGCCAAAATCACCGTGCGTTCCCTGCCGGACCGTCCGGGCATTGCGGCCGCCCTCTTTGAACCCCTGGCGACTCGCGGCATAAACGTGGATACCATCGTGCAGAATACCAGCGCCGAGCGCACCACGGACATAAGCTTTACCGTCACGAGGAGCGACCTGTCCCAGGCCGTTGACCTGGTCAACGCCATTCTGCCCGACCTGGGAGGCACCGAAGTGGTCAGCGACTCCACGCTGGCTTCCGTTCACGTGGTGGGGTCCGGTATGCAGAACACCCCGGGTTACGCTTCAAGAATGTTTCGAATTCTGGCTGATGGCAACATCAACATTGACATGATCACCACATCGGAAATTCGCATATCCTGCATAATCAGGGAGGAGCAGGTTTCCGAGGCGGTCCGCTTGCTGCACGACGGCTTCCAGTTGGCCGAAGAGGGCTGAAGAGCTTGCCCCGCGGCGATACGGAGGTCCCTTGGGCCAGCTTTTCCTTTCCGTAGTAGTTCCCGCCTATAACGAAGAGTCCCGAATTGCTCTTACGCTGGAGCAACTGAGTACTTACCTGGGCCGCCAGGAGTATTCCTGGGAGATCATAGTTGCCGACGATGGCAGCATGGATGCCACGGCCAATATAGTTTCCGATTGGGCGTCCTCCAACGGCCTGATCAGATTGGTCCGGCTGGACCATCGAGGAAAGGGCTGGGCGGTCCAGCAGGGCATGCTTGCGGCCAGGGGGGAGTACAGATTTCTGTGCGATGCCGACTTGTCCATGCCCGTGGAGCAGATAGACCGCTTCGTGGCCCAGGCCGGCGACAGTCCGGACATAGTCCTGGGGTCCAGGGAACTGCCGGATTCCAGGCGCATCGGGGAACCCGCCCGTCGGCACTTAATGGGCCGGGTCTTCAACCTGATAATCAGGGTCCTGGCGGTGCCGGGTATTCGCGATACCCAATGCGGGTTCAAGCTGTTCAAGGCCGAAACCACCGCCCCGCTCTTTGAAACCCAGGTCCTGGAGGGTTTCGCCTTTGATGTGGAAATTCTCTGCCTTGCCAGGGTTCTCGGGCTGGATATACGGGAGATTGCCATTGACTGGCATTACCGGGAAGGCAGCAAAGTCCGGCCGGTCCGGGATTCTTTCCGCATGGTCCGGGACGTGTTAAGGGTTCGTTCCCGGCTCAAGACCCGGACTTAGCCCCGTAAATCGAGAAACAACCCCTGGTATCTTCGATGACCGTCGCATTCACCCCTCAGATTTTGGAATACCGTTATACTTCCACGTAAAAAAGCTACTCAAAGCCCATAAATGGTCCTTTTTCGTAATGTTCAGGTAATGCTGAACCGTTACTCTATTGTGCGTTCTCGATGCTGAATGCTCACCGGAGCGTCCTGGCAAATTGGGAAGGGATAAGAAATTGGTAAATTGTTCAACTTTTGACCAAAATTGTCCTTGACCCAAAACTGTCCGGTGGTGTAACTACTACATGAGGGTTAAGTAGAAAGCGGCCCCGGGGCCAGGCGCGGAAGTAATCAAAAGCACTATTTTCTTCATATTCGGAGACTGCAGATATGGAAACGACAAGAACCTCTGACAAGGACAGGCTGAGACGAGATTGGGGCAAGGAGGCAATAAACCGGGCCCTCAAGGGAGAATGGGAGAGAGCGGCCGAGGTCAACCAGGCAATACTCGCCCTGTATCCCGATGATGTTGAAGCAATGAACCGCCTGGGAAAGGCTCTAATGGAGCAGAGCGAATACGAAAAGGCTCGGCAGGTCCTCTCCACCGTGGTGGAAAAGGCCCCGTACAACACGATAGCCAGGAAGAATCTCGCCCGTCTGGAACAAATGGAAAGCGCTCCCGCCAACGGCCGGCCG
The DNA here is from genome assembly GCA_009840135.1 of Chloroflexota bacterium. GTDB lineage: Bacteria > Chloroflexota > Dehalococcoidia > Lucifugimonadales > UBA3495 > Bin22. The sequence continues at coordinate 6,497 of VXOH01000070.1, read as the reverse complement.
GCCAACAGGGCGGCCAGCACTCCCCGGCTGTTCATAGCGGAGAGCGGAAAGTCGGGCACTACGGTGCTGCAGCGGCCGGCAGGCGCCGGGCCGGTTACCAATGTGGCTCCGGGGGAACCCGTCAGCCTGGAGGTAAAGAATAACTCGATACTGGTTTACGCCCGGGAGGAAGAATTCATAGGTCGCGTGGAGTCGAGACTTTCCGGACGTCTCTCCCGCCTGATTGCCGGCGGCAACATGTACGAAGCGGCCGTTGTGGGCATTAGCGACTGGGGAATCACCATAATTATCAGGGAGACATATCGCCACCCCAGCCTGCACAACATTGCCTCCTTCCCCACCAACAGCAGGGGCGACAGCAGGCCAAACCTGCGCCAGGACCTGCTCAAATACCTGGAAGACAGTGACCTGGACGATGAGGAAGACGGGGCGGTCATTGATTATGTCGGGGTAGGAGAATCAGATTCCGAGTGGGACGAATAAGAAACTATCTCAAATGTCCCCTCTCCCTCTGGGAGAGGGTTAGGGTTAGGGTCAACAGGTAGGAAGGAGGCCCATTGGGACAAGCAGCACCGATTTTGAGATAGTTTCTAAGGGTTACTTCTTCGCAACCATCAAATGATTAAGGGCCAGGAATTTTCCTGGCCCTTACGTTTCCGGCGCCTAAATGGGACTCACCGGTCCCCTCAGTACAGGTGACAGGAAACCCGGTGCCCCGGAGCCACTTCCTTGTCTTCAGGGGCGTCAACGGAGCATTTGTCCATGGCGAAGGGACACCTGGGATGGAACCGGCAGCCGGATGGCGGGTTGATCGGTGACGGTACTTCCCCCGTCAGCACGATTTCTTCCCTGACCAGGTCCGGATGGGACGGCAGGGCCGCAGAGAACAGGGCCTTGGTATAGGGATGCAGCGGGTTCTGGTACAGTTCCTCGGTCTCGGAATACTCCACTATCTGGCCGAGATACATCACCGCCGTCTGGTGGGCCATGTAACGGACCGTGGCCAGGTTATGGGCAATGAGCAGGTAGCTGACGTTGTATTCGGCCTGCAGGTCAACCAGCAGGTTCATTATCTGGGCGCGGATGGACACGTCGAGGGCCGAAACGGGCTCATCCAGCACAATCATCTTGGGGTATGAAGCCAGGGCGCTGGCCACCGCGATTCTTTGTCGCTGCCCGCCGCTGAATTCGTGGGGGTAGTTGTTGGCTTGCTGGGAGTGCAGTCCCACCTGGGACATCACCTCGGCAACCCGTTCATCCCGTTCCTGATGGCTCACCTGGCGGTTTACCACCAAGGGCTCTGCCACTATGTCCCTGACCCGCATTCGCGGGCTCAGGGATGACCAGGGGTCCTGGAACACTGCCTGCACCGTGGTCCTGTAGTCCTGAAGTTCGGAACCGCGGAAGTTCTGAATGTCTTTACCGTCCAGCAGGATTTCGCCTTCGGTGGGCGTTTCCAGCCGGAGCAGAAGCTTGCTGGTGGTGGTCTTACCGCAGCCGGACTCTCCGACCAGGCCCAGGGTTTCTCCCTGTCTTATGGAAAAACTGATGCTGTCCACGGCCTGAACGTACCCGATGGTCTTCATCAGAATCAGGCCTTTGGTCACGGGAAAGTATTTCTTCAGCCCGTTGACCTCAATCAGGGGAGCCTCTCCCGCATTTGTTACCATGATTCGTCCATCCTCCAGCAGTCTGCCGTGTGGCCTTCGCTAACGGTGTAGGAATTCGGGTACTCGGCCAGGCATCGGTCTCGAACAAATTCGCACCGGTCAGCGAATCGGCATCCTTCCGGCAGGTTTGACAACAGGGGCGGTTGCCCTTCGATGGAATAGAGCCGCTCCGTCCGCTCCTCCAGTTTTGGCACCGAATCTATCAGGGCCCTGGTGTAGGGATGGGAGGGTTCATTGAAGATCTCGCGTACCGGCCCGTTTTCCACTACCCGTCCGGCGTACATCACGGCCACCCGGTCGCACATTCGAGCTACCACACCAAAGTCGTGGGTGATGAAGATGACCGCCAGCCCGGTCTCGGCCTGAATGTCTTTCAACAGCCTCAGGTACTGGAGCTGGATAGTCACGTCCAGCGCCGTGGTGGGCTCGTCGGCGATGATCACGCCGGGCTCACAGGAAAGGGCGATGGCGCCCACCACCCTCTGCTTCATACCGCCGCTCATCTGGTGGGGAAAGTCTTCCAGCCGCCTCTCCGGGGCCGCTACGTTTACGTTCCTTAGCGCGTCCACTGCGCGGGTCAGCATGTTCTTTCGGGCTTCTTTCCGGGCCATCCCCAGGGCTTCCATCAGCTGGTTTCCAATGGTGAAGACCGGGTTAAGAGAGGTTTGGGGGTCCTGCAGGATCATCGAGATTTGCCGTCCTCGTATCTGACGCATCTCGTCGTCGCTCTTTTGCAGGAGGTCGTCTCCATTGAGGCGGATTGCTCCGCTCACAATCTTTCCAGCCGGTTGTGGCACCAGGCGCAGCAGCGACAACGCGGTCATGGTCTTGCCGCATCCCGATTCGCCCACAATTCCCAGCGTCTCGCCCTGGCGGAGGAAGAAACTGACACCGTCCACGGCTTTGACCGTTGATCCCCGGTTGAAGAAGTAGGTGTGGAGATCCTCCACTTCCAGGATAACGTTGCTGGTATCAACACTCATGGCAAACAATTCCTCGAATGGGCGCCCAAGAGGGCCACAATTCCGGACACTCCCCTGTATGCCGGATCACCGGTCCCGCCGGAGATACCCTTGAAAGATACGCAATACCCTGGGAAAGACTAACCGCGAATTTCGCCAAAACAGGGCTTCAGTAAATGGCAAGCCCCTATCTGGCCAAATAAGAAAACCGACCCAATGGGGTGTGGGCAGGGCCAGAATGTCAGGAATATATACTACGGCCCTTTTAAGTGTCAACTTGAACTGCTGACCTACCCGTGCCCGGCGCCAATATTTCCTGCCGTAAGGGGCGCCTTATCCCTTCCTGGCGCCCCGGGACTGGGCGTCCAGACTCATGGCGATGCGGGAACGGAAAGGCCTGACCCGGTTGACGCTGGCGGTGACTCCCAGCGGCACGACGAACATGGCGCTCTTGCCCGCCGCGTGGGGCGAGAAGAACTCCGTTACCTCATCGTCGTAGAAGGTTAGTCCCGTTGCTCCCAGCCCCAGGGAGTGGGCCCCCAGGTAGAGCTTCCCGCCCACGATGCCGGCTTCCAGCTGGGCAGCCCGGTATCCCCGGTTGCCAAACCGCTCCAGGATTCTCCCCAGGTCAGCCATCAGGAATACCACCGCGGAGGCATCGTGGGGAAGCGCCTGCTCAAAGCCCAGGTGACCCGCCTCTTGCCTGAAGTCTCCCTCCTTCAACTGAAAGAGACCGTTACGATGAGGTGAATAGCAATATGAACCGGACGGCAGGCCGTCAACCGCGTTGGCTATGAGATAGAGGTCTTGCAGGCTTTCTCTGGCCCCACCCAGGAAATCCGACTGAATACCCTTTGTTGCGTTTTCCAGCATGGCCGCCAGTTGCTCCAGCCGGATTGGAGTATGCTCAAACCTCCGGGTTGAACCCCTTTCCCTGATTGTCGCGCCCAGGGCCGTGGACTGAAGAGGTAGGGAACTGGGGTCATCCAGGGAAAAGAAAGGGGCGTCCGGTGGTTCGGCGCGATGTGCCAGGCTGCCCTTGCTATCTTCTACTTCGGAAGACGTCGCCAGCAGGGTGGCCTGGTGGGTCTCTCGAATTTCGGGGTAGTCTATTTCGCCTGGCGCCGTAATGGTGGAGGCGCCGCCAACTTTGCCCAACGGCGCACCGGACTCGGAAGAGTTATGCGGCGCCGCTCCCTCTCCCACGGCTATGAGGCACGTGGAGGCCTCGCCCTGCCCGTCTATTCCCAGCAATTCGTCCACCTGCCCGTCAACGAAGGCATTGACCAGGCGAGTGGACTGTCCGGCGGCGGACGCAGTTCCCAGCAGGTTTGCCGCAACTGTCCCGTTGTCCCAGAAACAATACCGGTAGCCCCGGGTCCGGTACTTCCAGGAGCTTCGCCAGAAGACCGTAGTCAGGACTACCGTAAAAGGGGCCTCGGCGATTCCGGGCTCCCGTCCGGCCGCTGCCGCCAGCCATGCCCGGTAGTCGCCGCGGCGTAGTTCGGTTAATTGGAAGGTGTCGGGTCCGAAGTGATACACCCCGGCTTGAAGTCCTTCCAAATCGCCGCATACCACGTAAGTCTCGACGGGGTAGAGGCCACCTGCGGATGCTGCCGCCCGAAAATGGACCTCTCCGGCCAGCCTGAAGTGCCCCGTCCTCGTAACTCCCGCGCAGTAGTACAGGAGCTGTGCCAGCGACTGCAGGGAAGGTGGGGGGCCGCCACCGGTTTCATAAGCTCCAATGGCCTCTAGGGCCGGCATCTCAGGAGAAGGAAACTCGGTGGGAAGAGCGATGGTGGGGAGGCCGGTGTAGCTCTTGTAAAGGGGTGGTTTGTTGGACAGGTTAATGTAGGCCAGCTTGGTTGACTCGTGGTAACCCAGGGCGGCGTCGGTGTCGCGGTTCTGCATCTAGTGTCCCCTTTTCGGCGGTGGGAAATGGCTGAGTGGGCCTTTAACTGTCGGCCCGGCGTCGGTGTATTATTACGGCGGCATGGTCTATGAACGAACCCTTTATGGGCGGGTTGGGCTTCTTGACGGTAACCGTTACTGCCTCCAGCGGAAAGTCCGCAAGGAGCCGGTCGGCGGTGTCCTGAGCCAGGCGCTCCAGCAGACTTCGGGGCTCGCCCTCCATGATGGCCTTGACCGCCCGGTATAAATGGCTGTAGCTGACGGTGTCATCAACACTGTCCGTACGGCCGGGCCATGCCAAGTCCACCTCGGCCTCAAGGTCCACCACGTAGCTTTGACCCTGCACATTTTCCTCGGGGTTTACCCCGTGGAAGCCGTAGAATCTCATTCCCTGGAGAATAATCCTGTCGCCTGGCATGGAACTCTTTCACTCCGGTCGAACGGCGGCGCCGAAGAATGTGCTTTTACGAATGGCGGCGCCGGTTGTACTGTCCTGGCCCGAGACTTATCCCCTGCCACGGGCCGCCAGTTGCCGATCAATCTCATCCACCAGGGCCAGGAGATTCTGCGCTCGCTTCACCACCGGCACGTCCACCATATTGCCGTCCAGGGCCAGGGAGCCACGCCCGCCGGCCTCAGCCTCGTGCCAGGCTTCCATCACCCGGCGGGCGTAGGCCACATCCTCGGGCAGTGGACTGAAAAGCTCGTTGATTGTCTCCACCTGGGCCGGATGGATGGCAAATTTCCCGGTGTATCCCATTCGGCGTGCCGTGGCGGCATCCTGCTTCAAACCCTCGGGATTGCGAAAGGCTACGTATGGGCTGTCCAGGGCCGCCAGGCCGGGGGCCCGGGCCGCGATGGCCACCGCACAGCGAGAATGGTAAACCTCAGCCCCCTCGTCAGTCCTTTGAATGCCCATGTCGTTGGTAAAATCCTCGGCGCCAAAGGCCAGGGCGATGGTTCGGTCTGAAGCCGACGCCATGTCGTTGATGTTTACCATGGCGCGGGCGCTTTCAATCCAGGGGATGAGCTTCAACCTGCCTTCTTCCAAGCCCTCCCTCTTCTCCAGGTTCGAAGCAATCCGGTCTATCTGCTGTAAGTCCCAGGCCGACTCCGTCTTTCCCACGCTGAAACCGTAGAGGCTTGGCGATATTACGGCGGCCAGTTCAGCCTGCGTCAAGCCGGTGTCGAGGGCGTTGCACCGTACCATTACCCTTTGCCCCGCTTGCCGGAGCTTCGGCGCCCATTCGGCGGCGACGTCGCGGGCGGCGACTTTTTCGGCAGGCGGCACCGAGTCCTCCAGGTCCACCATGATGATGTCGGCTTGGAATTCCAGGGCTCGCTCCAGCATGTTGGGCCGATTGCCGGGAACGAAAATAAGGCTGCGGAGCAGTTCCAAAGAGGCCTCCAAAGTCGGGGAATTGCTATCCCGCTGCTCCCCCAAAGTATTGATCAGGCTAGAGAAGAAAGGGTGGGTGGATTACGTCATCCGGCACCGGTTCAATCTGCTGGCTTACAGCATTAACCCTGAACTGCATATTTTCCAGGGCTTCGTATCCAATCAATGGTGTCGATGCCGGTACGAGAATGCCGCCGAACCATCTTCCGAGCAACTCGCCGTCGAAGTGATAGGTCTCCAGTTCCACGATGCCGGTGGCGCTCCGCATACGGAGTTTGCCCAGCGCTGGCCGAAGTCCAAGGGCTTCGATTTCTTCTAAGGGCAGCGCCACGTGAGTAGCTCCAGTATCCACCAGAAAGGTATACTCGCGGCTTTCGATTTCGCCGATAATTTTGGCTTGAACGTCGGTTCTTCCCATTGAAGAAACCCCTGGAATTCAGTCAATTCCTGTCTAAAGCAGCCGATTAGTACCCATTCAAGCTAGGAATGTCACCAAAAGCCCGCTAACCATGAGCTTGTCTAAGGGCCGCCGCTGATGTGGTTCGACAAGCTCAC
>VXOH01000113.1 GCA_009840135.1 Chloroflexota bacterium | reverse complement strand
CACCCCTGGAAACACTGCAACTTTTGTCATCGAATTAGCTAACACATACAATTCTGAACGGAGTGAAGAATCTAAAATGGTTCCCTTGAGACGACTTTCAGAAGGGCAATACCTTTATTCCCTGCGATTTTAGATCCTTCGCTGCGCTCAGGATGACATTTTATCGGGATGACATTTCATCGGGTAATTCTCCTTTGGTATGGCCCAATACATAGCCCTGCCAGCCCTTGATGAGGGAAGGATAGGATGGGGGTGACAGGTTAAAATTGACCAATCCCCCTCACCCTAACCCTCTCCCACCAGGGGAGAGGGAACTAACTCAGACTTTCCCTAATACCCCACCGCGCAGCCGTCCTTCCTTGGTTCCGAGCCGGCCCATAGCACTCCCGTTTCCGGGTTGCGCTGGATTACCTGGCCGCCGCCCATACCCACCCGGGCGTGGCCGCGGATCATCTGAAGCTGGTGGCCCATGGACTGCAACCCCCCAATCACCTCGGGGGGCAGCTCCTCTTCTATCAGCACCGTGTCCCCGATTACCTGGAAGCGCAGGGCATTCAGCGCCGCCTGGGGGTCCATGCCGTAGTCAACCATGTTGGTCATTACCTGCAGGTGCCCCTGGGGCTGCATGAACCCGCCCATAACCCCGTAACACAGGTACAATTCCCCGCCCCTGGTGGCCATGGCGGGAATGATGGTGTGGTAGGGACGCTTGCCCCCGGCCAGCGCGTTGGGATGGTCGGGCTCCAGCGAAAACAGGGCTGCCCGGTTCTGCAGCACAATCCCCGTATCGGGCACCACCAGCCCGCTGCCGAAGTTGATGTACACGCTGTTGATGAAGGAACAGGCGTTACCCTGGCCGTCCACCACGCTCACGTACACAGTGTCGCCGCCGCCGCCACCCATGGCCGTTATATCGCCATTGATGGAGCCGTGGGGCGCGGACCGCATGGCCCGCTCCGGGTCTATCAGGTCCCGCCGGCGGCTGGCGTAGTCCTTGGACAGCAGCTCCGTAGCCGGCACGTCAGACATACGCGGGTCGGCCACGTAACGGTAGGCGTCGGCAAAGGCCAGCCGCATGGCCTCAATCAGATGGTGGTAGCGGTTGACTCCCTGGGGCGGCATGGAGGCAATATCAAAGCCCTCCACGATGTTCAACGCCTCCAGGGCCGCAATGCCCTGGCCGTTGGGCGGGCACTCCCAGCAGGTGACGCCCCGGTAGTCAGTGGAGATGGCTTCGTCCCAGTCCGACGTGTGGGCCGCCAGGTCTTCGGTGGTTATCCAACCGCCCAGATCCTGAACGTATCGCGCTATTTTGTCGGCGATGGGGCCGTGGTAAAAGGCCTCGGAGCCTCCCTCGGCCACCGCCCGCAGGGTTTTCGCCAACGTGGGCAGCTTTATCACCTCCCCCTGGCGAGGGGGGCGTCCGTCCAGCAGCATCTCCTGGCCCGAGGGGTGCGCCGAAAGGCGGGGGCCCTGCCCGGACCACTGGTAGGCGATGTAGTCGGAGACGGGGAAACCCTCCTCGGCGTAGCGGATGGCCGGTTTCAATGCCTCGGCCAAAGGCATGGTACCGTGCTCCCGGATTATCGTTTCCCACCCGTGGACCGTGCCGGGGACGGAAACGGAAAACACCCCCTCGTGGGGCATCTGCCGGTGGCCCACTGCCCGCAACTGGTCAATGGAAGCCGCCGCCGGGGCCCGCCCCGAGCCGTTCAGGGCGTGGACCTTTTTCTCCCTGTCGTGCCAGATTAGGGCGAACATGTCGCCGCCCACGCCGGTGGACTCGGGTTCCACCACGTTCAGGGCGGCGGCGGCAGCCACGGCGGCATCCACGGCATTGCCCCCCTGTATCAGGGTTTGCAGCCCCGCCTGGGCCGCCAGCGGCTGGCTGGTGGCCACCATGCCGTTAAGGGCCAGCACCGCCGACCGTCTGGAATCAAAAAACATGGGTGTCTCCTCTTTTCTATCCACCGATGAACACGAATGTCCACCAATGATTTATTGGCCCCAATATAACATTCATGCTCATTCATGCCTATTCGCCCCCCCTCTTTCCGTAACTGGATGAATTCCGGGGGTCAGAGGTTCGGAGCCCTGGATTCCGGATCAAGTCCGGAGAGACGGCACGGGCTCATTCGCGCCTATTCGCCTCCCTGTCTTTCCGTGGCGGGACGATATCCGGCGGGGTCAAAGGTTTGGAGCCGCGGATTCCGGACTTGATCCGGAATGACGGCACGGGCTCCTTCGCGCCTATTCGTGGAGCAAAGAAAAAAGGTGGTAAAATCCCCCCATCTGAACTTTGGAGGTTTCCCCCATGCCCGCAGAAGTTGGATCTGCCGCACCCGAGTTTTCCCTGTACGACACGGACCGCAACGTTCGCACCCTGAGCGAGTTTCGCGGCAAGACCGTTGTTCTCGCCTTCTTCCCCGGCGCCTTTACCGGCGTCTGCACCACCGAGGCCTGCACCCTCCGCGACTCGGTGGCCGACCTCAACGGCCTCAACGCCCAGGTTGTCGGCATCACCGTGGACCCTCCCTTCGCCCAGAAGGCCTGGTCCGACGCCAACAGCGTCAATTATCCCTTCCTCAGCGACTTTAACCGCGAGGCCGTCAATGCCTACGGCGTCGCCCTGCCCAACCTGGCCGGCATGGAGGGCTACGTCGCCGCCAACCGCGCCGTGTTTGTCGTGGACGGCCAGGGCGTCGTCCGCTACCGCTGGGACGCCCCCGCCCCGGTCAACGAGCCCGACTACGCAGAAGTCCGCAACGCCGTAGCCGCCTGCACCTGACCTGACCCGCTGAGACTTCCTCACCCCATGTCCTGTCCCAAGGGACGGGGCAACAACGAGGCAAAACGCCCCCGCCCTCTCACCGAAGAGGGCGGGGGTTAGTTCGTTCCCCGTCTAGAAGGGGTTGACCCAAGCCTCCCTCCCCCATTTCCCACCTAAGGAAGGTCTGAATAAGTCCCCTCTCCCCTGGTGGGAGAGGGTTAGGGTGAGGGGGAAATGGTCTTTGGCAAGCTATCACCCCCATCCTTGTATATTGAACTGTAGGTGGGCGGAGCAAAG
>VXOH01000021.1 GCA_009840135.1 Chloroflexota bacterium | reverse complement strand
GTCGCCCCTGCCGGGTAGTTATGCAAAGGTCTCCCTGCGCGGGAACGACGGATTTGCCCTGACCCATCAATCCAATTGTTTCGGGCTACTAGTTCCGGTTTTCCCAGAGGGTGAAATAATCGGGAGAGTCGTCGCGCAGCGCCTCGGTCAATTCCTGGTGGCTCAATTCCTGCAGAACCTTGTTCTCCTCGGTGACAAGGCGGGAAATTACCGCCTCCCACCGGGAAATGTCGGATCCGCCGGGGTAGGTTTCCAGCAAGTCTCGTAAACTGTTGACCAGCCTGTCGGAGTGCATTGCCAGGGCTCCCCCGCTGATAATGAAGACCACCACCGAAGGCAGGTCTTCTTCGTCAAAGGTGTCAACGCCCATCTTGTCCAGGATAGACGACATGGCCACGTTGCGGACTATTTCCTCCAGTCGCAGCGGCAAATTGATGATGTGGGCGAAGGGATAGACATTGCCCTCTCGAAGGGTTTTCGAGAATTCGGCCTCCAGCCCGTGAAGAAAATCCCCGTCAAAAACCTCTTCAGAGTTCATCAGGAGGACTTCCGAATAGTCGTCGCGCAGGTCAACGGCAAGAAATTCCTGCAGATGGGGAAAGATGTACAGAATAATGTCCGGGCGTTCGCCGTCCGGCAACTGGCCGTAGAAGGGATCGTCTATCAATCGAGTACTCCTGTGATTACCGCTCGGCCAGATCGGCCAGGTCTTCCAGTTGACGGCATATCCAGTGGTTGATGTCCTCGCGGTTCACTGATTCCGCCAGCACGGCAGCCCGCCGCCGCCGTTCTTCAGGTCCCATGTTGATCGCTTCGAAGAGAGCTTCCATTGTACCTTCAATGTCGGTGGGTGACACGGGCAGCGCTCCGTCGGCCAGCTGTTCATAGGCCCCGCTGGTCTGGGACAGCACCAACACGCCGTCCCGCGTATTCACCACGGGCCCTTCCTTGGCGACCAGGTTCATACCTTCCATTATGGAATTTACCAGGAGGACGTCGTACAGCTTCATTCCGGCGATGGCCTGGGTATAGTTGTTCTCCATGTAAGTGGTAATGGGCTGCCAGTCCTCACTGCCGTAGGCCTCGTTGATCCTGGCAACAACCTGGTTAATCTCTTCCATGTACCGTTGGTACTGGCGAATGTGGGTCCGGGAAGGTACCAGGAAGGCAAGGAAGTTGACCTTGCCATGCAATTCCGGGTGGCGGGACAAAAGAAGCTCGTAAGCTCGGAAACCCCTGACTACGTTCTTGTTGGGTTCGGCCCGGTCAATTCGAACAATGGTGGCGGTGCCGCTGCGGGCCTCCATCAGTTTGTCCTCGTGTTCCAGCGCCCTGGGCGAGTTGGAAATGCGCTGGACTTCGGACACGTTGATGGACAGGGGATACAGCCGCACTGAAGTGGTCAGGTCTTCCCTGCGAATGCAGTGCTGTTCCCGGTCAACCCTGGCGCCCGGAACGAATTCCTCGACAGTATCCAGGAAGCTCTGGCGGTCCTGGGCGGTCTGGAAACCCACGATGTCGGCGCTTACCAGGGAAGAGCAAATCTGCCTGGTAATGAAAGATGGAATCATCTGCCAGTAACGGGGGGTAGGCCAGGGTATATGCACAAAATGCTGAATCAGGGCGTCGGGGAACTCTTTCCTGACCATTTCCGGGACGAGGTACAGGTGGTAGTCGTGGACCATCACCACCGGAGGCGAATCACCCTGCCGGGCCTGCTCGATGACCGAATCCGCGAATGCCCGGTTTACGGGAATGTACCCCCCTTGCCAGGCGTCGTGGACGCTGGCATCCACGTTGGGATTGTAGGGGGGATTCCACATGTAGTGCTGGAGGAACCACAACAAGGGATTACAAAGGACGTTATAGTACTTGTGGTAAACCCGTCGCGGTGTAACAACGTACTTGAGGTCAATCTTGTGGCCGGGAAGGGGGGACTTGTAAGGCGACGACTGGGCTGCCGCGGCAACCTGGCGGTCGCCTTCGCCCATGGCGCTGGCAACCCAGGTAAACTGGGCTCCCTGGGCCAGGGAATTCAGGGCCGTCACTATTCCGCCGCTGCCCCGGCGGGCCTCGGCGCGGCCGTCGGGGGCCACGTAGTGCTCGACCGGCCCCCGGTTGCTCGCCAATATCAGAGACCGCTGACTCAGTAATCTATCGCAGATACGGTCCAGGCTTGCCATTGCAGGCTCCACCGACTCCGCCATGGTGCGTTCCGTGGCTCCGCCCCTCAAAGAAACCGCTTTCCCTGCTGCCAGCATGCTATGCCGTTCGCAGCTGAAGCGGGGACCTTCAAGTGAGGAACCAGGAATCGGATTCATCTTTCACATTAGGATAAGGTATTGGGGTTGTCAAGGCCAACCAATCCGGTTGCGGGTTTGGGGACTTTGCGGCGTCGCGATTTGCAGACGGCTTAAGTCAGGTACGGGGGAAAGACCATTCTGGCCGCTTTGAAGGATTCAAGGAGTGCCCAAATTCCAGTTCAAGTCCTGACCATGGACGTGCGATTGTGGGGCGACTCTATGCCGGGCTATTTGGACTCATCGAATGCCAGCTGCCGGACCGCGGCCAGCACATCGCCCAGGTCTTTTACACTCTCGTCCGGCTCTGTGGCCGGGTCGGTTGGGTCGGGCCTTTCGTAAAAGCCTTCCACCCAGATGGTCTTGATTCCGCATTTCCTGGCTGCCGCCACGTCATTGAAGATATGGTCGCCAACGTGAATGGTTTGTTCCGGGGTTGCTCCCAGGGCCTGCAGCGTCTTCGCGAATATTTCCTCTGAAGGCTTGGCAATGCCTACCTCGTCGGAGAAAAAGAGAGCCTCAAAGTAATGGAGCATCCCGTGTTGCGCCAGGAAACGTCGGAAGGAGACACCGGGGGTCATCCCCGTGTTGGAAATCAAGCCCAGCTTCAACCCCATGCCCTGGATGCCCCTCAGGACGGCGACAGCTTCAGGATGGGGCAGCACGGGGTAGTCGAAGAAGCAATCAGAGTAGGCTGTAGAAACCTCCTGGAAGACGGTTTCCGATATGCGCGCCGCCAGCCCGGGGCTGATGGCCTCGACGAAGATTTCCACCTGCCGCCTGAAGCTGATGTCCCGCTTACCTTCCCGAATTTGCTGGCAACGCTGTATGCACTCCCTGTAAGCGTCTTCAATCCGGGATTCGCCGAAATCCAGTCCTGCCCGAAGCAGGGCGGCCCTGGTTCCCCGGAGCCGCGCCGCAGTTCGCTCCCGGCCTACCTCCGGACGGTCCAGTAGGAAGGTCTGCCACAGATCGAATGTCACCGTCGTTATGGCGGCCAAGAATCGTTCTCCGAGGTTTGGGTCGGGATCAGCATGTGCCGGGGAAACCTTGCCCTGGCGTGAATCAGCCTGGATAACGGGACACCGTGCATTGTTGACGAGCCGATTTATGGAATCGTTGCAAGAGTCCCTTCCCCCTCACCCTACCGCCACAGGCGGACGTTCCGCTCCAACCAGGGGAGAGGGGACATATTCGGACTTTCCCTAACCTTCTTGCACCCAGGAAGTGGGGAAAAATTCAGACTTGCCCTAAACCGGCGGGCGCTTCAGCCGCCACTCGCTGGCCTGCTCATAGGCATGGGCAGCACGCAGAACGGTGGCCTCGTCAAAGGGCCTGCCAGCCAGTTGGAGTCCAATGGGCATTCCATCCCCGGAGAACCCGCAGGGGACCGAAATCGCCGGTGTTCCACTGATGTTGTATGGTCGAGTGAACTGGGTCAATGCGGCGACCGTGCCGACCATCCTGTCTCCGACGGCTACTTCGTTGGCCAGCAGCGGCGGCGCGGTGATTGGTTCGGTGGGTCCCGCCAGCAGGTCAACGTCGTTGAAGAGCATGGCCATTTCATGGTTGAATCGCGCCCTACCCTGTTGCGCCTTGAGGTAGTCGGCAGCCGTCACGAACAGTCCGGCTTCCAGCCTGAGACGTACTGAGGGCGTCAGGTTTCCACCGTTGCTGGCCAGCAAATCCCGATGATAGGCTGCCGCCTCGGACATGAGGATAGTCCCGGAAATGGCCTGGGCATCGGCAAACATGGGCAGCGAAACTTCGTTTACAGTGGCGCCCATTTCAACAAGCTGGGCCAGGGCCGCCCGTACCGCCGCCTCCACTTCCGAATCTACGGGCGCCTCGAAGTACTCCTTCACCACTCCGATGCGCAAGCCCTCCACCGAACCGGTAAGGGCCGAAGCATAGTCAGGCGTCGCCCGCTGGGAGGTGGCTTGGTCTTTAGGGTCGTACCCGGCGATAGCATTCATCGAAAGCGCGGCGTCTTCCACCGTCCTCACCATGGGGCCCGGGTGGTCCAGGCACCAGGAGAGCGGGGTCAGCCCGGCTCGACTGACCAGGCCGTAAGTGGGCTTCAATCCCACGATACCGCAAAGGGCGGCAGGGATACGAACGGAGCCGCCCGTGTCGCTGCCCATGGTTATGGTGCATTGGCCTGCGGCGGCGGCGGAACCGGACCCGCCGCTGGAGCCTCCCGTGACCATCTCAGGATTCCAGGGGTTGTGCATGTGGCCATAGTCGAAGTTCTCCCCGGTGGGGCCGTAGGCAAACTGGTGCATGTTCAACTTGCCCAGCAGTATTGCGCCGGCCTGTTGGAACCTGGCGGCGACAGTACAGTCCTCGGTGGGCACGAAGTTGTCCATGACTCTGGAGCCCGAGGTTGTTCTTACTCCCGCGGTGTTAAACAGGTCCTTGAGCCCTACCGGAATGCCATGCAGAGGACCGCGGTAGTTGCCCGCCTGGATCTGGGCCTCGGCCCTGGACGCGGCCTGCCTGGCGTGTTCGGGAAGCAGGGTAATGAAGGAGTTCAGGATAGGTTCTGTGGCTTCGATTCGGGCCAGGTGGGCGTCAACAATTTCCACCGGCGAGACCTGCTTGTCACGTATAAGGCCGGAAAGCTCCCCGGCGCTCATGTAGCACAATTCCAATGCGTCCAAGTCTTACCCCCTATTCCTGGTAGAACTGAGCCGGGTCGAATGCGGCGTCGGGTTCGTACCCTGCGGTGTCCAGCTCGTGCAGCCTGTCAGTGACTGCCAGGGCGGCCTGCACGTATGAAAACAGTTCATTCATGTGGTCGTCAGCCACATCCAGCCCGGCAACGCCGGCCATGTAGTCAAAGCTGGGTCTGTCCAGTGGATTATCCGTCGGCATGGTAGTTCACCTCGCTAGTCAATGGAAGCCTGTGGGTTTTGCCCGTGAAGAACGTTCGGATGTTTTCGGCGATTAACGGTTATTATCATCCCTGGGCAAGGGTATGGCAATCTGCGCCTCCCGTTTCCCAGTGCAATCCCATTATAGATTCAGGCTATAGGGAGTATAAATTCGTCAGGTAAGGGTCATGTGGCCCCTCCAGGGGCGGACGCAGAGGCCTGAGCTTGGGGAATGGCCTGGAGTCCTTCTCCTCAACCTGGTAGCGGGTAGTGAAGTTGGTTCCAGGGATAGATTTTAGATGCTTCGGCTTCGCTATGCATGACGGTCAATTTAAGCGCGAATGCCCTTCAGTCCGATTGGCCCGGATTATGGCCTGAATTAAATGTTGTTATACTCTCAAACCTGAGACTAACTTGAGAGGGATGGTCAACGATGATTGTACCTGGCCTTGCGGCTGATGGAGGCTGAAGCTTGTATTGTCCCGACTGTGGAAACAGGTTGATGGGTGATGAGATTTATTGCACCCGTTGCGGACATGACGTGAGTTCGATAACCGGCGCCTCCGAGGGCCCGCCGCCCGGCATGGAAGAGTCTATGTACGACCAGGCCCTTGCCCTGGATATTCCCTGGAGAGGCGGCCAGGTTACTCTGGGCATTGCGCTGGTTGGGGTGGCGTTTGTCCTGATCAGCTCGGTGCTGGTTCTAGTCGAACGAACGGACTGGATCGATTCCTCCACGGCCTGGGCCGCGTGGGTGGGCAGCCATGCCATTGGTGTGGTGATATTGCTCGCGGTCTGGCTGCTGGGCAGGAGGGATGGCCGCGTGTCCCTGGCGGACTTGGGATTGCGCCGGCCCCGGCTTTCCTGGCCCACCTCGCTGCTGCTGACCGCGCTGGCCCTGGGCATAAGTTTTGGCGGCACCGCGCTCTACGCGCTGTTGATGAAGCCCCTGGGAGTAGACTGGCTGCTGCCTCCCGACCTCCCCAGGGATCTGGTATTCCAGGGTCTGGCCGCCTTCTGGACCTTCGAGGCCCTGTCCGGTTTTACACCGCTGACCGAGGAAATTTTTTTCCGGGGCTTTGTCATGGCTGGCCTGGTTTCCAGGTTTGGCGTTGTGGGGGCTGCCGTGGGAAGCGCCCTGATTTTTTCCGTTTTCCATCTCCATCCCGGCGTTTTGCTGCCGATATTCTTCACTGGCCTGCTGCTCGCCGGCCTGTATTACGTCACAGGTTCCTTGTGGCTGCCAATAATTGCCCATGCGGCCCAGAATACAATAGCCCTGATAGCTATCCTGTATGGGGGCTAGACACCCTTAAGGTATTGGGCTAGAGTTCCGGCAGCAAGTAGAATTCCTATGATGTGCTTTACCGGAAATTCCCTGCCGAAGCGGGACCGCCCGCTGTACCGTAATAGATGAGCAACGATCGCATTAAAGCAAAGTTTAACGCCATTGCGGCTGAGGGACGGCCTGGTCTGATAGTCTATTTGACCACGGGCTTCCCCGATGTTGAGGCGACCCTGGAACTGGTGCCGGCGCTGGCTGAGGCCGGGGCCGACGCCATCGAGGTTTCCATCCCCTTCAGCGACCCCCTGGCGGATGGTCCAGTTATCCAGGAGTCGAGCTTCAGGGCGCTGGAAAAGGGTGTTACACCAGAGGACTGCCTTAAGGCATTTGCCCAGGTCAGGGACCAGGTGCCGGACACCCCTCTAATCCTGATGACCTACTACAACCCTGTATTTACCTACGGCCTGGACCGCTTTGCCGGCAGGTTAGAGGAGTGCGGCATAGACGGCGTTATTCCCGTGGACCTGCCCGCCGAAGAGGCCGGCCCCCTTTATGAGAGTTGCGCCCCCAGGAACGTTCATATCGTGCCGCTGCTTGCTCCCACCAGCACCGACGAGAGCATAAGGACCGCCGCGGGCATTGGGTCCGGGTTCATTTACTGCGTCAGCGTTACCGGAATTACGGGGGAGAGAGACCAGGTTTCAGACCGCGGATTTGACCTGCTGAAGAGAGTCAGGGCCTGTACCGATCTGCCCTTGACGGTCGGGTTTGGCATCTCCAGAAGGGAACATGTGGTGGCGGTCTGCCGGGAAGCGCAAGCCGCCGTTGTGGGTAGCGCCCTAATCCGCACAATGCTAGAATCGCCCAGAGATGAACTGGTGGAGCGGGCCAGCAACTTTGTGGCGGAACTCGCCGGAAGAAATTAGGCGCCTCGTTCGACCGGTCGAAGGAGATCAAGAATGACAGTTTGCCGTGGCTTGAGAGGCGCTACCCGGGCGGACGAAAACACGGCGGAGGACATTTACGGGGCAACTCGGGAGTTGCTCCAGGACCTGATAGAAGCCAACGGCATCGTGGAGCGGGACGTGGCGATGGTATATTTTACCGTCACGCCTGATTTGAACGCCGCCTTCCCTGCTGCTGCGGCACGCCAACTGGGCTGGAACAATACGGCTTTGATGTGCGCCACCGAGATTCCCGTACCTGGCTCGTTGCCGGGTTGTGTCCGTGTGCTGATGCTTATTAACACAGAGAAAGAGTCCGGAGATTTGCACAACATTTACCTGAAGGGTACGGATGTCCTGCGCTTACAGGGAGTGGACACGTCTAATGTTTAGCGAACGATTGGCAGCCGGTTTGGGATAATGATATTGGAGCAAGAGTCCATCGTTTGTCGATTTTCCTGCGGCCCCGGGCCAAATACCTTCTTTCATAAGACCACTTTTCCCCTCAGTAATACCACTCCGGAAGCCCAGGTCTTCTTGCACTGGTTAAGGATAAACCGGGGTCCTGTATTTGTTTGAAGGGCTCGAGAATATAATCTCGGCAATGTCCGTGGATAGCAGCACCGGGTAATTGGAAAACGTCAAGGCCTGAGTCCTTCGTTGTGACTGCCCTGCGCCCCAGGTTTTCCAGGGTGTGGAACGGACATTGGTTGAAGTTGTTGGTGGTGTTTTCCGAACAGTTCAGGCACAGGTTAGGCACAGGGCTGGCACTTCTTAGTGCCAGCCCGTTTCTTTTGGCCTACCGGGGCCTATGCAGCCATTCGCGCCTTCTCAACGCTTGACCCACATCGGTAGCTCCCTCTTTGCCGGTAACCGGGCAGATATTGATTTTACCTATTATGGGAATTGATTTTATGTTTCTTATGTTGGATACTAGCTTTATAACCAGCTTGCCTATAGAATGTCGGGAACCTGAAAATCGGCCTCGTAAACCGCGTTTCAACGAGGTGCAGCTATGTTTCCACAAATAACACTTTCCTCTCTTACCCGTGATGACGTCGAGCGAGTTGCTCTGTGGCTGGATGACGCCGAGGTAAACGCCCTCTGGTATGGAGTGGGAGAGGATGGCCGGCCTCTTCATATCGGCTATTCTCCCGGGGATATTCTGGGTGCGGAAGCCAGTGAATGGGACCAAGCTCTCGAGGATGAGGAATTCCGCAAGATATTTTCGGTCTATACCAGTGAGGGGGAGCATATTGGAGAGGGCCAGTTGGTTTTCGAGTGGCCCCTGATTGAGGCTCAGCTGTTCCTGATGATCGGCCGGAAAGACTTGTGGCACCATCACTACGGGACCTCCGCGCTGGTTGCCATGCTGGATGAGGCCTTCGAATCATACGAACTGCACCGCGTATGGGTGGACGTTCCCGAATACAACGAAAACGCCCTGCGGCTCTGTCGGCATGTGGGGTTCGTCCTGGAGGGCCACTTCAGAAAGACCCACCGCAAGGAGGATGTCTGGTATGACTCCTTTGCCATGGGCCTGTTGTCGGACGAGTATGCCAGGCGACGGGCCAGGTTGCTGGAGACTACGGCCTAGTAGTCCATCGCTATTGGATTTTGGTTTGATGGATAACCCATGAGGCCGTTCGCCGTGAGCTTTTCGAATCCGCCTGAGGCGGACGCCCCTTCGACAAGCTCAGGGTGAGCGGAACATGACCAATCGGTTCAAAGTCGCTGGAGACTACGGCCTAACCCGGTCCTCCATGAGTGCGAAAGAATAATTGGCAAGAGACCAGGCAGCGATTAGCAGATATTTGGCGAGGTGAAGGCCATGCCAGTGATAACAATTAACGGTCCTATTGGCAGTGGCAGCTTTGAGGTCGGCCAGATGGTGGCCGAGCGACTGGGCATCAATTACGTCGACCGTATGGTATTGGCTGAAGCGGCCCGCCGCATAGGTTCCCCGGTCGGAAACCTGGTTGAAAAGGAGCAAAGGATAATACGCTTCCGGGAGCGTTTGGGACGTTTCCTGCAGACCATGCTGGAGCGTTCGGCGATTTCAGGAGTAGGGGGCGAACCCTACTTCGGTCACGGCACGGAAATGCTTCCCGCTGAGACCTACACCGAACTGCTTGGAGAGTCTCCTTCCGCCAACCAGACCGTCAACGACAAGGCTTTTATTGAGGCGACCAGCGCCGTGATTACGGAGATAGCTAGTAACGGCGATGTGGTAATCATCGGTCGCGGCGGCAACATGATCCTCTCCGATTTTCCAGGCGCGCTGCACGTGGGAATGCTGGCTCCCCTGGATTCCAGAATAGAGAACATCATGGCCCGTGAACATTACAGCCGGAACGAGGCCGCCAAATTCGTCGCTGAACTTGAGGAGGCCAGGGTCGCCTTTTTCCGCAAGTTCTTCCGGGTAAATGCCAACGATCCCGAGCTCTTCCATATCATCCTCAACGGAGCCCGGATTCGTCCTGAAGTAGCCGCGCAAATGGTAGTTCATGCCGCCGAAGACATGAGCCATTCCACTGAGAGCGTGCCGGCTTAAGAAAAATCGCTGCAACACGATCCCCTACATGGGGGACCTACCGGAATGGGGATATTGGCCGCTCTCCAACGCCAGTTCCCCTTACGCTATCCCGGAATGCGCATTTTCGCTGACTTGGCCTCGAGCTTTCTTGGGAATTTGTGCAGCTGAGGCCGTTAACGCCATTGGCCGCTCAATGGACATGAGCGCCCTTGCGCCCAGTCTTGTGGCCAGGAAACCCGTCTCATTGCCGCCTGCCCCAGAATCCCGTTCAAGATTCCGAGGAGAACTCCTGATTGATCCCCATTTCCGATGCTGATGCCCCGGGACGGTCTTTCGACCCGGTAAACAAGGCGATCATTGGCATAAATCTGCTGGTCTTTCTCTATGAGTTGGCGCTGGGCGGCGTTGGACTGCTGTTTGGCTCCGACAGCCTCAGGCTTACAACCTTTTTCCTGACGTGGGGCTTCATTCCCAGGGAATTGACCCTGGGCGTCCCCTATACTTCCTTCTTATCCTCTGGAGACATAGATACGCCGGCGCCCACCTGGGTAACCATTTTCACCTCCATGTTCATACATGGCGGCCTTTTGCACCTGGCCGGCAACATGATGTTCCTGTGGGTCTTCGGCAACAGGATTGAGGAGAGGCTGGGCCACGCCATGTATGCCGCCTTTTACCTGGTGTCCGGAGTGGGAGCAACCCTGGCCCACTGGTTCATTGACCAGTCGTCGCCCGTTCCGCTGGTGGGGGCCAGCGGAGCCATCGCCGGAGTGATGGGGGCATACCTTTTCTTCTACCCCCGAAACCGAATCAACAGCATAATCATCTTTTTCTTCATAACCGTCGTTAGGTTGTCCGCCATCTGGCTGCTGGGCTTCTGGTTTGCCTGGCAGCTATTCCAGGCAGTGCTGTCCATCGGCATATCGGCGCAGGTAAGCGTTGCCTTCTGGGCCCACGTCGGAGGATTCGTAGTGGGTATAATTCTGGCTGCTTTACATAAGCTGCTATTTGGCGGCTCGTCGGGACCGACTTTCCTTGCCCCGCCCAACCGGAGGACACCTCCGAAATACTGGCGAGGAAGGCGCCTGGATTAGCACTTATCGGTCTCTGCCCACGCCGTCTAACGCCTGGGACAGGTCTTCAATCAGGTCGCCCGCATTTTCCAGTCCGACGGATACCCTCAGCAGATTCTTCGGCGTGTTGGTGGTGGCTCCCTCGATGGAAGCGCGATGTTCGATCAAGCTCTGGGTCCCTCCCAGGCTGGTGGCCCGCACGAAGAGTCGTACGCCAGCCGCAACCTGCATGGCCGCTTCCTTACCTCCCTGGACCTGGAAGGAGAGCATGCCGCCGAAGCCCGACATTTGCCGGGAAGCAATGGCATGGCCCGGATGGCCCTCCAGCCCCGGATAATGGACCGCCTCCACCCGGGAATGGTCCTGGAGGAACCTGGCTATCTGCATTGCATTGGCGCTGTGAGCCGTCATTCTAAGGTGGAGGGTGCGGATGCCCCTCAGCGTCAACCAGGAGTCGAAGGGGGCAAGCACCGCGCCGCAATTGTTTTGAATCAATCGCACTTTTCGGAAGAAGTCGTTCTCTTCCCTGGCGACCAGGGCTCCTCCCATAACATCCTCGTGGCCTCCCAGGTACTTGGTGGTGGAGTGCATCGCCAGGTCGGCGCCCAAGGCCAGCGGTTGCTGCAACAGGGGACTGGGCCAGGTGTTGTCGCATACGCACATCGCCCCGGCATGGTGGGCAATCTCGGCAATTTCACCCAGATCGGTAATTTTCAGGAGCGGATTTGAAGGTGTTTCGACCCAGATGACCCGGGTATTGGGCAGCACAGCCTCCCGTACCTGGTCCGGCCGAGACATATCCACTTTGCTGCTGGCCAGGCCCCACTGTGAAAAGACCTCCTCCATTACCCGGGTGGTACCGTGGTAACAATCGTTGGGCAGGACAACGTGGTCTCCCGGGCTCAGCGCCATGAAGACCGTCGAGATGGCGGCCATGCCCGAGGAGAAGGCGGCGGCGCTGGCCCCGCCCTCCAGCAATGCCAGGCATTCTTCCAGGGCCTCCCGGTTCGGGTTTGTGCTGCGGGAGTAGGTATAACCCCGGGGGTACTCGCCATCTTCATCCCTTTCGAAGGTTGTTGAAAGGTAGATGGGTGGCGCAACCGCCCCGGTGGCGGGGTCTATCTTGTGGGTTGCCTGGGCGGCGATGGTCTCTATCTTCATTGGAATTGCCCCCTTGATTGCTATGTGCAGGACGCTTTTCTATTAAACGGCAGGTGCCGGGGGTTCGACTGTAAAGGGCGTGTCAAATCTCTGCATGAAACTTAAGATTGCTCGCCAAATATGGTACTATAGCAACCACTTGGCTAGGAGAATGCCTACCAATTTGTTGCGCCCAATCTCAGGTGGAGGAACGTATGCTCGATTACAAGCCGAACATTGTACTGTCCAACCAGGAATATAACGTAGTTGGAACGCGCCCCGTGCGCCCCGATGGCGCCGACAAAGTCACCGGAAAAGCCAACTACAGCGCGGACATCAACCTGCCAGGAATGATATTTGGTAAGATGCTGCGCAGTCCCCACGCCCACGCCGTAATAAAGTCCATAGACACCAGCAAGGCCGAGGCTCATCCCGGCGTCAGGGCCGTTGTTACTTCAGCGGACATTCAGAAGCCCTCGGGCCGCGCGTCGGAACTTGCCGAAGGCGCAATGGTCAATTACAAATTCCTCAGCAACAACGTTCTGGCCGATGGCAAGGTTCTCTACAAGGGCCATGCGGTCGCCGCAGTGGCGGCAGCCAGTGCTCATGCCGCCGAGGAGGCCCTCAAGCTCATAGAGGTTGAGTACGAAGTCCTGCCTCCCGTAATGGACGGGAAGGAAGCAATGGAGGAAGACTCGCCGCTGGTCCACGAGCGGCTGGCCGGCATGACCACCGCGGCCATTCGAGCCGGCGGCGTCCTGGATGACGATGACCCTACCAGGGGAACCAACATCGCCAATCACTTCGAGTTCAAGCTGGGCGAACCTGACGAGGGATTCAAGCAGGCCGATGTGATTGTGGAGAAGGAAGTCTCCACAGTGGCGGTACACCAGGGCTACATTGAACCCCATTGCGGTACCGCTCAATGGCATGAGGACGGCAGCCTGACCATCTGGTCCAGCAGCCAGGGCCAGTTTACGGTGCGGGACTACACCGCCCGGCTGGTGGGCATACCCGTCTCCAAGGTGAGGGCCATTCCCATGGAGATTGGCGGCGGCTTCGGCGCCAAGCTGACCATGTACATGGAACCCGTAGCGGCGCTGTTGGCCCGCAAGGCCGGCGCGCCGGTAAAGATGGCCATGAACCGTACCGAGGTTTTTGAGGCCTCCGGCCCGACCTCCGGCACCTACATCAGCGTCAAGATCGGCGCAACCAGGGACGGCAAGATTACCGCCGCTTCTTCAACCCTGATATTCGAGGCCGGCGCATTCCCCGGCTCTCCGGTGCCCGGCGGCGCCCAGTGCATGATGGCGGCCTACGACATCCCCAACGCTTACATTGAAGGCTATGACGTGGTGGTCAACCGCCCCAAGACTTCGGCCTACCGCGCCCCCGGTTCTCCGGCCGCAGCCTTCGCCATGGAAACCGCCATTGACGAGCTTTGCGAAAAGCTCGGCATGGACCCGGTGGATTTCCGCCTGCTGAACAGCTCCAAGGAAGGCGTCCGGCGGGTTACCGGCCCACTGATGCCCAAGGTAGGCTTTATTGAGACCCTGGAGGCGGCCAAGGCCCATCCTCATTACTCCAGTTCCCTGGAGGGCCCCTATCGCGGACGGGGCATTGCCAGTGGATTCTGGGGCAATAACACGGGTCCCTCCAGCGCTGTCGCCCTCGTCCACCCGGACGGGAAAATCAGCATGACGGAAGGGTCACCGGATATCGGCGGCACCCGCGCCTCGGTAGCACAACAGATGGCAGAGGTGCTGGGCGTCCCAATGGAAGATATCAATACCCAGATCGGCGACACTGATTCCATTGGATTTACTTCCAACACCGGCGGCAGCGGAGTGACTTTCAAGACCGGATTTGCCGCATATACTGCCGCCCAGGATATCAAGCAGCAGATGATTCAGCGCGCGGCCAGAATATGGGACGTTGATGCAGAAGACGTGGAATATGAGAACGGGACGTTGCAGCACAAGTCAGATCCCGAGTTGCGCCTGACTTTCCAGCAACTGGCTGCCCGCCAGACCCCCACCGGCGGCCCCATTGTTGGCCGCGCCGGAGTGAACCCCGGCGGCGCCGGGCCCGCCCTGGCAACCCATATTGTTGACCTGGAGGTTGACCCCGACACGGGCAAGGTGACCATCCTGCGGTACACCGCCCTGCAGGACGCAGGCAAGGCGATTCACCCCAGCTACGTGGAAGGCCAGATTCAGGGAGGCGTCGCCCAGGGAATCGGCTGGGCCCTTAACGAAGAGTACTTCATCAACGACCAGGGCCACATGGTCAACTCCAGCTACCTGGATTACCGTATGCCCACCAGCCTGGACCTCCCGATGATAGATACCGTGGTGGTGGAAGTTGCCAACCCCAACCATCCCTTCGGGGTACGCGGGGTCGGCGAGGTATGCATAGTGCCCCCCATGGCCGCCATTTCCAACGCCCTTTACAATGCCATCGGCGTCCGGCTCAACAGCCTGCCCATGAACCCCGGGGCCATCCTTGAGGCCTTGTGGAATAAGGAGAATGGCAGCAAATAAGTTGGGGTCAGTGAGTTTACGCAATGCCTGAAGTGTGGATTCCCACAACCATGCAGAGCCTCACCGGGGGCCTTCAGAAGGTGCAGATAGAAGGCCGGACGGTGCGGCAGGTGATTAACAACCTGGAGCGGGAATTTCCGGGAGTCAAGGAAATCCTCTATGACGAGGAAGAGGACGACCTGCAGACCGGCATAGCCGTCATTGTGGACGGCGAGGCCAGCCAGATTGGCCTGCTGGAACGGGTTCAGGAGACCAGCGAAGTGCATTTCCTGCCCGCCATCGGGGGCGGGTGACCACGCTTCAGAGAGTCCAGAGGTAGAACACAGGCCGGGCAATTTGCCCGGCCTTTCCACTGGCCGAATTATCCACCGGTCCGATCTACGCCCCCACGCAGGAGTCCGCCATGGAATCTATGCCAACCAACCGGGATACCTCCGCCGCCTGGCGTTACCACGACGGGACCAAGCATTCCTGGCACAGCGTTCACACGTCCAACCACCGCCTGGACTTCCAGAACCAGCCTTCTCCCTTCAAGATATACCCTCAACTCGAGGGGCAGCGCCTTCCCACCGACCTGGAATCCAGCCAAATGCCGGCCCTGGCCGCCTTGCGCTCCCCGGCACCAGGGCCGACCAGGGAACCTGACCTGAAGCGCCTGGCCGGTCTGCTTTATTACACTGCTGGAATAACCAAGCGGGGCATAGTTCCGGGAGGGCAGATCTTCTTCCGCGCGGCCGCCTGCACGGGAGCCCTCTATCACATCGAGCTTTACCTGGTTTGCGGAGACTTTGACGGTCTGGAAGCCGGCGTCTATCACTTTGGTCCCCACGATTTCAGCCTGCGACAGTTGAGGAAAGGCGATTACCGAGGCGTGCTGGCAGAGGCATCCGGTGGTGACGCGGCCGTAGCAAATGCGCCGGCGGTCCTGGTTACCAGCTCGGTTTACTGGCGCAACGCCTGGAAATACCAGGCCCGCGCCTACCGCCATTCTTACTGGGACAGTGGCACCATGCTGGCCAACTTGCTGGCTATGGGCAATGCCTACGGCCTGCCTTTAAAGGTGGTTGCCGCTTTCCTGGATGAGCCGGTTAACAACCTCCTGGGGCTGGACGTTGCCCGGGAGGCTGCGCTCCACCTGGCGCCGGTGGGAGAGAATCCTGGCGCCTTGCCGATTGAAGCCCCGGAATTGCCGACCCTGGACCTGGAGGTCTCGCCGTACTCACTCCGAGAGATCGGATACTCGGAAATTGCCGACATGCACTCCGCTTCATCCCTGGCCCTGTCTGAAGAATTGGAACAACTCTCCTTTGCGGCGTTACCCCACATAGCTGCAAAGCCATCAGGCGAGCTGATCCCCCTGAACCCCCTCTCCGGTGACGAAGTTCCGGAAGAGACCATTGAACCGGTCGTTGTGAGGCGAGGCTCCAGCCGGAGATTCCGCCGGGAACCCATAACATTTCAGCAGCTTTCGACCATGCTGGAAGCGGCCAGTCAGGACTTGCCAGCCGACTTTCTGAATAGTCCCGGATCCCGGCTGACCCAGGGGTACCTTATCGCAAACAATGTGCAGGGCCTGGAATCGGGTTCTTACGTTTACCATCCAGACTTGCAGGCTTTGGAAGTGTTGAAGCGGGGGGAATTCCGCCAGGAGGCTGGCTACCTGGGGCTGCAGCAGGAATTGCCGGCCGACGCCAGCGTGGACCTGTTTTTCCTGGCAGACCTGAACGCGGCGCTGGAAAACTTCGGGAACCGGGGCTATCGGATGGCCCAGACCGAGGCAGCTATCCGGGCCGGAAAGGTGTACCTGGCCGCCTATGCCTTGCGCCTGGGAGCGTCGGGGCTGACCTTTTTCGATGATGACGTTACCGAGTTCTTTTCACCCCATGCCGCCGGCAAGAGCGTCATGTTCCTGATTGCCCTGGGCCGTCCCCGTCGGAGGCGACAGACCGGCGTTTAACGAGTCGGTATATTGCGCCGAGGGTGTGCCTTCAAGTCCACCCCCATTCCTGTAAGTACAGGAATCTTGCCTCCAGCGTGCAATGTTCCTGCCTGCGCAGGAACGACGGATTGGCCAGTTCAGACTTCAACCTGGTCAATGCGCACGGTGCGTCCGGTCCGAGCCGACTCTATGGCCGCCAGGGTGACCTCGACCACACGCAACCCGTCCATTCCTGTTGCAGCCGGTTCCCGGTCTTCCGCCACGGCCCTTTGAAAGTCCTCCGTTTGGGCAATGAAGTTGCCCAGGTAGGTCTCGGGATACTCTTCAATTCGGTTGACCGAATCCGAAACCACCTGGATCGCCCCTTTCTGGGCCTCCCACACAGTTTCCCGGCTGGTGAAACGACCGTTGATGCCATAAATGTCCAGGTCGTTCTGGGTGTCCGGAAGCAACCTCCCGCATACCAGCGTGCCCAGGGCGCCATTGCTGAAACGCAACGCCAGGGTGGCGATTTGCTCAAGCGGTCGCTCAGCAGTCTGGCCGTCTGTAATGGCGGCTACCTCCACTATCTCCTGACCCAGGACGAATCGAAGCAGGTCCATAACGTGGACGCCGGTGCCCATCATAGTGGATGCCCCGCCTATGGCCTCGGGATCATCCCACCACAGGCGCAGCCCTTCCCTCGGTGGAAAGACTTCCTGGCCGCGGTTGCCAAAGCCCCACTGGCCCTGGGCCAGGGTAATGCGCCCTAATGTCCCGTTCTCCACCAGTTCGCAGGCAAGGATGTGTCCCGGGTTGTGCCGGAGTTCAAATCCCACTCCCAGTTTCACGCCGTGGTCCCGGCAGGCTCGCACCATGGCCAGGGCATCTTCCAGAGTGGTGGTCATGGGCTTTTCGCTGAGGACGTGCTTTCCGGCCCTGGCGGCCTGGATTGCCTGCCCCGCATGCAGGGAGTTGGGAGAAGCGATGAAGACGCCGTCAATCCGGCTGTCGGACAGCATGGCATCCAGGGAGTCGTAGGCTTCGCTGGCCTGGTGGCGAGCGGCGAAGGCTTCGGCCCTGCCCCTGTCGCGGCTGCAGACTGCCACCAGTTCCGCATCCGCCGCCGCGTTGATGGCGGGCGCGATCTTGTTGTCCGGATGTAGTCCCGTGCTGATGATTCCCCAACCGAATGACAAGGTGCTCCTCCTGTTGCTTCCGGAATATTGTCGTGCAATCCAAGATAGGGAAAGCCAGGGGGCGTGTCAAACCGATTGGGGAGGAGCAACCCGACTCTACACGCGGCAAGTGTTCTGAAGTGGAGGTAGGGAACGTGTCGAAGTCTGTAATTCCCGTTTACTTGGGAACCACGGCTTCGGGGGCAACCTGCCACCCGTCAAATATCACCGTTCCTACGCGGGGGTAACGTTCCGGTTTGGGTGGTCCAAGGCCGAATTGTAGGGGCAGACCTATGTGTCTGCCCTGGCCTCACCCACGAAACCACCTGGACTGAAACGCTTCCACGCGCGGGCTTTCCTTGACAATGGCACCCCTTGGCCTTAAATTAGTGCGTGGTTGATTGTAGTTGCGCAGGTGCGCTGCACATTTCAAGCTAGCAAACAGTTTCCGGGGCGCCGTTCAGGTTTAATTGGGAAGGCGGTGAAATTCCGCAGCGGTTGCGCCACTGTAAACGGGTAGTTATTCGGCAACCAGGCCACTGTCATACCGGTAGCTTATTCAGTTGAATTAGCCAGGGTGACGGGAAGGCGCCGAAGAAACGATGATCCGTGAGCCAGGAGACCTGCCTCGGAAATGCGGAACACTGCTCTGCGCCAAACGGAGTCGGTTCGCATCCCGTCCCTGTACTCGGAGAATTTCTCCGGGAAGCCAGGCTACCAGACCGATTCCCCCGGACAGCGCAGCGTTCGGGGTTTTGTTTTGGGTCCGGTGCAATCCGGCCTCCCGGATTTACGATAGGCGAAAGATGAGCTCTTCAAATTCAGGCATTTCCATGACTGTTGTTGCCGTGGGTCCTGGCGACCCGTCCATGTTGACCCTACGGGGCCGGCGTGCCCTGGAGTCGGCCGACCTGGTGGTGGGATTCAAGACGGTGCTGGACGTGGTTTCCGAATGGTGCGGCAAGGCGGAAATGCGCCCCATGAGTTATCGCGACCAGGAAGACGTGCTGGAATACGCCGCCGGCCAGGTCGCTGCCGGCAGCAAGTGCGTCGTCTGCTGTTGGGGAGACCTTAACGTCTCCGCCCACGAGTTGCTGGCACGGGTTTACCGTCGCGCTGAGAGTGTTGAGCTGATTCCAGGAGTAAGTTCTATTCAGATGGCCTGCGCCCGTTCCGGCATAGCCATGGAGGAGTCCCTCTTTATCACCCTTCACCGGCGGGATGGCGGCGAGTCGGCCCTGTCTGAACTTGAGCATTACCTGAACGAAGGCCGACGTAACATAATCCTGTTGCCCCGGCCCTTTGATTTGATGCCTCCCCAGATAGCAGGCGATTTGGTCGCCGCCGGCATTCCCGCCCAGCGCCAGGTGACGGTTTACCAGCGCCTGACCCTGGAAGGGGAAAAGACCTGGACCGGTTCCCTGGAACAGTGCTCCTCCCTGGATGAAGAATTCAGCGACCTGTCAATTATGGTGTTCCTGAGACCTTCCGGTGACGCACATTAGACTTGTGGTGTTGAACGCGTGACCGTACCTACAGAAAACGTCCGGAAGCCGGTGGTCTTCGTGACCACCGCCGACACCGACATCCTGACCGCAGACCGGGCCGTGAGTGGCATGCCGGATGGCGCTCCTGCGGTTCGCGCTTTCCACCCCGTCGCCCTTGGCAGCGAGGAAGCCCGTTCGGCGATGATGGACTCGGTGGCGGAAGCCGGCGTAGTGGTCCTGCGCCTGCTCGGTGGCAAAAGGGCCATGCCGGAATCCTTCGATTCCCTGGTGGCAACCTGTCACGAGCAGGGTATCCCCCTGATAGCTTGCCCTGGTCACCAGGAATGGGATGAGGACCTGGTAACCGCCTGTTCGGTGCCGGTAGCAGAGTTGGAAACGGTTTTTTCCTACCTGATGCGCGGCGGCATAGACAATTTCCGCAATCTCTTCCTGTTCCTCAGCGACACCTACCTGGGCAGCGAATTTGGTCACGAGGCGCCCGAGCCCGTACCCTGGGAAGGAATCTATCATCCCGATGCCACGCCGTCGGAACTGGCTGATGCGGATAGTTACATGGCCGGCCGATTTCAGACGGGTCGCCCCAGCGTTGGCCTTCTGTTCTATCGGGCCCACTGGATGAGCGGGAACCTGCAGTTTGTTGACGATCTTATTCGTTGCCTGGAATCCAGGGAAGTTAACGTACTGCCGGTTTACTCCTACAGCCTCAAGCACAATCCGGAGGAAGACGGGCAACGCAGCCGTACACTGACAACTTTCATGGCCGATGAAGGCGGCCAGCCCCGGGTTGACTGCATCATCAACACCATGGGCCTGGCCATGAGCGACCTGAGCCAGGAGGGTCCAACCATCGCTACCGGCTGGTCGGTTGATCTGCTGGACGCCCTGGACATTCCCATAATCCAGGGCATCGTCAGCACCGGTTCTCGACAGGAATGGGAGGAAAGTTCGCTGGGGCTGGGCCCCATTGACACAGCCATGAATATTGCCCTGCCCGAGTTTGACGGCAGGATCATCACCGTCCCCATCTCCTTCAAGGAAGAAACTGCCGGCGATGGTGGCGACGGTGGCAGCAGTCTCACCGGCCCCCGTTTGCAACGGTATGTTGCGGCCCCTGACCGCATGGAAGCATTGGCGGGACTGGCGGCCAAGTGGGCTGCGCTGCGACTGAAGCCCAACGGGGAAAAGCGGCTCGCCATTATTATGAGCAACTACCCCACCAAGGACGCCCGCATAGGCAATGCCGTAGGCCTGGATACGCCCGCGTCGGTGGTACACCTGCTCAACGCGCTGAAGGCTGCCGGATACCAGGTGGACGACATCCCCGCCGATGGTGATGAACTTGTGCATCGCATCATCGAAAGGTGCAGCAACGACCGGGACTCGCTGACTGAAGAGCAGTTGCGCCTGGCCGTCGGTCACGTGGACAGTCGAAAGTACGCGGAGTGGTTCCAGGGCTTCCCCGAACAGGTTCGCCAGGAGTTGAGAGATTCGTGGGGCGATCCTCCCGGCCACGTTTACCGCACCGGCGATTCCCTGGCTATCGCCGGCCTTGACCTGGGCAATGTCTTTGTGGGACTGCAGCCGCCCAGGGGATTCGGAGAGAATCCCATTTCCGTTTATCACAGCCCGGACCTGACGCCCACCCACCATTACATTGCCTACTACCGCTGGATTCGCGACGTGTTCGAAGCCGATGCCATGGTTCACGTGGGTAAGCATGGCACTCTCGAGTGGCTGCCCGGTAAGGGGATTGGCCTTTCCGCCGCCTGCTACCCCGAAGTGGCCTTGCAGGACCTTCCTCTCTTTTATCCCTTCATCATCAACGACCCCGGCGAGGGCACCCAGGCCAAGCGGCGCACCCACGCAACCATCATTGACCACCTGATCCCACCCATGACCACCGCGGACAGCTACGGAGATATCGCCAGGCTGGAGCAGTTGCTCGATGAGCACTACCAGTGCCAGACCCTGGACCCGGCCAAGCTGCCCATGCTGGAATGCCAGATCTGGAAAATGGTCCAGCAGGCCGAGCTGCACCGGGACCTGGGAGTTGAAGACCAGCCCGACGATTTCGGCGAGTTCATGCTGGAGATTGATGGATACCTTTGCGAGATAAAGGATGTGCAGATAAAGGACGGGTTGCATACCCTGGGCCAACCTCCTACTGAGGAGCAATTGGTGGGATTGCTGGCGGCCCTAACGCGGCTTGACATAAGCGGCATACCCAGCCTGCGGCGGGCCCTGGCTGAGGCACTTGGACTGGATTACACCGGGCTGCTAGACGACCCTGGCCGCTCCGTTAACGGTAATGTGCCTACAGCCCTGGCGGAGCTGGACACCGAGACTCCGCTACGCAGCGCCGGCGATGTTATTGAAAGGCTGGAATTGCTGTGCCGCAGCGCATACGAGCAGTTGCAGGTTGGCGGCTTCAAGCGGGGCGACGTGCCGGCTATAGTGTTCGATTTGATAGGCCATCCCGACGCGGCCACTGAGACGGTACTCGGATACGTGGCGGACTTCATTTATCCCTCGCTGATGAAGACTTCCGACGAAATCGGAAATCTGCTCAGGGGACTGGAAGGCCGATTTGTGCCTCCCGGGCCCAGCGGGGCCCCCACCCGTGGCATGGCTAACGTGCTGCCCACCGGCCGCAACTTTTACTCCGTGGACCCCAAGACGCTCCCGTCGCCGGTGGCCTGGGAAGTGGGCAAAGACCTTGGCGACGCACTGCTGGAGAAGTACCTGGACGAGGAGGGCAGCTACCCCGAAATGGTGGGCGTGGTAGTCTGGGGCACTTCCGCCATGCGCACCCACGGCGACGACATAGCGCAGATTCTTTACCTGCTGGGTGTCCGGCCCGTGTGGCAGGCCGAAAGCCGCCGGGTGTCCGGCCTGGAAGCCATCCCCCTGGAAGAACTGGGCCGCCCTCGCATTGACGTGACTGTACGCATCAGCGGCTTCTTCCGCGATGCCTTTCCCAACCTGATATACCTGCTGGACCAGGCGGTCGAAATGGTTGCGGCCATGGACGAGCCGTCCGACCGGAACTACGTAATAAAGCATCTTCGGGAGGACCTGGAGTCCCGCTCGCCCGAGGCAGCACAAGATGGCGTCAGTGACGTTGAAGAGAGTCGGGCCGGTTCCCTCTACCGCATATTCGGCAGCAAGCCCGGCACCTATGGCGCTGGAATACTGCCCGTACTGGACGAACGCAACTGGGAAACGGTGCAGGACCTGGCCGAGGTCTATACCGCATGGGGCGGCTATGCCTACACCCAGAGGGACTTTGGGGTCAGCGCCCGTCCCCAGTTCCGTCAGCGATTCGGGCAGATCGTCGTTGCCGCCAAGAACCAGGACAACCGAGAGCATGACGTTTTCGACAGCGACGATTACATGCAGTATCACGGGGGTATGATTGCCACCGTGCGGGCCTTGACCGGCCAGAATCCCCGCCAGTTCTTCGGAGACAGTTCCGACCCCTCGCGCTCCCGGGTGAGAGACCTGCAGGACGAGGCGCGGAGGGTCTTTCGCAGCCGGGTAGTTAATCCCAAGTGGATGGAGTCAATGAAGCGTCACGGTTACAAGGGGGCCTTTGAGCTGGCCGCCACCGTGGACTATATGTTCGGCTACGATGCCACGGCCCAGGTGATTGAAGACTGGATGTATGAAGATGTTACCGAAGAATACATCCTCAACGAGGACATGCAGCAGTTCTTCCGGCAAAGCAACCCCTGGGCAATGCGGGGGATAATTGAAAGGCTTTTGGAAGCCATCGAACGGGGCATGTGGGAAAATCCACCCGCCGAGATTCTTGACAAGCTCAGGGACCTATACCTGGAGTTGGAAACGGACCTGGAAGCTAGACAAGAGGCCGGTCAGTCCCCATAATGGCGTTTTCAAGACCTACTCTCTGCCTGCAGGAGAGGGTCGGGGAGGAACGATATGGAAACGCTCGGCGAGTTGATTCGCGAATTGACCTCCAACGACAAGATGATGTGGGTCATCGGAGGCGGTGAGGTAGCCAGCGAGAACACCTCCAATGGCATAAAGGAACCCGATCTGAGCAATGGCTGGTGGACCATCGAGGCCGATAACTGGCACTTTCACCTGGCGGAGGCCTCGGTTAACGGAATCCAGTTTGTGGAGGCCGAAAGCCACGGTGGCATGAAGTCCTTCTACGTAAGGTTTTCCAGGGACTGGGAAGAAACCCTGGTAAGGTGCTACTTCCCGAACCCCTACCTGGACGACAACAATAATCGCACCGACTACCAGGCAGAGAAGTACGAGGCATTTTTGGAGATGAGAGACCGGTACGTGGGTCGCGAAGAAGCGGTGGTTTACGTTCAGCGGTAGAGGGACGTGCCCTTGTCTCCTTCCGGCCCCGGTCGGAACGGCGTCATAGAATTAAACATTGGTAATAGACTGTGAGGCCGAAGGCGAGCCCTTCCGGCTTCGCGGCTAGAAACGGAACCAAACTTAAAGGAGGCGAAAAAGATGTCGATCTTGAGAAGCGTATTTGGCGACAGCGCATCCCCGGTGTGGGCTCCCTGGCTTTTGGTGGGCGCCGCGGTTCTGTACATGGTGGGATATGTGGATTCCAGCGTACACGGTGCGGCTATCGGGTCCCCCGCGGTTCTGGGCGCCGTTCATGAGTTCTTCCACCATGCACGCCACGTCGCATTGATGTGCCATTAGGCTGGTGAGTCCCCAAATGCCCCCGTTTACACGGGGGCATTTCACCGTAGTTGACGTCAGCCACAAGCGGCAGGTCTGGAGATTCCATGGCCGGAGGAGGTCGCGGTGTGCTTACGTAATTGTATTTGTGACTGAAAATTTGGGAGGCAAAAACAATGCGTAACATACTACCCTTGGCTTTGGTGATTGGCCTTTTCGCCGGCCTGTTGGTCGGTGGTTTCATGAACGTGTTCAATGTACCCGTCATGGAATGGGCTATCGAGCTGGAAGGCGCTGCCGCCGCGGCCGAGGCGCCGGCGGGAGAGGAAGAGGAAGAAGCGACGGGCTTCTATGCTTTCCTGGGGTCCCTCGGAATGCAGCGAATCGGGCTGGTAGGGGGGCTGGTGGTCCTTGGCGTGGTATATGGGGCCATTTTCACCGGCCTTTTCCATATAGTCCGCCGCGCCTTTCCCGGCTGGAATATCTGGGCCTGGGCGCTGATTGGCGGAGTGGTATGCTTCTGGTCTGTGTCCCTGTTTACCCAGTTGAAGTATCCACTGAACCCGCCCGGCATCGGTGAAGACGCTTCCCTGCTGGCGCGCCAGGGGTTCCAGTTCCTGTTCATCCTCTTGTCCGTGGTTGCCGCCATTGGGGCCGGCCTGATTCTTCGGTACATACACGAAGCGGGCTGGGAAGGGTCACAACGGTTCCTGGGCTATGCTGGCACCGTCATAGCTTATATTGTTGTAGCTGTGGTCGTGTTTGTAGCTATCCCCGGAAATCCCGATCCTATTCCCGATTGGGTTCCCGAAGGCCTGATTGTAATGTTCCGCACCTTTTCGATTCTGGGTCACCTGCTGCTCTGGCTGACAATTGCCCTTGGCGTTAGCGGCTACGTCAGGTACAAGGACAGAGGAATAAGTGCGACTGCCGGCCAGGGAGCCGAAGGAACTATGGAGCCGGCAACCCGGCAATAACCTGATTACTGCGTGTCCGGAGGAATGTCCTTGACCCAGCCGAATCGGGAGCCTTCCTTTCCGTTTACCGCCATTGTCGGGCAGAACGCGATGAAGCGGGCTCTGCTGCTCAACACCGTCAATCCCCGGATTGGCGGTGTCCTTATTCGCGGCAAGAAGGGTACCGCCAAATCCACTGCGGTACGGTCGCTGGCGGCATTGCTGCCGGAGGTTTCGGTGCTGCAGGGTTGCCCCTACAGCTGCCCCCCCGAGGCCAGGCAGGGACTGTGCCAGTGGTGCGAGTCGGGCGCCAACGACAATCCCCCGGTCAGGCACCAGGTCCGCATTGTGGACCTCCCCGTAGGCGCCAGCGAAGACCGGCTGGTGGGTTCCCTGGACATTGAGCAGGCCATCAAGAGTGGCTCCAGGAGCTTCGAGCCCGGCCTCATCGCGGCTGCCCACCGGGGCATACTCTACATAGACGAAGTTAATCTCCTGAACGATCATCTGGTGGACGTGCTTCTGGACGCCTCTGCTATGGGCCGCAATTATGTGGAGCGAGAGGGCATCTCGGTCAGCCATGCCGCCGAGTTTATCCTGGTGGGCACTATGAATCCGGAAGAGGGAGACCTGCGGCCCCAGTTGCTGGACCGTTTTGGCCTGGCTGTGGAAGTGGATGGCGTAATGCCTTCCGAAGAACGACGCGAGGTAGTGCGCCGTCGCATGGAGTACGAGTCGGACCCCTTCACCTTTATGGACCGGTGGCAGGAAGAAGAGGCAAGGGAACGGGACCGGTTGCTCCGCAGCCGGGCGCTGCTGGACGAGGTAACCGTCAGCGACGACATCCTGGGCCTG
The DNA here is from genome assembly GCA_009840135.1 of Chloroflexota bacterium. GTDB lineage: Bacteria > Chloroflexota > Dehalococcoidia > Lucifugimonadales > UBA3495 > Bin22. Next base: position 1,635 of record VXOH01000021.1, on the reverse strand, counting down.
ATAACCGACATTTGCGCCGAATACCAGGTGGACGGTCTGCGCGGCGATATTGTCATGTACAAGACGGCCAGCACCATCGCCGCCTACGACGGCCGTACCGAGGTGGATATTGAGGACGTGCGGGAAGCTGCCCAGATGGCCCTGCTCCACCGCCAGCGCCGCCAACCATTCCAGCAGCCGCACCTGGTAACCGAACAGCTGGACAACATGCTGGAGGAGTACCAGAACCAGTCCCGCAGCCGAGAGCCCAACGACAGCTCTTCTTCCTCGCAGGACCGGAACGAAGCAGAAACGGACCCTTCCGAGTTAGGCGACGAAGAACAGCAGGAAACCACGGATTCCGGGGCCGGCCCCCAGGACCAGTGGTTTGAAACCGGCGATCCCTACTCCATCCAGTCCATTCTTCTCCCTCCTCCGGACCGACGGGAACGGCCATCTTCGGGCCGTCGTGCCACCACAGTCAGTGGTTCTTCGGTAGGCCGTTACGTTCGGGCCCAGGTTCCCCAGGGTCCCGTCAGTGACCTGGCCTTGGACGCAACCCTTCGCGCCGCAGCCCCATACCAGGAGACTCGGAAAGAGAACTTGCCCGCCGACGACTCCGGTTCTGCCCTGAAGGTTGAACCCTGGGATGTCCGGGAAAAGGTCAGAGAGACTAGGACGGGCAGTCTCATCCTTTTCGTAGTTGATGCCAGCGGTTCCATGGGAGCACAGCGTCGAATGGTGGCGGTCAAGGGCGCCGTGTTGTCCCTGTTGCTGGACGCCTACCAGCGCCGGGATCGGGTGGCTCTAATCAGCTTCCGGGGTACCCAGGCTGACTTGCTGCTTCCTCCCACCAACAGCGTGGACCTGGCCCAGTTATACCTGCAGGACCTGCCCACCGGAGGCCGTACTCCCCTGTCTCGCGGCCTTTACCTGGCGCTGGAAACACTGGAAACCGAACGGCTGCGGGACCGCAATCTGCTGCCCCTGGTAGTGGTCCTTTCCGACGGCCGCGCCAACGTTGCCCTGGACGGCGGAAGCGCCCAAGCGGTTGAGGAAGCGAGAAACTACGCCACCATTTTCGAGGATAAGCGGCTGACCAGCGTGGTTATTGATACCGAGCTGGACTTTATAAAGCTGGAAATGGCCCGACCTCTTGCCGAATCCATGGGGGCCCGCTATCTGAAGCTGGAAGAACTGCGCGCCGACAGCCTGGCTGATGCGGTGCGGCAGGAAATGCCTGGTTCAGCCGAAGAAGGGACGGATTCGAGCGGGGGCGTCGAAGGCAATGCCACTCAAATCCGCCGGTTGTACCAGGGCCTGAGGGATTCCACTTAAGCGAAAAGCCAATAAACTATTGCCTTCGTATCGGCAAACCCGGCAGGGAGTGTTGCCTTGGCGAAAGCAGTTACATCAAGCAGTTGAATCGCGACTACAGGCCCAGGTTCGTCGTAGAGGGTGATCCTATTTGGACGAGCAATTGCGCCGCGGTCGTAAGATCCTCTTCCCCTTCAGGGCCTTTCGATTTTCGACAACATGCTGTCCAGTCCACTCGTGGTGAGCTTTTCGAATCATAAACGGACGGCCCTTCGACAGGCTCAGTTAATGGCGAACTGGCCCGGCAACAATCGAATGACCCTGTCTTCTCCCTCCGCA
>VXOH01000174.1 GCA_009840135.1 Chloroflexota bacterium | reverse complement strand
TGACTCATAACACGGTATCTAACCTTCCCCCATCAAGGGGGAAGGGACTCTTGGCATGACATTGCAATCATCCTTCATCTTGACGGCGGAGTCTGGCAATGTAAGGGGGTGCGTTGTAAGATTTCCTAATCCCCCGGTTTTCGCATTCTTGGTCCAGGTTCGGCTTCCATGGCGGGACATCGTCCAGTAAACCGCGGTTTCGTGTCCTACAACGCTGTAAACAGCCGTTTCATGAACGGGAGACGACTGAGGCGTTATGCCGGCGTCTGGTCATTGTGGGCCCTGGGCGTTGGGGCGGTAATTTCAGGGGATTTCTTCGGCTGGAATTTTGGCCTGGCTACTGCAGGAATCGGCGGGATGGCTATTGCAACGGCGATAGTTGCCGTGATGTACGTTTGCCTCTGCTACTCCCTGGCCGAGATGTCTCCGGCCATGCCCCACACCGGCGGTGCATACTCTTTTGCCCGTACCGCCTTCGGTCCGTCGGCCGGGTTTATAACCGGCGTGGCCGAAGTCATCGAGTATGTACTTACCCCCGCCGTGATAGTGGTGGGGATAGGCGGCTACATCGGCGCTGCCGTAAATTCGCTGCTGGGAATTGACGTCGCCGCCCCTGCCTGGTGGCTCGTGTTCTACGTAGCTTTTGTGGGAATCAACATCGCTGGCGTGGGCGCGACCTTCCGCGTCGCCTTTGTGCTTACATTCTTGGCCCTGGGTTGCCTGGCCTTGTTCTGGATTGACTGGGCCTTTCGTTTCCGTTGGGACATGGCTCTCGCAACCCTGCCCGGGTCCGCCAACTCCGATTGGCTGCCCAGGGGCTGGTTTGGTGTGGCGCAGGCCCTGCCCTTCGCTATCTGGTTCTTCCTGGCTATTGAGCAGTTGCCGCTGGCAGCGGAGGAGTCCCGGCGTCCTGGCGCAGACATGCCCAGGGCGCTTCGCTGGGGCATATTAACACTCATCGTCACCGCTGCCATTACCCTGCTGCTTGCTTCCGGTCTGCCTCGGGGCTGGGCCAGCATTGAGGATGTCGATCGGGCTACCGGAACCCTGTTCGGAATCGGCGTGCATCCCGCAGTGCCGGCGTTAATGTTCGTTGGCGGATTCGCCGCCAGTTTTCACGCCATAATTTACGCCTACGGGCGGCGCATATTCGGCCTCTCCCGTTCCGGGTATCTCCCCTACTGGCTTTCCTTGACCCACAGCCGGACAAGGACGCCACACCTGGCCCTGATTGGGGGCGCGGCCATAGGGTATTCGGTAGCATTGCTCATCGAATTTGGCGAAGAATGGCTGGGCTCCGACGTTCCAGTGGGCGCGGTGCTTCTGAACATGGCGGTGTTCGGCGCCGTCATTGCCTACATCATGCAGATGGCTTCGTTTGTCCGGTTGCGCCGCCGCTACCCCGGTCTTTACCGCCCCTATACTAGCCTACTGGGCAGCGCCGGCGCGGTGATGGCGGGACTGATAGCGTGCGCCACCCTTGTGTTTCTGTTCGTTAACGTTGACTACAGGATGGGCCTGTACGGTTGCGGAGTGTTCTTTGCCGCAGCCCTGCTCTATTTCGTTCTTTTTGGCCGAAGAAGGCTGGTGATTTCGCCGGAAGAGAATTTTGCCCTGCGACTGGAGGAGGAAGAGAACGCCGGTTAACGGGAGTTTCCCGGGCCAACCAGCGGGGTATGCTTGTAACGCCCATCCGGAAAGGAACCTGATGGGCCGGCCTGCATGGGCGCACCGGAAGCGCTGGGACAACCAAAAGAACTGTCAATCGCTAACTGTAATTGGTGGCTTTGTCCAGCATCAGGCAGGGTTCCCCCCATTGACCGGAATTGTCCAGGTCCCAGGTCGCCGTATCGTCGTCGGCCTTAAGGCGAATGCCTTCGCTTCCACCATAGACCAGCAGTATCACCCCATCGCCCGAATCCTCGGCCAGGGCAGCCATGGCCTGGCAGGGGCCGTCGTCGTCCCAGCCGGTTACCTGGCACCAGGCGTCTTCGCCGGACAGGTTGGCGGTTACGACCCTGTTTATAGGCCTGGGGTCTTCCAGCAGGTCAAACACCCGGTCCAGCGCCAGGGGACTGTTGCCTCCGTCGTTGACTTCCACCTCGTAGAGCATGTGGCATTTTCCTCGGGTTCGATATTGGTGTTTTCCTGAGCTAATTGTATGGGAAGGGCGCTGGAGGGCGCCACAGCCGGGGAACAAGGCAGAGTTCCCTTTCGGGCAGTTTGCTGTCGGAACGGCAGTGAGGCAAGGGGCAGTTTGCGAACCCCTCCACCGGCAGCGTGCCCCCCTTACGGGGAACCCTGCCAGCGAGAACCCTTTTTGATTCCCTCAAACTAATACCTTATACTTACCCAGCGTCCCCCTTGCTCGACCCTGGTAGGCCAACAACATTGGTTTGACGGTGGGAAAGGGAGTCCGTTCGTGGTGAGCTTGTCGAACCATGAATCGGCGGCCCTTCGACCCGCCTAAGGCGGACGTTCCGCAGGCTCAGGGTAAGCGGAACATATCCATCATTTCAAAGTTGCTGGACTACTAGTAGTATTGTTGGAATCTTACTTCAGGAGGCGGTTATGCGCCTGGGTTATTTTACTATGCCCCTACATCCCCCCGGTTCGGACCTTTCCGCCACCCTGGAGTCCGACCTGGTCCAGATGGAAACCTTGGACCGGCTGGGTTACTGCGAAGCCTGGATTGGCGAGCATTTTACCACCGTGTGGGAGAACATTCCAGCTCCTGACCAGTTCATCGCCGCTGCCCTCCCCCGCACAAAGAATATAGTTTTCGGCACCGGCGTAACCTGCATGCCCAACCATGACCCCTTCATGATTGCCCACCGGGTGGCCCAACTGGACAACCTGGCCAGGGGCCGTTTTTATTGGGGCGTGGGCTCCGGCGGCTTCCCCGGGGACTTTGAGGTATTCGGCATGGATGCCTCCGAGGGTGCCCATCGTGGAATGTCCCGCCAGATGATCGAACTGATCCTGGACATGTGGGAGAACCCCCGGCCCGGTGATTACCAGCATCCCCACTGGAAGTTCGCCATCCCGGAACCTGTGCCCGAGATTGGGTTGCAGTTCCACGTGACCCCTTACCCTCTCTC
>VXOH01000142.1 GCA_009840135.1 Chloroflexota bacterium | reverse complement strand
CGCATGTTGTGTCGAATAATGGGAAAGAATTGCAAACAGTTGAGAGTCCGCTTACTACGTCTATCAATTGAAGAGGAAACTTGCTCCCTATGCCCCGTACAACCGGTTCAACCCCGCGTACCTCCCCGGGTCCAGGTCCTTGCCCGCCAACGCGGGATGGTCCGGTCCGTAGCGGTGGGCGCGGAACAGGGAGTTGGCCCGGATGCCGTCCCTGGCGGAATAGACGTACTCCGGGTTAATGTATTCCCATACAATTTCCCTGTCGGGGGTCACTTCGAACACCCGACCAGGGGCGCCCTCGCAGATGAGGGTGTTGCCGTTGGGCAGCCTGTCCGCCCCGCTGATGTGGAAGCTGTAGAAGGATATGGGAGGGTCGCCCTTGTATTCCCAGACAATTTCGCTGGCAGCGGGATTGACCTCCAGGACCCGGGAGAAGGTTGGGCCAGGCCGGTGGCAGCCATTGTCAAACAGCAGGATGTTGCCGTTGTCCAGCATGTGGGGATAGTGCTGGTGAGAAATCTGGCCAGGGCCCCACTTCCATTTCCAATCGCCGGTCTGCTTGTCCACAATTCCGACTGTATCGGTGCGGCGAAAGCTGACAATCAGGTCGCCGTCGGGGGTGGTGCGCAGGGAATTCTGGTGAGTCCACTCTTCCCTGTTTTCCAGGAAACCAATTTCGTCAACTTCCGGGTCCAAATGCTCCCAGGAGCGCCAGGAATAAACTGTCTCTCCGTCGGGCGTGATTTCTTCCACCAGGTCTCCCAGCATCTCCACCTCCCGGTCGGCGCCTGGTTGGCCACCCTTGACCCGCGCCGCCAGCTCGGGTTCCAGGGCTTCAAATAGCAGGACCAGGGTGTTGCCGTTGGGCAGGCGGTCAAAATCGTGGTGAAGCAAGGGGTTTTCGTAGCGCCACACCTGATTTCCGTCCCAGTCCAGTTCCACGATGGCGCCGGCTCGGGGTCCCGCGCCGCTGGGACGACCACCCGCCCGGGAACTGATTGTACGAAGGAGGAGATTACCGTTGTCCAGCAGGTAACCGTAGCCCAATGCCTCAGCAAAATACCACTGATGACAGACGCGGCCCTCCATGTCGATGAGTTTGACATGGTGGCTGCCGTTGGTGGTCAAAAGCGTGTAGCCCCGGTAGCAATTTCGGGGGGCGTGATGAATGAGTCCGTCCTGGTGATGGTTTGACCAACCCATGGGTACCTCCGTTGGCGGTCTTGGAGTGCTTTCCCTGAAAATTCCGGTATTGCGTTGCGGGGAACTAAGGCAGCAATGCCGCGTATTGGTCCAGTATTGGCAGCACCTTGTCCCGTCCCTCGGACGGCAGGCTTAGAATCAGGCGGTCAACTCCCGCCGCCTCCATTCGGGATACCAGCGCCTCGTCAGGCCTGCCAAAGATGCAGAGGGAAACGGGGATACCAGACGGGTCGCGGCCCGCTTCCTCAGCCTGCTTGCGGAGCAGCGCAATCTTTTCGGTCAGGACACCCTCCTGACCGGCGCCCCGGGCAATGGGCATCCAGCCGTCGCAGAACTCTACCACCCGGTCAAAGGTGGTTGGACCGTCGCCGCCCATGAAGATGGGTGGATGGGGCTTCTGGACGGGCTTCGGATAGGACCAGATTCTGTCAAAGTCCACGAATTCGCCGTGGAACTCGGCCTCTTCCTCGGTCCAGATGGCCTTCATTGCCAAAATGCGCTCCCGCAGCAGGCGGAACCGGCGTCGGAAGTCGGTCCCGTGGTTCTCCATCTCCTCCGAGTTCCACCCTCCGCCAATGCCAAACATGAACCGCCCATTGGAGATCATATCCAGGGTTGCTATTTCCTTGGCGGTTATGATGGGGTCTCGTTCCACAATCAGGCAGATGCCCGTGCCCAGCCTCAGCTTGGTCGTGACCGCAGCGGCGGCGCCCAGGGCCACGAAGGGGTCCATTGAGTGCCAGTACTCCCGGGGTAGGTCGGCGCCGCCGGGCCAGGGACTGCGGCGGCTGGCCGGAATGTGGGTGTGCTCGGGCACCCACAGGGACTCAAAGCCCCGTTCCTCCAGGGCCACGGCCAGTTCCGCCGGCCGCATCGAATAGTCGGTTACAAAGTTCAATACCCCGATATCCATTGGTTGCTCCTTCCTGGTTCTGATTTAGCAGTTGGTGGTTCCGGTAAGCGGCCACCCCATCCCAACCTTCCCCCATCATGGGGGAAGGGACAAACCTTGACCCCATCAGAAGAAGTTGCTGACGTTCTTGGCGGACAAGACGGTCTGGTCCAGGGTGATTTTCCGGTTAGCAATCAGCCACCCGCCCCCGGCCCGGCGAAGGATATCCTCCCGGCTGCCCACGTAGAAGTCCTCTTCCCGTTCCCCCCGGGTGCGGTACATGATGAAGTTTGAATAGGCGCGTACCTCTTCAGGATTCTCCGTTCCTTCCAGCTCGATGTTGGAGATGAAGTGACGCGTCCGGGAAGGCGGATCTTCGGCCCAGGCCAGGCCGCTGTCCAGCCGTTCGATGCGGCGGAGCAGCGTATCCCTGGTTTCGTCCATTATGGCCAGTTCGTGGGGTTCGCTCAGTTCCTTCGTTTCATGCTGGGCCTCATCCAGGGATGCTATGGCCTTGCTGTTGGCCGGATAGACGTTGCTGCGCATGGGCATCCAGTACCTGGCATCGTCGGCAAGCAACTCCAACCACCGGTGAAATTCACGGTTGTCGAGGAGGCGGGCCTCACGGTACAGGAATTGTTCGACTTCACGGAGCAGGTCGGGCGTAATTTGCAAGTGACAGGGCCCCTAGTACGCGGATTTAAGAGTTGGTTCCAGAGTCAAGGTAAGAGGTGGCAGGTCCCGCCTGAAGGCTGTCGTTAATTTCGCCTATCATTCTGGCTTTGAAACGGAATCCAGGTTGGCTCGATATCATTTTCCTCTAACGGATACAATGGCGTAAGTGCGTCCTGCAACGGATAAACGCTCAAGTTGTTTTGACGATACTCCAGAAACCAAGGCCAAAACGGTATGCTAGTTTCCGTGTTTTCGACTTGGCAGGCCATTTCTGGGGTCATAGAGCCTATGCCCAATTCGATATGGTGGCTGAGTAGGGGGGGGCGGCCCGGGCCCCCGCCGCGCCGGGCTCTTATAAAAAAATCTCAACAACAGAACCACCGGTGAGGTTGGGGGGGGTGAGTTTTTAGAACCGCCAAGGGAGG
>VXOH01000017.1 GCA_009840135.1 Chloroflexota bacterium | reverse complement strand
AGGGGGGTGGGTTCTTCGGCACCGGTGCAGGCAAGGGAGAGGGCGACCAGGCCGGTGGCGAGGAGGCAGACGAGGGGCCGGAGGAAACCGCGGTTGCGGATTTTGGGTGGTTGGAGGCTAAAGTTGGGCTCCATTAGTGGACCCTTTGATTTGAACTGATGGGTGATTTGCGAATTAGTCATTCCGGTTCAGGCTGAAATCCAAAATAGTTGCGCAAGGTTAACCGCAAAGTACGAGAGGTACCGCTGCAATTCAGGTGGTTTCTTATCTGAGGTAAGGGCAGACTCTTAGGTCTGCCCCTACCATTCTCATTTTATTACCAACCGGACCGAAATGTTGCGGGACGAAAGATTGCGTCAGGTCAATCGCGTTACAGATTCAGGCTACAGGGGGCACGATTTCGGTTGATAAAAGTCCTGTTGCCCCGCCAGAGGCTGTTGCGGACGCCTGGAGGTGCCGAAGGGCCCAGGGTCCTTATCCTCAGCCCGGTTGCGGGTTGTGAAGTTGGTTCCAAAGATGGATTTTAGATGCTTCGGCTTCGCTCAGCATGACGGTCAATTGTGGGCGATTGCCATGTTTATCTACGCGCTATAAACCTGCGCGTTTGCCCTACCGCCCCCATCAAGTGGGAATGAATTTGAAACAGCGCCTTAGTCTCTTCTCCCGCGGCGGAGGGAGCGGCCGGGAAGGGCGCCTGTATTTTCACCCCCGTCTATGACCACCTGGCCGTTGACGATGACGTAGTCTATGCCTACGGGATAGTGCTTGGGGTCCTCACGGGTGGCGTGGGTCTTGACCGTCAGGGGATCGAAGATGACTATGTCCGCCTTGAAGCCGTCCTTCAGCAGACCCCGGTTGGAGAGACCCAGGCGCTGGGCCGGGAAGGATGTCATTTTCCTGATGGCTTCGGGCAATCGCAGATGCTGTTCGGCGCGAACAAATTCGGCCAGCACTATGGGAAAACAGCCATAGGTGCGGGGATTGGGGTACTCGCCGAAGAGGATGGCATCGCTGGCGATCATGCCGCAGGGATGGGAAACGAAAGCCGGGAGCGTCTGGGGGTTGGTGCCCAGGCCGACGGTGGAAATGCCCAGGTTTTCCTCCACCAGCAGGTCAAAGAGGGCATCGGCAGGGTCCTGACCGCGCATTTCGCCAATGTCGGTGATCAACCTGCCCTCATACTGCATATTCTGGGGCTGGGTGAAGTTGGTGAGCCAGTTGTTGAGGAGCCGTTCGGGAAGCACCTCCCGCTTCATGCGGGCCCGGTCGTCGGCGTCCTGGAGGGCGGCCATGAGCCGCTCGGGGCCGCCGTCCTTGGCCCAGTGGGGGAGCCCGATGGTGACCGTGGTGCCGGAATAGGGATAGGTGTAGCAGTCGAAGGTAACGTCCATGCCCTCGTCCCGACCCCTTTCCACCAGACCCAGGTAGTCGAGATGGCTCCCGGACCCCTGGGCGCTTTGACGGTAATGGGTGAGGTGGATGGGACAACCGCTGCGCCGGCCAATCTCCAGCGCTTCCTCCCACGGGGCCATGAGACCCTGGGACCTAAGGCTGGCCCGGGTGTGGGTGTGATAGAAACCGCCGAGGGAAGCGGTTACGGCGGACAGTTCGGACAGTTCGGCGGTGTCGGCGTAGGAACCCGGCGGGTAATCGAGGCCGGTGGACAGGCCCCAGGCGCCTTCCTCCATAGCCTCACGTATCACCGCCTTCATGTCTTCCATTTCGGCGGCGGTGGCGGGCCGGTCGTTCCAGCCTACGCCCCAAATCCGGACGGGGGCGTTGCCCAATATGTAGGCAATGTTGACGGCAACCGTGTTGTCGTACTTGGACAGGAGGTCGGCTACGGTCAGCCAGTCGGCGGGCATGGGCGGGTAACCGTTGAGCCCGGAATCCAGCCAGATGTAGCGGTGCAGTTCCTCCTGGGTCTTGAAGGGGGCGTGGGATATTCCGTCAATGCCCACCAGCTCGGTGGTGACGCCCTGCCGCACCTTGGGGTCGTGATGGGGCTCGCCAAGGATGGTAAGGCCGGCGTGGGAGTGAAGGTCTATGAAGCCGGGGCATACCACGCAGCCGGAGGCATCAATGACCCTTTCAGCTTCTATTTGGCCGGATTCGCCGCGCAGGATTGCGACGCTTTCATCCTCGACCAGGACCGTGCCAAAAAAGCCCGGGCTGCCGCTGCCATCAATAATCTGACCGTTCTCGATTTTCAGCTGGACCATTTTCGTTACCTCTAAGGAACCGGGTTAAGACTGATGCTCTTTAAGCCGATGTTAAGTGTACCAACACCGGACAACCGTGTTACAGGGAAACACTGAACAGGTCACCGTAATCCAGGCGCTGGGAGGAACTCCTTGCGTTGGGGCAGGGTGATTCGCGAACGCCCATACGGTGGGGAAATTGTACCCCCATTTTGGCCAAGGTACTCCTGAGGCCTTTGGGATAGCTCAGGATATACTCCGGTAATGGCCTGGAATCACAGGGAATGAGGGCGTTGCCTTTCTGAATGTTGTTATAGGGGAACCATTTTAGATTCTTCACTCCGTTCAGAATGACGTACTAGCTGGGGAGGGTGTTTAGCAAGTATTTGCCCCGGGCAGGGCATGCAAGGGGCAGGGACCTATTCAGCCTTTGCAAAGATTCGGGGTATAGGGGGTACAAGTTCGGTTGGCAAAGTTCATGGGACCGGCCAGGGGCGGACGCGGACGCCTGAGCTTGGCGAAGGATCTAAAATCCTGCCCCCAATACAGTTGAGGGTCCGAAACCTGTCTTGTGGGTTAGAGTTTAGATGCTTCGGCTTCGCTCAGAATAACGGTCAATTAAGGTGCGATTGCCCGGGTTACCAACGTGCTATCAATGCAGGCGTTTGCCCTAACGCCACAGGCGGACGTTCCGCGCCCTTACCCTCTCCCAGAGGGAGAGGGGATTCTTCTGACAGGCTTCAAGTCGTTGACTGGTTGCGCGGTGGGCCGTTAGGCTGTCCGTGGCCCAGGCGTTCCTCGGTCTGCAACCAAAATGGGAATTGCCGATATAATACCATCCATCGAGCGGCACTCAAGCATTGGAAAAGGGAGCTTTCCGTTTTGGATGGTTTCGCAACGGCAGAACGGTCGAAACGTAGCCAGGGCGGGTTTGAAACCCGCCCCTACGGGCTATAAACACTAAAATTGGAACGTTGCCGCTGAGACAGGGCGGTGAGAGAGTTTTGGGAATGTCTGAATAAAGCTTCTCACCCACTGTGGGAAAGGATTAGAGTGGGGGGGGGGAAATTCTACATGGAATGCTGTCACCCCCATCCTTGTATATTGAACTGTAGGTGGGCGGAGCAAAGGCCGTAC
>VXOH01000190.1 GCA_009840135.1 Chloroflexota bacterium | reverse complement strand
GACCTGGGTTGGGACCAGGGGATGTTCAGCATTGTGGGAGCGGCCTGCGCGGCCGGGTTCCTGATGAGGCTGAATCAGGATGAGTTGGCCCACGCCATTTCCCTGTCGCTGGCCCCGAACCTGCCCCTGGGTGTGACCCGCACCGGAGAGCTTTCCATGTGGAAGGGTTGCGCCACCGCCAGCGCCACCCGGGCGGGGGTTTTTGCCGCCCAATTGGCCGCCGCGGGCATGACCGGACCCGCCGAGCCCTTCGAGGGTCGGCGCGGATTGTGGGAACAGGCGGGCATCAAGGGTGGGGTTACCCTTGACGAGTTCGGCGGAGACGGCAAAAATTTTTTGATCAGTGATACCACATTCAAGTTTTACCCTTCTCAGATACACACCCAGGCGCCCATCGGCCTGGCCATTGAGCTCCGGTCCCAGGTCAATATTAGTGAAATTGAGTCTATCGGTATCCAGATTTACAAGTCCGGAGTGAGCAGTCCGGCCTCTGAGCCGGAGAAATGGGACCCCCAAACCAGGGAAACCGCCGACCACAGCATCCCATTCCTGGTGGCCATGGCCCTCCAGGACGGAGCGGTTACGCCCAACAGTTTCACGGCCCAGCGGATCGCAGACCCGTCCCTGCGGGACCTGATGGGCAAGATGACGATGTCGGAGGGACCGGGATTTACCGAGAAGTATCCGCAGCAGTACAACTGCCGAATCGAGATTGGCTCATCCGGCGGCGCCAACGTTTCGGCAGAAACCTCCTATCCCAAGGGCCACAAGCACAATCCCCTCAGTGACGAGGAATTGGAGAATAAATTCCGAAACCTGGCCGGAGCCTCTCTTTCTGACAAGCAATGTTCCCAGGCCTTGGAGTGGCTTTGGAGGTTGGACGAGGCGCCCGACCTGACCGGGCTGTTTGACGCGCTCATTGTCTGACACTCGGGCTACCAGATTTTGCTGCAGTACTAAAACAATGCCTGATTCAAGCCAGTACCACTTCCGGGTCCTCTTTACTAATCAGGTCAGCCTTACCGATGAGGAGGTTGACCTCCCCAGGTGCGCTCTTTACTTCGCCGGGGAGAAGTTTCCCGACTTGGACGTGGATGAATACCTGGCCCGACTGGACAGCATGGCCCAACGGGTGGCGGGTAACTCCCCGAGTTCAGGCGATAGTGAATCCCTCTTGCAGGCCCTCAACGCTTACCTGTTCGACGAGGAAAAGTTCACGGGCAATCCTGCCGATTATTACAATCCGGACAACAGCTACCTCAATCGGGTTATGGATTCTCGGATCGGTATTCCGATAACTCTTTCCGTGCTATACCTGGGCGTGGCCGAGAGGCTCAATCTGAGCTGTTACGGAGTGGGCATGCCGGGGCATTTCCTGGTTGCACTCAAGGACCTGGGCCTCTTTCTCGATCCCTTTCATTCCGGTCAATTGCTTTCAGCAGCCGATTGCCGCCGCCTGGCCCAGGACATGTTTGGCCCTAACTTTGCCTGGACCGACGAATACCTGGCTCCCTGCCCAAGCAAGCTCATTATCTACCGGATGCTGAATAATCTTCGACAAATTCACCTCCATAAGAGGGACTATGGTCGTCACGCTTCAGTAGTGGAGAAAATGCTGTTGGTTGACTCCACGGTTTCCGGCTTGTACCTGGAATTGGCGCAGTCGCAGGTTCACAAGGGGGAGACTGAGGCGGCGCTACGGTCCCTGCAGCTCTTGAAGGAAAGCCCTGCCTCCCAAAAAGAAAGAGACGTGGCTGACGAATTGATCGAGATACTGCTGCGGGGGCGCCCCCGGGCAGATTGAATGCTCAACCGGCGGGCGGCATAGTCGAACGTGGGACCGGGCAGTCCGTCGTTGGGGGTTTTTCCGGTGAATCCGGACTCCGGGGAAGGGCGTATACTAGTTGAGACGGCCTCAATGCTCCAGGCAGTGGGAGATCAAGGGTGATTGATTACCAGATCCTGGAGGATCAGGAACTGCTATACCGAATTGCCGCCGGCGAAAAGGATGCTCTCGAAGCTGTTTATTGTCGGTATTCTTCGGCGGTTTATTCATTGGCCAGGTATATGTTGCGGTCGGAAGCGGTTGCCGAGGAAGCAACCCAGGAGGTATTCCTCAACATCTGGCTCAAAGCTTCCAGCTATAACTCGTCCCGTGGGCAGCCCAAATCCTGGATAATGAGCGTCGCCCACCACAAGATTATTGACATCATTCGGTCGCGGCGGAGGACGGCTGCGGCCACCGACCCGAAGGACTACGAAACACTGGACCTGCTCCCTTCCGGTCAGGAGAGTACCGAAGAGTCCGTAACGCGAAGCCTGGAGGGTGAGAGGATTCGCAGGGCTCTCGATAAGCTGCCCGAAGCCCAGAAGGAAGTGATAATGTTGTCCTACTTCAGCGGCCTGTCCCAGTCGGAAATAGCGAGCCGGCTGGACCAGCCCCTGGGGACGGTGAAGACGCGGGCCCGCCTGGCTCTGCAGAAACTAAGGGAAGAATTACGGCAAGATGACGAGGAGTAACCGGTTGTTGCCTTTTTCTCCAGGAGACGACTCAGAGGAGCTATTTGCGGCCTATGCCCTGGGCTCCCTGGAAGAGGATGAACTGGCCGACGTGGAGGCACACCTGGATGCCTTCCCTCCGGCTCATAGCGTCCTGCCGTCTTTTCTCGAAACCACCTCCCAACTGGCCGAAACCGTGCCCCAGGTCGCTCCCCCTCCCCAATTGCAATCGCGGATGATGGCGGCTGTGGAGGAGTTGCCGCCAGTTTTTGCTCCTCCCGGACAAGAGGAAAGGACCACCGGCGGAAAGACTGACGAAGGTGACGCGGAAACGCGGGATTCCGGGTCGCGATTCACGTTCAGCAGTTTTGCCATGCCGCTGGCCGCGACCCTCGTCATCGGGTTAATGTCCGCTTCATTGATTATGAACGTCGTCACCACCAATAGGATCAATTCCCTTGAACAGGAACGGCTGGCCTCCAACTCCCGAATCGCCGAACTAGAGGCGGGACAAACCCGGGTGAGTGACCAGGTTTCTTACCTTGGGCAGCTGGCGGCAGGCAGTGATAGGGCAATGAAGCAGATGATGGAAACCAATTACCTGATGGCCAGGCCCTTCACGCAACCGCTTCTCCTGAGGCCCACCGATGGCGCCAGTGACTCGGAAGGGGTACTGTTGGTAAACAATGATGGCCGGGAGGCCATTCTGATGCTCTCCAACATGGACCGGTCGCGTCCCTCCCAGTCTTACCACGTTTGGCTGGGCAGGAACGGGCAGCAGTTTCCCATAGGCGAAATTGCGGTTGATTCCTCGGGATGGGGAACAATGGCGCTGAAACCTCCCGAATCGTTGTACGGCTTTGACTGGATAAACCTGACCGTTGATGAGCCCCGGACCGGCGGTGGATCTTCGGCAGAAATGGTGCTGCAGACCAGGATAATTTCCCCTGGTGACCGGTAAATTTGCTTGAGGCCCTTCTACCAATGAAACCGGTTCTTCCAAGAAAAAATCAGTTGCCGACCCTCCCGCCAATGGGAAGGGGTGATGACCTCACCTGCGAAATTTGCGGCGCCCAGATGAACCAGCGGCAGTGCAAGATCAGCTGCCCCAACTGCGGCTTTACCCGGGACTGTTCCGACCCCTGAACCTCCCCGCCGCCTCTGGCCGGTTTCCTTGGACATTGGATTCTGGTCCGGCCTGGCGCTGCTATTACCCGGGGGAATCTCGTGGCGGAGGTTCTGAACCGTGAAAGAAACGGGATGGCTTGCCTGTTCTCCCCGCATGCCTGGGCAGCATTTTTTCCGCATTTGTTATACTGTGCTCAAGATCCCGGATTGGCCTCGCCGCGAATTGGAGTGGCCGGATGTTCCGGAATAGGGGACTTAGACCCCCAACCCTATTGGAGAAGGAGTAGAGTCTTATGGGCATAAATATCAAGGGAATAGGCCATGTGGGTATCCTGGTTTCCGACTTTGAGCGTTCCTTCAAGTTCTACACCGAGGTTATGGGCCTGCAGGTAACCAATCACCGCAAGCGCCCGGACGGTAGCGAAACGGCGTTTCTCAGATTTGATGAGACCCACCACGATCTGGTAATTGCCAGCGCTCCAGAAGGCGTTGACGTTTCCGAGGCGATGCCGGCCAATGCCCGGTTGGTGCAGCAGATTGCGTTCCTGGTGGAGGACCGGGACGAATTCATGCGGGCCCTGGCGCACCTGCACACCAACGGCGTCAAGATTCTCAACGGTCCCACTACCCACGGCATAGAGAGCGATAACAATATCTACGGCAGCGGAAGCCGGTCCTTCTACTTCTGCGATCCGGACGGCAACCGGCTGGAAATCTTCACCGATGGAATGAAGGTCAGAAATGGAGAACGTTTCCCCAGCCCGGATTACCAGGAAGCGCTGGAGGACTTCATGAAGACTCAAAGGGGTGTAGGTGTCTAGGTTCTCCTCTTCCGGCCAGGTGCAAGTATCAGGGCCCCTCAGCTGAGGGGCCCTGATTTTTTTCAAGCATGAAAGTCTTGCTGTGAAAAAGGCCACCAATCGGGGTAATTCCGGAGCCTGAGCCAGCGGAAGAGCAGGGGGTGGACCTGCGTAGCCAACCGCATGGCCTCAAGTATCGGCTCCCGTATGGATTCGTGGGCCTCCCTGGAAGACCTGAGCTTGAACAGGTGGTAGCACTCCCTCAGGTTCATTTGAGACAGGACCCGCCGGTTATGCCCGTGAGTCAACAAATACTGGGCAGCCAGGGGTGATTCTTGCCCTACTCGGTGGAACCCCTCCTCTGATACCGACATGGCCCGCTCATAGGCCGCCATGAGCCCCGCGGCCTCCACCAACTGGGGCGTCTTGAATCCCAATGCCGGGGTGAAAGCCTGCGGAAAGTAGGACTGCATGCGATGTCGCTTGAACTCCCGATAGGCTCCGTAATCCATCACAAACTCAAAGGTGTAGTTCACCAGTTCGAACTCGCGCAAGGCAGCGTCATGGTCGCCCATATTCTCCATAAGCGAATCAATGAGCACCGACTGTTCCTCCTCGCTCATCTCCCTGGCCTGAATCAAGGCAGTCTCGTAGTCGCAGGACTCCATCCTGAACAAAAGGGCGGCGGCAAGTTTTGCCTCGGCGTCGGGGTCAAAGTGAACGAGCCGAACCTTTGCCCCGGAGGACGAATCAGTTGTGGTCGGTAAGGGCAGTCCCAGTTGCCATTCGCGATTCTGAGAAGTCTCCAGGAAGTCATTGCGATTGGCGTACTTGATGAGGGTGGGGGTAATAAGGCGGCCCTGGTCCCGGAGTTGCTCGCCGATGTGCCGTTCCTCCAGCAAGGCGGAAGAAAGGAGCTTGGAAATGGCGTGCTCCAGTACCCGCGCGTTGGCCGTAACGCCCACATTGGTAAGGGTGGCCGCAGGCAGCACGGAACGGCAGCTGTCGGTGGCCATCCTGCGAAGCCTCAGCGCGTAGGCGCCGTCCCTTTCCCTCTCGCGTTGCGGAAAGGCGCCACGCAGGTATTCCATGCACCTGTTGAGCAGCTCCTCATAAATTTCGAACAACTGCTGGGCGGTGGAAACAAACTGCTTACGTATGAAGGTATGCCTTTCTAATTCCAGCGGAATGTGGAAATAGTCCTGCGGCATTACCTGGTAGCGGGAGGACTTTTCGGTGTAGGAGGCCAGTCGGTTGTCTTCCAGGGCGTCGCAGGCCAGGCGGGATATGTTCTCCACCGCCAGGTGAACAATGGCATGTTCCGCAACAGAAGCGTGACCGTATCCCAGCACCCAGCGTTCGTGGAAGTCGGCGGCCTTTTCCTGGCTGACCTGCTCGGCAATCTCATCAAAGGGCTCGGGCCGGCGAGAGGTCATGGCGAAGGCCACGGCGATCTCTTCCTCGGTCAGGGAATGGGCGTCCAGGGGATAAATTCGAGGAGGATGGTCGGTGGCCTGGGGTCTAGTCATCGGGGCCGCTTCCTTTTGTTAACTATTCCACCGGGCGAGGGAGGGGGTTGGGTCCGGCCTAAATTCCTGAATAGCCTCGAAAAGGGCCGGACATGTACCCGGCGGGCCGTGGTTCCTTCCCTCTGGGCAATGACAGGATTGGCTGGCGTGCCCCAGCCCAAAGCGCTGAACATCCCCATCATGCCCTTCGTCCTCGATGGAGAGAAGGGATTGCCCCTTCAGGATTCCAGACCGGCATTTTCCGCAGACGTGGAAGGGACTAATGCAGTCTTACTTACAAGAGCAGGTTAATCGGCTGCTCCAGCAGGCCTTTGACTTCCACAAGGAACCTGGCTGCCTCGGCGCCGTCGGCTACCCGGTGGTCGGTGGAGAGGGTGGCCTTCATCACCTGCCCGACAGCCAATTCCCCGTCTCTTACGACGGGCTGCTCCCGGACAGTGCCCACGGCGAGCACTGCGGCGTGGGGCGGGAAGATGATGGCTGCGAAACTGTCCACGTCGAACATTCCCAGATTGCTTACGCTGAAGGTGGCGCCGCTGTATTCGTCATTGCGCAGGGAACCACTGTTGGCCCGGTTGATCAGGTCCTTGCTGGCCTCAGCTATCTGGGCCAGGCTCTTGCTGCCGCAGTCGGAGATACCCGGAACAATGAGACCGGCCTCCAGGGAGATGGCAATGCCAATGTTTATTGCGTCGTTGAACTGCAGGTGGTCCCCGCGGAAGAATGCGTTGAACTTGGGATGGCGCTGCAATGCCATGGCGCAGGCCCTGACCACCAGGTCGTTTACGCTTACCCGCCTCTCTGCGTCCAGAGCCGCATTGATTTCGCCTCGGAGGCTCATGGCGCGGTCCATGTCTATATCGGCAGTTACGTAGAAATGGGGCGCCTGCTGCTTGCTGTCCACGGTAACCTTGGCGATGGCCTGGCGCATGCGGGACAACCCAACCCGCTGGGTACCGGCTTCGGTCGCCTCCTGACTTGATACCACCTCGGAAGGAGCGGAGACGGCGTAGGGAGTCGGCGTCTCAGAGTCTCTGACCTGTGTGGGAACCGGAGAGGAATGAGCGATAATATCCTGCTCGGTTACCCTTCCGCCGGGGCCTGTACCTTCTACCGATGAAAGGTCAATGTTCTGCTCGCGAGCCAGCCGCCTGGCCAGGGGTGATGCCTTAACCCAGCCGTCCCTCGCGGGAGAGGCAGTCCCTCGAGCTCCCGTAGAAGGCTCGTAATCCAGGACGTCCTTCTCCACGATGCGTCCCCCGGGACCGGTGCCGACGACGGCTGCCAGGTCAATGCCCTTTTCCCGGGCCAGACGCCGGGCTATGGGCGATGCCCTGACCTCGCCATCGTTACGTGCTGGCGCCGAGGTCGGCGCGGACACTGAAGCGGCTGCTGCCGGAGCGGCTGCAACCTGGCCTGCATCCACGGTGGCCACAAGAGCCTCGGACGCGGGTGCATTGTCCAGCGCCTCACCGGGCTCGGCGATTACGGCAATAGCATCGCCCACGGCCACGGGAATGCCTTCCTGGGCAACCCGACGGTGAAGAATACCGCCGGTGTATGCCTCGAACTCTACGGTAGCCTTGTCCGTTTCAATGTCGGCGATTACCTCGCCCCGGTGCACCGATTCGCCCTCCTGCTTGTACCAGCGGACGACGGTGCCCTCGCGCATATCGTAGCCCATTTTCGGCATTACTATGGTGGTTGCCAAGTTGGCCTCCTGCGTAATTACCCTTCACTTGCGGATGATAGCCCGGCGACTATCCGTTCGCCGCCAATATCTACATGTGGACGGCCCGGCCGTCGGCGGCCAGGGCGGCTTCCTTGATGACTTCCGAGATGGTGGGATGAGCATGTACCATCCAGCCGAGCTCCAGCGTCGTTCCCTCCAAAAGCCGGGTCAGCGACAGTTCTCCCAGCAGTTCGGTCACCTCGGGCCCCACCATGTGGGCGCCGAGAATCTCGCCAAAACGGGAGTCAACTACCAGCTTTACCATTCCGTCGGTTTCGCCCATGCCCAGGGCCTTGCCGTTGGCCTGCATGTTGAACTTTCCGATATTAGCATCGTGGCCGGCCTCCCTGGCCTGCTCTTCGCTTAGCCCGAAGCTGGCGATCTGAGGCTGGCAGTAGGTGGCGCGGGGCATCATTGCGTAGTCAAGGGATTGAGGATCAAGACCGGCGATGGATTCCACCGCCACGTTGGCCTGGGCGGAAGCGACGTGAGCCAGCGCCAGCTTGCCCGCTACGTCGCCAATGGCGAATATGCCGGGCACATTGGTTGACATGTTGCCGTTCACCTGGATGTTACCTCGATCGGTGGCTACCCCGACAGATTCGAGGCCCAGGTTTTCGCTGTTGGGCTGCACGCCTATGGCAACCAGTACCTTGTCACAGCCGACGACTTGCTGGGAGCCATCCTTATCGACTGTTACCTGGAGACCTTCTCCATCCCTGCTGACGCCGGTGACACCGGCCCCGGTGATAACGTTGATCCGATGCCTGCGGGTGAAGGAACGTTCCACCTGGCGGCTGATTTCCTCGTCCTCGTTGGGAGCGAGCCTGGGCAAAAGCTCCACGATGGTTACGTCAACCCCGTACATTCGGTAGAGATATGCGAACTCCAGGCCAATTGCCCCCCCGCCCACTATGACTATGGACTGGGGAAGGTCCTGGAGCAATATGGCTTCCTTGCTGGTGATTACCCGGTCGCCGTCAATGGGCAGAGGAGGTATGCTGCGAGGGCGGGCGCCGGTGGCGATGATAATGTTCTTCGCAGCGAGTTTCTGGCCGTCGGGGGATACTTCCACCCGCCCGTTGCCTGTCAGCTTGGCCTCGCCGGTTATGTGGTCTATCTCATTCTTGCGGAGCAGGTAGGCCACGCCCCGCACGTTCCGGTCCACCACCTTGCGGCTGCGATCTATGGCGGCTGAATAGTCGGCGGAAAAGTTGTCGAACTTCAGACCAAATTCTTCCGCCCGATTGAAGTAAGATACGACCTCGGCGTTTTTCAGCAGAGCCTTGCTGGGAATGCATCCCCAGTTAAGGCAAACGCCGCCCAGGGCCTCCCTTTCAACGATGGCGGTTTTCAAGCCCAGTTGGCCGGCGCGGATGGCGGCCACGTAGCCGCCGGGGCCGGCTCCTATGACAATTAGATCGTATTCCCCTGGCATTGGCGTCCTTCCGAGGTACAGAGTTTCAAGATTATAACCTATACCGGCTTGAATTATCGCAGATTGCACGGGGCAGGGAAAACGGCTGCAGAGTCGCCTTAAAGCTTCCTGCTCTTAGATGAGAGTTGACCAGGGTGGAGTGACCGCGCTCATAGGGCCGCCTAAGCCCTGCGGCTGTTACCCCTTTCCTCTCAGGCCAGCGGAAGGGGCAATTCGCAAGCCTCCAGTTGCTCCCAAACGTGGCCTGTCACTTCGGGCGGGATTTTGCTATTATTGAAGGAAGAAATTGCTGAGCCTTGGAGGCGAAATGGGATTCGGGCCTATCGGGCTACCCCAAATATTGATCATCCTGGTGATTGTGTTGCTGATTTTCGGGGCCAAGCGCTTGCCCGAGATCGGGTCTTCCCTGGGCAAGGGGATACGTTCATTCAAGAGCTCAGTCACCGGCGAGGACGATGTGACCCAGACGAGCGCCAAGAGCGAGTCCCCCAATTCCACGGACGAAACCAAATCACCGTAAACGGATCCCGTTGAAGGCAGAGATGGGCGGCAACAGGCCGCCCATTTTTTATGCCCGTCATCAGTGGCCGTCGGAAAGGGAAACCAGGTCACTGGAGGCCTTGCGTCGGGACCTTCCGGCCAGCCAGGCCAGGAAGATGCCTACCTCGTACAGGGCAAGCAGGGGCGCCGCCACCAGGGTTTGATTCAACGGGTCGAAGGTTGGCGTAATTATCGCGCCCAGGGTAAATGCAATCACCACCCAATACTTTCGAAATCGGCTGAACATCCGAGCCGAAACGATGCCAAGCTGACCAAGAAGGTACATTATCACCGGAGTTTCAAAGGCCAGGCCCATCCAAAAGAGGAGCCGCAACATAACATCAACCAGGTTGCTGATACGGATTAACGGGTCGGCAACGCCGTCTCCGAAGGTGAGCAGAAAGGGCAGGGCCCTGGGGGTGAGCACGTAGTAGGCGAAGAGAAGGCCACAGCAAAAGGCCAGCAAGGCGCCGGGCATGAACAGGAAAAGGTAGCGTCGCTCGGCGGAAGTCAGTCCAGGGGCCACGAATCGCACTATCTGGTAGAGAATTATCGGCAAGGCAAGGATAAACCCGCCCACCAGGGAGACCTTGACGCTGGTGGAGAGCAGCTCGGTTACCTGCGTGGCTATGAGGATTACACCCTCGCCGTCGTTAACTTCCTGGGCAGGGCGCTTCAGGAGCTCGACGATGTCGGTCCAAAAGAAAAAAGCGACCATCGCGCCGACAATCAGCGCAATGAGGGAAAAGAACACCCGGCGGCGCAGTTCGGTTAAATGCTCGATCAGGGTCAGTTCACGAGCGCCGCTCATCGCTCACTCCCGGGCTGTCACCTGAACTTTCAGCGGAACCGTCTGTGGAGCTGACACCGGGACTGTCATCGGCCTTTTCTGCTATGCCCGTTGTCGGTATTGCCCCGGTGGTGGGCGGTTCCGGCGGCCTTTGAGTCCCTGGCTGGGAAGTGGCGGTTGAATCGGGTTTGGTCGGGTCAAGGCCGGACAAGTCAACGGCGGAGGAAATATCGTTGACGGTGCGACGCAGGTCGCCAATCAGCTTGCCGGCCGAGCGGGCCATTTCAATGGTCTTCAACGGCCCCATGACCAGGAAGGCCACAAGGAAAATGATAGCCAGTTCCATTATGCCTACGCCGAAGAAATTCATGCCGAATACCCCGGTGCCTGTCTGAAGGGGCAACTGCCAATGCATTCGGCGGATACGGGCGGGGTAAGGTTCTCTGGAAAAGGATAACCCAGTTCCAGGAGCATCTCGGCCATTCGGCACAGGGGAAGACCCACGACGTTGGAATAGCAGCCGGCCAGCATCCTTGCCGGGCGAAACTCCTTGTCCTGGATGGCGTAGGCCCCGGCCTTGTCCATGGGTACGCCCGAGGCAACGGACTGCTCCATCTCGTCTTCTGAGAACTCCCGCATCAGGATGTCAGCGGTCATGTGATCGGTGATCTGCTTACCAGTAGCCACATTTATTACGGTAAGGCCGGTGCTGACCTGGTGCTTTGTGCCCCACAACTCGCGCAGCATGCGGCGAGCCTCGGCCTCGTCGGCTGGCTTGCCAATGGACCTGCCGTTCAATACCACGGTGCTGTCCGCTCCGACTACGAAACCTTCAATCTGCTGGGCGGCAACCACCATCGCCTTGTCCCGGGAAAGGCGGCGAACCATTTCCTCGGCGGATTCGCCCTCCAATTGCCCCTCCGGTGCATTGGAAGGAATGACCTGAAAGGATATGCCAAGTTCGGTCAGCAATTCCCGGCGGCGAGGGGAAGACGATGCCAGGACCAACTGAGTAGTCGGCGCGCGGCTCCGGAGCAAGGCAACACACTCGACGTGCTGGGTCTGGGGAAACATATCCAGCGGCTGGACATGGTCCAGGATGTAACTGTCGGCGCAAAGGACTTTCAAATCCCGGCCCAGGGTTTCCGGGTCGCAAGAAACATAAACAACTCGGGACGGGCGCAGTTCCATCAAGCGTTCCAGGGCGGCGGCCTGGCAGCCGGCCCGGGGCGGGTCCAGGATTACCACATCGGGCCTCTCCGGCAGCTCCTCCAGCACATCCTCGGTCTTGCCCAGCAGGAACTCCACGTTGGGTAATCCGGCGGAGTTATCCCTGGCGTCTGCTACGGCGGCGGAAGACTCCTCTATGGCATAAATCTTCCTGGCAAAGGGGGCGAGAAGAACTGCGAAGGTTCCTACGCCGGTATAAGCATCCAGAATGACCTCTTCACCGCTCAGGTCCAGGGCTTCACTGACCGTTTCAATGAGACGGGAGGCCTGGTCCACGTTCACCTGGAAGAAGGAGGGAGAAGCCACCCGAAATTCATGCCCGTTAACAGATTCCCGGTAATGCTTCTGGCCCGTCGGAATGCCGACGTCGGCGCCCTTGAGGGTGGGCTGCACCAGGAAGTCTCCCGTATCCCTGCCGGCACGTACCGCCAGCTGGGTGGTCTCGGCGCATCGGTCCTGTAGCTGAGAGAGAATCCGGTTGATGCCGTCATGCATGAGCATGCAGTCGTCAATCCGCAGAAACCGGCGGGTCTCACGGTTAACGAAACCGAGGTCGCCGACTCTTCCCACGGTAAATCTGGCGTGATTGCGGTAGCCGAACTGCGAGGGTGAAGGCAGGGTAGGCAACACATTGACGTCATCCAGCCCGCCAACCCGCTTCAGGGCGTCCCTGACCTTGTCCTGCTTGATTGTGAGCTGGGCCGGATAGGCAACGTGCTGCCACTGGCAGCCGGTGCATTGGCCGTAGTAGCGGCACGGGGCGTCTATCCGATGGGGAGACGCCTCCAGTACCTGCACCACTCTGGCGGCGGCGTATTTTCGGCGTACCGCGATAATCTCTGCGACAACTCGCTCCCCGGGTATGCCGCCCAGTACGAAAACGTCCTGGCCATCGTAGCTGGCCATGGCCTCGCCCAATCTGCCCCACGATTCGAGGTGAAGTTCTATCTGCTGACCGATGGCATCTCTTTGAAGTGTCAATTTCCCTCCCCTTCACACTATAAACCAAGGGGATTGATTTATCCAAGAAGAGCCAGGGAGTGAGTGGCTCTTCCTTTTCGGATGGATGTTCCGTGGAGCAGGATTTGCCAACCGGTTTGCTCTCAGAACAACTTGAGACGAAAGGGCGCCAGGTGACCGGTCGCGGTTGACCCCAAGGGGCCGCAAAGTTAAACTTGGGCTAAAGGCCCCCCGCTAGGTTAAGGGCGGATAAAGCAGACCGATGATAGCCGGCGCGGGCCAATTCCGTACGGAAATTATTAGTTTTTCGGGAGGGCTAAATGCCAGAACCAGTAGATGTTAATGAGAGCACGTGGGCGGATCAGGTAGAAGGCTCGGATTTGCCCGTGTTGGTGGATTTCTGGGCCGAGTGGTGCGGCCCCTGCAAGATGATTGCCCCAGCGGTCCACGACCTCGCCCTGGAGTACGATGGAAAGCTGAATGTTGCCAAGCTGGACGTGGACAATAACCCCAACATAGCCATGAAGTTCAATGTCCGCAGCATCCCGGCCCTGATTTTCTTCAAAGACGGCCAGCCGGTTGACCAGGTTGTGGGTGCGCTTCCCAAGGGCGCGCTGAAGCGGAAGATAGACTCTGTGCTGGGCAGCTAGCCTTCCCTCCGCCTCCGGCGGCAGGACAACGCGGGAGTGGAAGGGGCCCGGTGGCTCTTGCGGACTTCAAATCCGTTATGCCTCGTGAAGAGCGGGGTAGGTGGGTTCGACTCCCTCGCACTCCCGCCAAACACTAACTGAACTCCCCGACTCGAGACCCATTTCACATACGAAATGGGTCTTTTTTTGTCTAAATTGGTTTGCCATTGTCCGTTACAGTACAAGATGAAAGGTACACCCAAAGGTACACAAATCTGATAAAATGGGGAAGCAATGGCAAACGTGAAGCATAATCAACTGACATCCCGGCAAGTCGGAAAGCTGGTGGAGCCCGGCACCTATGCCGATGGGGAGGGGCTAACTCTGCGCGTCTCTGCTGAAGGCAAGAGGAGGTGGGTTCTCCGTCTTACCGTGGATGGTCAGCGCACCAACGTCGGACTGGGAAGCTATCCGCGCGTGGGTCTAGCGGAAGCCCGACGGAAGGCAGAAGAAAACCGCAGGGCCGCCAGAGACGGAGTCAACCCCGTAACAGAGAAGCGGGCCACTCGCGAAGCAGCCCAAGCAAAGGCGGCCATTCCAACCTTCAAGGAAGCCTCCCTCGCTGTCATCGAATTGAGAAGGCCTGCATGGTCGAATGAGCGCCACGCCAAGCAGTGGGTCGAGAGCCTTACCAACCACTCCTTCCCGGTAGTGGGGAATAAACGGGTAGATGAAATCACCAGCGCCGACGTTCTAGCCGTGCTGACACCCATTTGGAATGACAAGGCGGAGACAGCGGCCCGTGTCAAGCAAAGGATGGAGGTCATACTCGACTGGGCCATTGCCGCTGGATACCGGACCGACAATCCCGTTTCTGCGATTGCCAAGGCACTGCCCCGCCGGCCTCGGCAAAAACAACACCATCCTGCCCTGCCATTTGCCGATGTTCCCGGGGCGCTCAGAAAAGTGAAGGATTCCACCGCTGACTCAGTTACGAAACTGGCCTTCGAGTTTCTGGTGCTCACTGCAACCAGGGCCGGTGAGGTCCGGGGCGCAACTTGGGCAGAAATCGACCTGGAAGCCCGGACGTGGATTATTCCCGCTTCCCGCATGAAAGCAAGGCGTGAACACCGGATACCCCTATCAGAGGCCGCTATGCACGTCCTGGAGCGTTCCAGGCAATTCTGTAAAGAGGATGGAGGTGTCATTTTCCCGGCCAAGCGGAAAGGAGGCCAACTTTCCAACATGGTGTTCGAAATGATGCTGAGGCGGCTGGAAATTCCCGCCGTTCCCCACGGCTTCAGGTCCAGTTTCCGCGATTGGATGGGAGAATGTACCGGCGCAAATTGGGCAGTTGCCGAATCCGCTTTGGCCCATTCCAGCGGGGAGCGGGCGTCGTTGGGGTACCACCGGACAGATTACCTGGAACAACGCAGGCCATTGATGGAGAAGTGGGCGGACTTCGTGACGGGCTTGGCAGGCACACAAGCGCCCTTGCACCCGGAATCGTAGCTAAGGAGAAATAGTTCACGTAGTAACCGTGTTCTCCCCTAGTAGACATATTTTGGCTGCAGAATTATTCAATGCATCGAAGACTGTGGGGAAATGGCTTAAGGATACCAAACCTAGTGCAATGACCGGGACCGCCAGATGGAGTCACACAGGCCAAACCCGTTCACAATGTGCTTGCCATCGCTACTCACTTTGCCGCCAATAATCAGAAAGTCCTGAGTGGTCAGATGGCAGCCATCCGGGGCTTCGCAAACTAGGACAATGCTTGGCGCGAGATTAAACTAAGGTTGGGATTACAGATCTGCACAGCCACTCCCGCCAAGGGAAATGGCTCCAAGTTCATATTAAAGGCGCTTACCCAAAGCGTTTGGACCTCATTGGAGCGGCTTGGAACCGGGAGGAGTGATGTCTAGACCATTTCTCGACGGTCAAGGGGCATCATCTAGTGCGGGAAACCAGTTGTCCCTTTTCCAGCGGAACCAACGGGAAAAGGTAGTGTTTGAAACCATGTTGCCGGCTTGCGGTACGCTCGTTTACGACACGTACTGGCGCTTTGCTGCAGAGCGCCAGGAGGTCTTCTTTCGAAAACTGGAGGGGGACACGCCACCTTGGACCGAGGATTCCACCATAGCCAGGTACAAATTCACCAACGCCTACCGGGCTTCGGACCGGGTGAGCCAGTATCTGATCCGGCACGTCATCTATGAAGGGGACCAGACCCCGGAAGAGGTTTTTTTCCGGACCCTTCTATATAAGCTTTTCAACAAGATTGAGACTTGGGAATTGTTGAATAACAGGCTCGGACCAGTTGCATACGAAGATTTCAGGTACGACCGATATGATGAAATTCTGACGGCGGCCCTGTCTTCCAAGACCCGAATCTATTCTGCTGCCTACATGATGCCGTCAGGGAATCGATCCTTTGGACACCAAGCCAAGCACCGGAATCATCTCAAGCTGTTGGAGCTGATGATGAAAGATGAGGTTCCGAAGCGGATTTCCGATGCTCCTAGTATGAGCGAGGCCTTCGAGATTCTACGGTCATATCCCATGGTGGGAAATTTCTTGGGATACCAATTCGTGACCGACCTGAACTACAGCGAAATGTGCAACTTCTCCGAGATGGAGTTTGTTATTCCTGGGCCCGGAGCTCTGGATGGTATCCACAAGTGCTTCACCGACCTAGGTGGCCTGAACGAAGCAGAAATTATCCGTCTAGTAGCCGACCGCCAGGAACTGGAATTCAAGCGTCTGGGGTTGGAGTTCCGAACACTGTGGGGTAGAGATCTCCAACAGATCGACTGTCAGAACCTTTTTTGTGAACTTTCCAAGTACGCAAGGATAGTCCATCCCGACATCAGAGGGGTGAATGACCGCACTCGGATAAAGCAGCTATATAGACCATCGGCAAGACCGATTGATTACTGGTTCCCCCCCAAGTGGGAAATCAATCACCTACTGCCAAAACCGGAGCAAAGTCCCCGCAACCCGACACTATTTAAGAACCCGAAAGGAGACCGTTACTGTGATTCTGAGTCGTGATGCGATACTTAGCCGTCTAAGAAGAGGCGAAATTTTCAAAGACCGCACTTGGGATGAAAGAAACATTAAAGAAGCATCTTGCGCGCTCAGGGTCGCCGCAGACGGTTTGATGCTGAAAGGTAAGCGGTACAGGGCAGGTGAGGACCTTTTGGAGGGAGAATTCGAAATCCCGCCAGGTGAAATTGCCATTCTTTCAACCCTGGAACGACTACATATGCCCGGTGACTTGGTTGGAAAGCTTGGAATTCGGTTTGATTACGCTACCCAAGGTTTAACAGGTTTAATGGGCATTCAGGTTGACCCATTCTTCGGTTGGGGTCATGACGAAGAACGACTATATATCAGGGTAGCTAATCTTGGAAACGAACCAATTCCGATTTCTGTAGGCGCAGAGGTGTTTACCTTCGAACTACACGAACTCAAATGGGATGCCCCACTCCCTAAATCACCTAAAGATGCAATGTGGCTTCGTCTCCAAGACACACTTGGGGATCAAGATAATTCTAACTGGAGCAATGTAACCCAGGTTCAAGTTAACGTGAGAAACGTCGAAGAACGTTTAGTAACTGAAATTAGAGGGATCCGTAATTATCTCCAACCTCTAGTAATGTTCGGTATTTTCTTAGTGGCGGCGACGATTCTAGGAGTAGCGCTATCTGTAATTCTAAGTGTACGTGACACCCCGGAGGCATCTGTTCCAAGTTGGGTTACTAATTGCGGGTGGATACTCTTGATGTTCACTCTAACTATGGCCACTACCGCAACCGCTGCCATAGGAGTATTTACCGTCTGGGGTTTCGCCAAGGGGAGATAACCAGACAAAGTCGATCTCGCTATATTGCCAGTAACCGGCAACCAATACTTAACCTACTAGCTTGATGGTTCGTTTCTCAAGGTCTGCGTGAAGTAAACCTTTGCCTTTTGCCTTTATTTGTCGCCACAGATTGAACCCCTCCATTATTGCCCGCTCCCAGTCGCCCTCGGTTCGGCAATTGACCTCCAAGTGCGAGGTCATTTCCTTGATGGTCCTTAGCAACTCGTAGTTGACTCCCTCCGCGCCTTCCAAGAAGCTGCGGCCCTCGGCGTAGCTGAACACCATCGCCGAGATACCTTCCTCAATGACAATTGCCCGGCCACCATCTTCAACTTCGTCGATACGCGCGTCACTCTTGCGCTTGCGGCGCATCAGCGCTCGCAAGGTAGGTGACCATCCTAGGTTACTGGCATATGAAAGATGGAAGATATCGTGAAACCGGTACCCATCGTCCTCATACCGGTTATCCCTTAGCGGGTCTCCGCATTTCCATCCGTTTATGACCATTACGCTCGTGCCAGATTTATTTGATTCGATTGAGACTTCCATCTGGCGGGGAAAGCGTTCCGTTTCCGGGAACCCGTCGTCCAGTAGATGATAAGGTCTTCCTGAGTCACCCTCTGTATGCCAACGCCTCTGTGTCTTTCTGAGGTTGTGGGTGGCCACATCCTCCAGGGTCAGGTTGTGCTTAGAGGCTACGTTAGACAAGTACCAAAGCAGGTCTCCCAGTTCCTCCTTTACGCGGTCTGGGAACAGCTTGTAGGAATCGCCATCCCTAAGCCATTTCTTGTGTTCGCCGAGCAATTCACCGGCTTCACCCGCGAGGCCGAGCAAAGGGACGAGAATGCTGCGGGGATTCTCTTCGAAACTCGTCCCCTTTGGCTGTTGGTCAGTGTTTTCGGCAAGGCGTTGGTAGTCATTTAGCTTCATTCTATTCACCTACCAGGCCACAACAACTGTTTCCATTCCAATGGGTCGTGGCAGTATCCCCACTCACCTAATGAACGGATCCATTCAATGAATTCATTCACCGTCGCTTCATCAAAGTGATTCTTGTGGCCCATCCATTTATGACACAAGACTTCTCCATTGAATTCGGGCACCAGGATGGCCTGCCCGCCTCCCCAGTAAATGAAGTCGTCGCTGACCAAAACATGATCAGATTTGGTGTCTCGTAATATGTGGTCTTGGTTTGGCGTCCCATCGATTTTACTGTGGCAGGAATCCTCTTGAATCCATGTTTCCGTTTCCGAATTCCAGTGATAAATGTTATCTCCTCGCGATTTACGAATGCTCTGGTGGAGATTGGGGCGTTTCTCCTCGAACCTCTGGTCTCCCCAATAATCATGGTGCGCCATTTTTTCGGTTACGCGCATGGCGTAAACCAAAGTTCCTTGTCGATTTTTTTGCTTTGAACCTGTTCCCAATATCCAGTCGCCGACCTTGGCATGACGCCGGATCTTTGGCTTGCACGTTGCCAGGGTACAAAATCCATAAAACGGGTTTGGAGCAAACCCGTCATCGATTTTGACCACGTATGAATGAAGTCTTGTCATCTTAACTGCATGGATGTCTTTTGATTTTTCGGTAGACGTAAGGAGAGCCGTCCTGGTTGTACCAGTTGTTGGAGTTGCCGTTGATGGCATCTACGATGCTCTCACCGTTCCATCCAACAATAGCGTCCGCGTATTTTTCCAGGTCCTCTGGCAGTTCACAACCCAATTCACCACGCTGCCATACGCCGACAATCCTCTTGCCATGCTTGTGAGCGTACTCTATCTCCCAGTTGACCCATTTGCTATCCTTGGTGTCCGGTGCAACGTGGGTAATCAGGACGCTCGACTGGTCGATTTGCGGCCCCAGAATTTGACCCTTGATGTATTCTTCGTTTCTCGCGTTGTTGAATTTGTCAGTAGTGATTGAATAGTTCCTCGCAGTTATCCCATGCCTCGCCATCATGGCCTTAAGTCTGGGAATATCACCCTCTTCCTCGGTTATGTGACTGATGAAGGCATTGATGATTCTATTGGCCATCCCCGCCTATCTCCCTCTGCTTCAAACGCAGGCTCTTACGCTGACAAATGCTTGGGTAGGGTTCGCAATTAACTACTTTGCTCTTTTGGAGCGTACAAACATTTTATCATTCGGCACCGTCATTCACGTCAACACCTTCGGAACCGCGGTGCGTGGTGAGGTACTGGTCAAACAAATGGTTCTTGATGGCTTCCCCAAAGGCGGGGTCATCGGTTATGCGCTTGTACAGGTCGAAGTTCAAGTCGATGATTTCCTGGATAACCTGTTCGACTTTGTGGTCGAAGGTAATCCGCACGTTCTCCAGTGTGTTGACCTTGGTTGCAACCTCCAGAGCTGAATCCTCCTCCAGACGCTCCATCATTCGGCCTAAGGTAATCCTATGTTCTGGACCCAGCTCGATGCCAAAACGATCGTTGAGATCAGCAATTATGCGGGAAAGGACCTCCAACTCTTCCGGCGTTCTTTGTCCTGGTTCCTTGGTCCGCACCGGGTCGAGCTTGTCGCCTTTCCGTTCCAGAGCAACTTTCCCACTGCCAGTCTGCTGGATGCGATAGGACTCCATGTCGATTTTCTGCTGGATTTCAAGCGGCAGTTCCTCGCGTTCAACTATGAGCAGCTGCCGGAGGTGTCGAGCGAACACATAGAGCTTCTCCAAGTCAGCGTCCAGGAACGTAATCACCTGGGCCAGGAACGAATACAGGCGAACATAGTCCGTCACCTGGCTCCGGAAATCCTGCCGCTCATCTTCCTGAAGATCGGAGAAGCGTTGTACGGACGGAGCCAG
The DNA here is from genome assembly GCA_009840135.1 of Chloroflexota bacterium. Classification (GTDB taxonomy): domain Bacteria; phylum Chloroflexota; class Dehalococcoidia; order Lucifugimonadales; family UBA3495; genus Bin22. The sequence continues at coordinate 9,167 of VXOH01000190.1, read as the reverse complement.
CGCGGCATAAAGCTGGTCCTGAGTTGAACCGGGCTGGAAGTACACTCCGGCATAGGCATCCACATCCTCGTCGGTGAAGACCGGGTATGTCTTCAGCCGCGTCTGAACCTCATACAGCAGGTTAGGGTCGGTGGCCTCCGACAAAATTGTCGTTTCGTAGTAGGGTTGGAAGGAGGCCCGGATGTCGTCGGATTCGTTGGCGAAGTCAATGACCATGGTGCCGGTCTTGTCAGGGTGAGTCCGGTTCAGCCGCGAGAGGGTCTGCACCGCATTGACGCCGCCCAACTTCTTGTCCACGTACATGGTTTGTAGCAGGGGCTGGTCAAACCCGGTCTGGAACTTGTTGGCGACAATCAGCATCCGGTATTCCGGTGATTCAAATGTCCTGGCAGTCTGGGCTTCCGGTATGCTGTTCATGTTAGCTTCGGTGTACGAATGACCGCTGTCCTGTACCGTCCCCGAGAAAGCCACCAGGGTCTTAAACGGATTTCCGAGCTCGGCCAGGCGGCGGTCAACAGCCAACTTGTACCGGACGGCGTGCAGGCGGGAACGAGTCACAATCATGGCCTTGGCCCGCCCACCTATTTCACTCTGAGACTTGCCGGTGAAGTGCTCGACCATAATCCGCACCTTCTCGTCAATGGCGTGCGGATGCAAGTCCACGAAGGAACGGAGCAGGTAAGACGCTTTGGTCTTGTCGTAACGAGGGTCGTCCTCAATCGTTTTGAGCAGTCGCCAATAGGCCTTGTAGGTGGTGTAGCTTTCCAGTACGTCCAGAATGAACCTTTCCTCAATGGCCTGGCGCATACTGTAGAGATGGAAAGGAGCGAAGGACCCATCCGGCTGCCGATTGCCAAATAGTTCAAGCGTCTTCGGTTTCGGGGTAGCGGTGAAGGCAAAGGTGGAGACGTTGGTCGGTTGCTGTCGCCTGGCCATCTGAGTGAGTACGACGTTGTCCAGTTCCTCTTCCTCGGACACTTCCTGGCCGGCGTCTTCCGCCTCAGCCTCTTCCAGGGAAGAAGGGGCCAGCACCCGGTTCAAATCCCTGGTACTTTCGCCGGATTGGGAGGAATGGGCCTCATCCACAATCAGGGCGAACCGCTGGCCTGGCAACTGGCCAATTTCCTCGGCGATCACCGGGAATTTCTGCAAAGTTGTAACAATGATGGTCTTGCCCGATTCCAGCGCCTCTCTGAGTTGCCGGGAAGTGGTATCTATGTTCTCCACGACGCCTAGCGTCTGCTCGAACTGGCGCATGGCGGCCTGGAGTTGGCGGTCCAGGACCCGGCGGTCGGAAATCACCACTATAGAGTCGAAGACCCGTCGGTCCTCGGCGTCGTGTAGGGTGGACAATTGATGGGCCAGCCAGGCGATGGTGAAGGTCTTGCCGCTTCCCGCCGAGTGCTGGATCAGGTATCGCTGCCCCGTTCCCCGCTGGCGAGCGTTGCTCACCAGCCGCCGCACGCAGTCGAGTTGCTGGTAGCGAGGGAAAATCAGGTAGCGCTTGCCCGTCTTTCTGCCCCGGTCGTCTTCCTCCTCAACCTCGTGGATGAACTGGCGCACCAGGTCCAGCACGCTATCACGCGCCCAGGTTTCCTCCCAGAGGTAAGAGGTCGAGTATCCGGTTTGAGTGGGAGAGACGGGCGGGTTGCCGGCGCCACCGAACTTCCCTCGGTTGAAGGGCAGGAAATAGGTCTGAGGCCCTGCCAACTGAGTAGTCACAAAGACCAGATCAGGGTCAACGGCGAAATGGGCCAGGCAGCGCCGGTAAGCAAATAACGGCTCCCTTGGGTCCCGGTCCGTCCGGTACTGGCGAATGGCGTCCTCGACCGTTTGCCCTGTTAGAGGGTTCTTCAATTCGGCCGTGAAGATGGGAATGCCGTTGAGGAACAGGGCCAGGTCCAGACTCTTGCTGTTCCTCTCGCTGTAGCGGAGTTGCCGCACGACCGAGAAAATGTTGCCACGGTGGAGCTCCCGCGTTTCTTCGTTCAGCCCACTGGACGGGCGAAAGTAGGCCAGGCGGAACCGGCAGCCCATGTCACGGATACCGTCCCGCAGCACGTCCAGTGCGCCTCGGTGGGCGATTTCGGAAGCCAGGCGCTTGAGAAATTGTTCCTCTACGGCGGACCCGTGATGCTGCGAAAGCCGCTGCCACTCTTGGGGTTGCGTCACCAGCACGAAGTCCAGGACATCTTCCCGGATGAGGCAAAGGGCGCGGTGATAGTCTTCCGAGGTTCTTTTCCGGTAGCCGCCGGGCGTGAGGTCCAGGTAGGAACTCCGTTCCTCACCAATCAGACCCTCGCTCTTCTGGAGAAGGCAAGCTTCGATTGCGTCTTCAAAGGCCCGTTCCGAAACGTCTATTTGCATCCTGCCTCCTCTCTTACGTCTATCCGGCCGGTTACGGCGGCGGATATAAGGGCGGTGCGAAGTTCTTTCAGGCGCTCGATGGCTTCCTGAATCTTGGTGATGAGGGAATCTAACTTCGCCGTTTCCTGGTCTACGAAAGAAGCGATTGCTTGTTGCTCGGGGAGTGTTGGTAGCAGGATCAGAGCATCTCCCAACTCTTCAGCGTTCAGGTGCGGTTGGGCGGACCTGGTACTGGCCACCACTAACTGAGCGTCCCGAACATAAGGACAAAGCAACGCGATTGCGATAAATTCAGGTTCGGCGTCCTTCACGGTCACTACCATGTCGTAACCGGCTATCGCGCCGGCATACTTCTTGGGAATGATGGCGGAGTCGGCGGTATATGCTCCGCTTCTAACAACTACTATTTCTCGGGCAGACAGGAAGGCACGGCGGCCAAGGGGTACATCCTCCGGGTCAACATTCAGCATATCCGAGTCGGTTATATGTCCTCGATAGACATTCGTGGCTCGAATCAAGGGTAACCCGTCTGGTATTTCTTTAGGGGGTTGTCCTAATCCATAGCGTATGTCAGCAATAACTTTCAAACGTTTGACGTCCCAATGGGCCGGAATCTCCCCCAGCCACTCGACACCGGAGTCTTTCATCGACGCGTTGGGGTCGAGACCCTTGGTGACAGCACGGGTGATGAGGGCGGTGCGTTTCTCCTGGAGGAGTTCTACCAGCCGCTCCTTCTTGGCAACCAGCGCGTCAATTCTGGCCGTTTCCCGGTCCAGGAAGACGGCGATGGAGTTTTGTTCGGTGAGGGGTGGGAGAGGAATTTTGAGGGCACCAAATTTCTCTCCTGTGAAGTGCGCAATGGTTGCTCTTTCGTTAATGGCCTCAAACCAACCCATGGCTGAAGTAGTGCTTAGGGTATACTGCAAATAATCGTTTCGGCTGTTCTCCCTCGAACGTACTCGATGCAACGCGTTCTGGATGATGTAACCATCGACATTCGAATTGACGATTCCACAACGGCCACCTTCCCCACCTTCGCAAACGAGCAAATCGCCTTTTTCTATGCCAAACAACTCATTCTCTTTCTGGCTTGCCCACATTGTCGGGGGATCTGATGTTTGAACGTCAAACCACTGAACATGTACTGCTCTGAGGTACGGCACCTCAACGTCATCTTGGTTGCTTGGTCCATTTTGGAGCATTTTCCCGAGTTGAATGGTGTATTGGTGCTTTACTGTTGATGTCTCCCAATGTGCGGGAATATCCCCCAACCACTCAACGTCAGTATGTTTGTAGGCTGGGTAGCGTTTGTGTTTTTCCGTCGAAGTTGCCATGCAATTTGCTCTAGTTTAGTTTTGCCAACCCCGGTGGCAATCGCCGGACCGGTTGTCTCGGAAAAGGTGAAGGCCATCATCCGGCCAGGGCGTTTTGTCCTTTCTCAGAAATGCCCGATGAACCTTCGGAATAACCCTCTTGGAGACACGCTTTCGAGGCCACTTATAAATGGCAGCAAAGGGGTCATTGCCGCCAATGTTGCGGGCCAGCCGGGGCGGAATCAGGCGGGGGTTGCGGTCTTTTGGCCACTTGTCATAGTCCGGGTGGGTAGGCAACAACAGGCCTACCACCCCACATCTTTCGTTGTTGGGCCGGTCAATTATGCTGGCCGAAATCTCCCAGTCCACGTGCTTGCGCTGCCAGGTGCAGCGGCCAATCAGGACTATGGTAACGACTGAGTCAGCGATGTGGTCATCCCGGATTCTCCGGCGTATTTCGTCCAAAGGGAGATTTTCGTCGTGAATATCTCCCGGGCTGACTGACTCATCGATGGCCTAGCTGTTTAATGCCTGGACTAGCCGATCTTTGTACTCCTGATCATCTGCGTGGTAGTAGCTGATGAACACTTTGTGCCTGGGAACCTGATTCGTGGTCAAGGTTTTCCTCCGGTGAATGGGGTATCCGACGGGATTATAAGCAGCCAGGTTAGCACTATCGTCACCGTGACCAATAAATAGAAGGGCCATATTGACACTGAACCCAACATGCACCGCATAACCAAGGGCAGTCCCATGCCAGAAGGGATTACCCGATAGAGTTCGGCAGACTCCAATGCTCTCCCGTGCAACTTTCCGACGAAAGCGTTTTGGGATTTAATGAACGCCCGTTCCAACGCCAGATAGTAAGAATCCAGGAACAGGAACAACAGCGTCGGAACCAGTGCTATCAGAGCGTGCTGAGGCTCTCCCGTCCGGGCTACCAGCACCAGTGTAGCGGCCACGAGGGTAATGCACCAGAGCTTGCAGGAGCGACTGTTTTCCGCCATGCGATTTATCACGCCCTGCATGATATCTAGGTGCTTCTGGACGGCGGGGGAATTTTCATTGAGAGGTTGGCTTTCTACCATACGATCTGCTCGCTTAATTCCTGCCACGTATGCGAATTGCTTCCTCAACCCAATCGGCGATGTTGTCCTTTATGTGAGCGTACACGTTAGTGCTCCGTTTGTACGGGGGATCATAGGATTTGACAATGTTCGAGAGCCTCCGTCCGTTTACTGTGAAACTGTAGAAAGGGTTCGCTCCTTTGGGCGACTGGTCTCCGTTACTGTTCCGAAGGTTGTGGATGTAAATCCCAACCACCCCTTTGCCATCATTCCATGCCTTCTCGATCTCATACTTGATCCACTTACGGCCTGATGTGTTGGTCCCGATGAGGATAATGGCGCAGGACTTTCCGCGCATTTGGTCGTTAATCCACCTGCGGATTGCTGCGTCGCCTCCTTTAGTAACAGTTTCCCAGTCGTTGTCGGACACGGGTTCGTTTCCCTCGACGACGCCCATGTTCCTCACTTGACTGGCTCGCCAGTTGTCCGGTTTGTAATGAAAGCTGAAAAAAGTCCGGCGTTTAACCATTTAGTTTTCCTCCCACGGTCCATTAGCAGGTAATCGCCATGGTCCTCCAGGAGACCATTTCATATCAAATGGCTCGCCTGCCAAGATGCTGTCGCGAACAGGTCCCAGGAAGGACTGTATTCGCTCGCCAATTTCCTCGAATGCGCTAGGAGGAGGGCTTAGTATTTCGCCCCTCCGCCCATACGCGTTCCATAGGTCTCTCCGGTCCGGGTCGGAATAGAACGTCGATGTAAGGGAATCTGGCATTTCTTCAGTCCATTGAGTATTTCGACGTTCGAAACAACCGGCTATTGCTTCCAGTAACAGCGGTCCCTCAAACGAGAATTCCTCTGACAAAGCCCATACGTCGTAGAAGTCCTTCATGCGGCTGTTGATTGTTCCTAATCGCACCATAGCTTCAAACTTTTCGGCAATGGTAGTTTCCTTCGGGTATGTTTGAAGAACGGGTGAAGGAACTCCATCCAAAAGCGTTGGGAGATGTTCTTCTATGGGATCGGGTATTACGGCATCGCCAAATCCGAAGTCCACATGGACGGAGATTCGGGCTGAGTCGAGAACTGCGTCGAATCTGGCACTTTGCCCTCCGTATTCCCGATTATCGCCGGTGGACGAAACCCTCAGATTCCTCAAATCAAACTTGATACCATCTTCTGGACATGGATATTCGCAGATTGTCTCGACAATTTGTCGAACTGTGTGTTGATCGTTGGCTCCAGTCGCCAATAGGTCTATATCTCGGGTCGCCCGATAAGGTTCCTCCATCCACAGTACCAGGAGGCTTGCTCCTTTCAATACACAAAGCTCGCGTACGCTAGAGGCACCTAAGCGATAGAGGAATCTTTCGCAGGCGTAACGGACCAGAAAGAGCTGAAAATCGGCTCCCTCAGCCTGCGCCCGGATGCGCAAGCGAGCTCTTATTGAGGCTGGAACATTGGTTGTCATAGTACTCCGGTTGTCAGGATGTTGCTAAGATGGCGAGAGGGTAGTTCCTCAAGAGTGCGTGTGAGTTCAGCGGTTGTCACTTTCCTGTCTTGGAGCGCTTCTCGTAGTGCCTCTAGGGCTGCTTCCCTCCCGATAAGGCGTTGGAATCGGAAACAATCAACTACCGTGCGAGCTGGGGAGGTTATGCGAGCCGGCACTTCCTCGAAACTGGTTTCCTGGACTCCATAGGTCCAAGCAGCAGCGCTGAAACGAACCAGTCGAACTCCCATTCCCTTGAGCACGGGGGCTTTTGCCTTGTGCGGAATGGCGATCCAGACCTGGCGGGGAAGCTGGGTGCCAATCTCATGCACCTGAAGCGCCGATAGCAGGCAGACTATGCCGTTAGGGACCCGGGCGCACACGGAAGCAATCGAGTAGCGTTCCGTTGGTTCAGCTTCTGCCAGCCGGTAAAGGCCCCACCCTATCCTCTCGACGGCCTCCTCCGCCTCTAGCTGTCGAAGCCGATGGTAGGGTATTCCTAGCGGCTCCAGTTGGCTGGGACGGAAAAAATTGCCGATGCCGGCGTCGTGAAGAATATCCTGGGTCAGTTCGACGGTCATTGCGTGCTAATCCTGTGTGCCATTGCTGTTGCACCTCTAATATTCTACAAGTTCGCAACGGGCTTGTAAAATTAGGTCGGCACACTAAGCAAATGTGCCGACCTTTTTTAAGGAGTCAAGCGCGCCGAGATGGGTCCAGGTGATCAAGTGGCTACGGAGTCTGTAACCTCTCTCAGCATTCGAACGATATCTTCCTCGATCCCTTGAATATCTGCCTCTATGTCTTCCAGCGGACGCGGCGGAGAATACCGATAGAAGTAGCGGTTGAAATTGATTTCGTAGCCTACTATCCCAATCCCGCCGTCCTTGGCATCCTTCTTGGAGTCGTCAACCCAGGCGTCGGGTACGTGCGGCTTGACTTCACGTTCGAAGAAGGCGTTCACGTCCTCCTTCAGAGGCACACGCTCAGTATCTCGCAGTTCCGGGTCCGGCTCCGGTTTGCCATCCTTGTCGGTGCAAATGGCTGCCGTTTCGTCGCGCTCCGCCAAAGCATTGAGGATCGCATTGCGAACCGGAGCAGACAGCTTAATCTCAGCGCGCTTCGATGCGTCGTCAAGGATGCCTTCAAACGCCTTTCTGTCCTTTACCACAGTATCAGGCAAGGCGTTCAGCATCTTTCGGATCAACTCCTGTAACTTGCGTCCCCGCGCCTCTTCCTGATTCCCTGCGTAACCTCGTTTCCTTGACTTGGCCAATGCTTGGAATCCCTTTTCTTCTTCAAGTCGCATGACACGTTCAGGGGTTGCCTGGAAGTTGAGCCTGAGCGGACGTTCCACCGTGATCTTTCGGAATCCAAAGTGGGCTGCGGGGAAGATGTGACTTACTACAGCTTCTTCCTTGCCGTCTATGGCGACAGGGCGGGTCTCACCGTCCCTGCAGCCTCCAAGGATTTTCAGGATGTCGCGGGCTTTCTCCGGGGGAATCTGTCGCCGCTTGTCGCCCAAGCTTCGAGGCATAGGAGTCCAGAACTCAGAAGCGTCGATGAGTTGCACCTTGCCCTTGCGGTCTGGGGATTTCCGATTGGTAAGTAGCCAAACGTAGGTGGCGATGCCGGTGTTGTAGAAGAGCTGCTCCGGCAATGCGATCAGTGCTTCCAGCAGGTCGTTCTCAAAGATGTAGCGACGTATTTCACTCTCGCCGCTGGCCGCGTCTCCAGTAAAGAGGGGAGACCCGTTCATTATTATAGCGATGCGCGAACCGCCTTCCTCCGGGTCCTTGGCGCGGGCGAGCATATGCAACAAGAACAGAAGTTGGCCGTCGCTGATACGCGGGAGACCCGGCCCAAATCTGCCGGCAGCGCCCCGAGTATGTTCAGCACGAACCGCGTTCTCGTCGCGCTTCCAATCCTTCCCATAGGGAGGGTTCGCAATCAGGTAGTCAAAGGACCTGGCTGCGTGCCGGTCGTTAGAGAGGGTGGTTCCGAAGACGATGTTGTCCGCGTCTCTGCCCGTGGGGTCTTTCATAAACAGGTCGGACTTGGAAACCGCCCAGGTCTCCGGGTTTACTTCCTGGCCGAAGAGGTGAATATCGGCGTCGGAATTAAACGGTCCCACCAAGTGATTTTCTTCATTCAGTTGGCCGAAGTTGATGCGCTCTTTGGCGATTGTTAGCATTCCACCGGAACCACAGCAGGGGTCATAGACAGTCCGCACCACACCGCTGCCCCCGATTCTGTCTTCATCTCCGGCAAGCATCAGGGCAACCATAAGGTGTACCACGTCACGGGGTGTAAAGTGCTCACCAGGATTCTCGTTCAGCGCTTCATTGAATCGGCGGATCAGTTCCTCGAAAATTGTGCCCATAGCGGCATTGTCAATGCGGTCGGGATGAAGGTCCACATTCCCGAATCTCTCCAGCACTTGGAAGAGGAGGCCCGCCTCATCGAGCTTGCTGATGGTGTTGTCGAAGTCAAACCTCTCCAGGACCTCACGCATATTCTGGCTGAAACCTGCGATGTAGTTTCTCAGGTTGGATGCGACGTTGGGGGCGTCTGCCAGCAGCAGGTCGAAGTTGTACCTGGAGGTATTGTAGAAGGCGAAACCCGAAGATATGCAGAGTTGGCTATGCAAATCCTCCAGCCCCCTCCCGCGCAGTTCGGCCTGCCGTTGAAGCACATCCTCCTTGGTCGGTCCCAGCACGCAGTCCAGCCGACGCAATACAGTCAGTGGCAGGATGACATCCTGGTACTTCCCTCTCTTGAAGGTATCGCGAATTAGGTTCGCGACACCCCAAATGAAATTGGCAATCTCACTCTGGTTCATATACTCACCGATTTTGGGCATCAAGCTGACAAAAGGGTTCTGTTTAGTTTTGCGGGGTAATATGCTATAATCCCTGGCATCTTAAACCA
>VXOH01000168.1 GCA_009840135.1 Chloroflexota bacterium | reverse complement strand
ACTCCAAAAAACTAAATGGCAGGTTACGCAAAGGTCTCCGCAGGCGGGAACCTCGCAGGAACTTGAGAACCCAGGTTCTCGCAAGAATTTTGGTGGACTGTTGTCACTCACCATTCCAAAGTTGTGGCACTACTAGCCCGACTGAACCAGCCTGGGCCTAACCCGACTCGGACCAACCGCATTTATCCTTTCGCAGGACATCTTCATTGAAACTGGTAGGACTAATTTCCGACACCCACTCTGCCGGGAGCGGAACTGACTTGCCCGACGTGGTAATGGAAGCGCTGCAGGGTGTTGACCTGATTCTCCACTGCGGGGACCTGGAGTGTTTGGGGGTGCTGGACTACCTGGAGACGGTGGCGCCGGTACTGGCGGTCCGGGGCTATGAAGACCCCAACGAGACGGGCGAACGCCTGGCGCCAGCTACCCGGGTGGTGGCGGTCGAAGATGTCCGCATCGGCATGGTCCACGACATCCAATGGCCCACACCCAGAATACCCACCACTCCAGACGGAACCGGGTTGGCGTTCCCTCCTGGCAAATCCTCCGATATCGTGGCGCGCAAGTTCGGTGAGCCGGTGGACGTGGTGTTGTTCGGCGACACTCACGAAGAACTGGTCTGCTGGCACGATGGAACACTGTTTATTAACCCGGGCAGCCCCACTTACCCCGGAAGGCGCCACAAGCCCGGTTCGCTGGGTACGCTGGGGCTGTTAAGAATAGACGGGCGCAGTGTGGAGATAGAAATCGTGCAACTTGAACAGTTGCGGCGCTGATAAAGCAGAGCAGGAAAAATTCACATACCGGAAATTTGGGGTTTAACCAAAGAGGAGGGGACGTAGCGAAATCGCCACGTCCCCACTTTGATTACCAGCCGGGCGGGCGGATATCCACCGCCAAGGTCCTAGAATACTATGAGCCCGCTACCAAATACCGGTGCAAAGACCAGGGACACTATGGCCATCAGCTTGAGCAGGATGTTCAGGGAAGGGCCGGAGGTGTCCTTGAAGGGGTCGCCAACGACGTCGCCTTCCACCGCAGCCTTGTGGGCATCGGAGCCCTTGCCGCCGAAGTTGCCCAACTCCACGTACTTCTTGGCGTTGTCCCAGGTGCCGCCCGCGCTGGCCATCATGATAGCCAGCATGAACCCGGCTGCGATTGCCCCAATCAACAGCCCGCCCAGGGCCGCCTGACCCAATATGAACCCGGTGGCGAGAGGCGCGATAACGGCCATGACACCGGGCAGGATCATTTCCCGCAACGCGCCACGAGTGCTTATGTCAACGCAGCGGGCCGAATCCGGGCTGGCGTTACCCTCCATCAGGCCGGGAATCTCGCGGAACTGGCGGCGAACCTCATCCACGATGCCCTGTGCGGCGCGCCCCACCGCCTGCATGGTCAGGGCCGAGAATATGAAGGGCAGCATGGCGCCAATCACCACGCCCACCAGGATTCGAGGGTCCAGCAGGTTGATTCCCGAACCTCCTGCGCCCAGCCTGCCATCTGCATCCAGGGTGATCAGACCGGCGCTGACGGCATAGGCAGCCAGCAGGGCCAGGGCGGTCAGGGCCGCCGAACCAATGGCAAAACCCTTGCCGGTGGCGGCGGTGGTGTTGCCCAGGGCATCCAGGGCATCGGTGCGCTCCCGTACCTGCGGGTCCAGTTGGGCCTGCTCGGCTATCCCGCCGGCGTTGTCGGCCACCGGCCCGTAGGCATCGGTTGCCAGAGTGATACCCAGAGTGGACAAAAGGCCAACCCCCGCCAGGGCCACGCCGTAGAATCCGGCGAACCAGTAGGCCAGCAATATGGCGATGGAAATGCAAATTACCGGAACCAGCGTGCTGAGCATTCCGGAAGCAATCCCGCTGATGATGACGGTGGCCGCCCCCGTCTGAGAAGCCTCGGATACGCGCTGGGTGGGCTTTTGGCTATAAGAAGTATAGTATTCGGTGGCTACGCCAATTATTGTGCCCGCTATCAAACCGGCGACGACGCACCCAAACCAGGACCATTCCTGGGTCAGGACTATCGTAAGAATAGCGGCGAACACTATCAGAATGCCGCCGGCGCCAAAAATGCCCCACCGCAAGGACCACAGGAGTTTCTCAAAGTCAGCCTGCTCGCCGCTGCGGACCAGGAAGGTGCCCAGGATAGCGGCTATGATGCCGGCCCCCGCCAACAGCATGGGGAAGAGAGCCTGGGTCTGCGCGCCGGACTCCATCGCAAACAGAGTGCCCGCGCCCACCAGGGCCACTGCGGAAATGATACTCCCAACGTAGGACTCAAACAGGTCGGCGCCCATGCCCGCCACGTCGCCCACGTTATCGCCCACGTTGTCGGCGATTACGCCGGGGTTGCGGGGGTCGTCTTCAGGTATCCCGGCCTCCACTTTGCCCACCAGGTCGGCGCCTACGTCAGCGGCCTTGGTGAAGATACCGCCGCCCACCCTGGCAAAGAGGGCTATGGAACTGGCCCCGAACCCGAAACCTGCTACCGCGCTGATGTCCTGGAAGACCAGGTACAAAATTGTCACGCCCAGCAAGCCGACACCAACAACAGTGATGCCCATTACGGACCCGCTGGAAAAGGCCACGCGCAAGGCCGGATTCAGGCCCCGCATGGCCGCGGCCGCCGTCCGGACGTTGGCCCTTACCGCCACGTTCATGCCCACGAAACCCGCCAGGCCGGAACATATCGTGCCCACCAGGTAGGAGATTGCGGTGGCCGGCACGGGCAAATCGTGGGTGAAGAGGGTATAGTCCAGCACCCCCAGCACCACGGCCACAACCACCACCAGGGGCAGCAACGCCATGTATTCGCGGCGCAAGAACGCCGAGGCTCCCGTGCGAATGGCGTCGCCAATTTCCGTCATACGTTCATTGCCCGCCTCCGCTCCCACCACGCGAAGAGCGGTGATCGCGGCGAAGACCAGGGCGATTACCCCGGCAACCAGCGGAATGGCAACCAGAGCTACGCTAGAATCCATTTAAGCCACCTCAAAATTACGGAAATGCGCTATTCAGAGTGGGGGAAACGTATCATACACCCCCCGGAGTGTCAACTTACGCCCTATCTGGAACAGGACGATTGCAAAGTCATTCCAGGAGTCCCTTCCCCCTTGATGGGGGCGGAACGTCCGCCTGTGGCGGTAAGGTTAGAATCGGAGTGGACTGCCATTGAGGCAGCCTACCCACCCAGGACCCAGGTTGCCAATGTGTTACATTAAGAATCCACACTGACTCAACAGGGGAAAGAGCAATGGACTTCAGCAAATTGTTTGATCTTTCTGGCCGGGTGGCTATAGTCACCGGCGGAAATGGGGGCCTGGGGCTGGGTATGGC
>VXOH01000114.1 GCA_009840135.1 Chloroflexota bacterium | reverse complement strand
TTACTATCGTCGGCAGCGTATGATGTTTTTTCGAGCCAGCCACAAAAGCATATCCCACGCCGGCGTGGTGGGCGGCGGACGGGCCCTGCGGCCCGGCGAGATTACCCTGAGTCACCGGGGAGTTCTCTTCCTTGACGAACTGCCGGAGTTTGACCGCAACGCCCTGGAATCCCTGCGTCAGCCCCTGGAGGACAAGGTGGTAACCATCAGCCGGGTTACCGGGTCGGTGACCTACCCGGCCAGCTTCATGCTGGTGGCGGCCCAGAATCCCTGCCCCTGCGGTTACTATTCTCATCCCCGTCGCGAGTGTACCTGCAGCGCATCCGCGGTGGCCCGGTATCAGAAGCGGATAAGCGGCCCCCTGATGGACCGGATAGATATCTTCGTCGAGGTTCCGCCGGTGGAGTACGAGAAGCTGGTAAACGAAGAAATGGCCGAGGACTCTTCGAATGTAAGGAGAAGGGTAGAAAGGGCAAGAGAAGTTCAGGCCGACCGGTTTGAGAAGGGGCCCGTCCATTTCAATTCGGAAATGGGGGCGGCCGAGGTCTGGAACATCTGCCGGATGGACGATGGCGCCAAGAGCCTTCTGCAGACTGCCACTAATCAACTGAACCTGTCGGCCCGGGCTTTCCACCGAATAGTCAAGGTTTCCCGGACCATAGCGGACCTGGAGGAATCGGAAACCATAGGTGTGAGCCACCTGGCGGAAGCGCTCCAATACCGGTCCCGGGGGCTCAATTGACAGCGTGGCGGTCAACGGCGAAGACCTGGCCTGGACGGTGCAAGCGGCGGCAACAGGGCCGCTATTCCCCTAATCGGGAATAATGGCCCTGAAGTTGTCGAAGTACTCGGGAAACGTCTTTGAAACGCAACCGTGGTCCAGAATCGTAATTTCGGCTCCGCCCAGGGATGCCAGGGAAAAGCTCATGGCCATGCGGTGGTCTTTGTAGGTTTCGATTTCGGCCGGGGTTATTGCTGCCGGAGGGTCAATGACCAGGAAGTCCGGCCCTTCTTCCACGGCAGCGCCCACCTTGCGAAGCTCCGTCGCCATGGCTGCCAGGCGGTCCGTCTCCTTGACCCGCCAGTTCCCGATGTTGCGTATGGTAGTTCTTCCCTCGGCGAACAGGGCCGTCACCGCGACGGTCATTGCCGCGTCGGGTATGTGGTTCAGGTCCAGGTCCATGCCCCGGAGTTCTCCCCGGGAAATTTCAATGAAGTCCGCTCCCCGGCTGACCCGCGCTCCCATTTGCTCGAGCACGTCGGCGTGTTTTACGTCGCCCTGCACGCTGTCCGACCCTACCCCCGTCACCCGAACCGTGCCGCCGCGGATGGCCGCCGCCGACAGGAAGTAGCTGGCCGATGACGCGTCGCCTTCCACCAGCACGCTGCCCGGTGAGGTGTACTGCTGGCCGGCGTGAACCCGGAAGGACCTGTAGCTGTCGTTTTCCACCGTGACCCCGAAGCGCCGCATTACATCAATGGTCATGTCTATGTAGGGCTTGGAAACCAGCTCCCCCACGATTTCTATGTCCAGCGTATCCTGTGCCAGCGGTGAAGCCAGCAAAAGCGATGTCAGGTACTGGCTGGAAATGTTGCCGCCAATGGAAACCTGGCCTCCCCCCAGCCCCGATGCCATTATTCTTAGGGGCGGGAACCCTTCTTCGCCCTCGTAGACAATTTGCGCCCCCAGTTGCCGCAATGCGTCAACAAGGTGAGCGATGGGCCTCTCCAGCATCCTGGGGTCGCCGTTAAGGGTATATTCGCCTTCTCCCAGGCACAGGGCGGCGCACAGGGGCCTTATGGCGGTACCGGCAAGTCCCAGGTACAGGTCTGCTTCCCTGACGGCAAAGGGCCCTCCCTCGCTCGTAACCAGGCACCTGGTTTCCTGGTCTGCAAAGGCCAGCCCGATGCCCAGGGTTTCCAGGGCTCTGCTCATGTACTGGGTGTCGTCGCTCTCCAGCAAGTTCACGACTTCCGTTTGTCCCCGCGCCAGCGCCGAGAGCAGCAGCAGCCGGTTGGACAGGCTCTTGGATCCCGGGAGTTTTACTACTCCTTCGACTCTCCCGGCCGGTTTCAAGGTTAATGACTCCATGGCAGTCCTCGACCAGCCCCAGGCTGGAAAATCTCTTTAGTTTCGCGTGACACGGATTCTAACAGATTGACTCTCAGCAACGTGCCCTCAAGCCAGGGTCTTTCGATTGTCCCCTCCCCTTGACGGGGGAGGGTTAGGGTGGGTGTGAATCCGCCGGAGGAAAACGTGCATTCCTCTGCCTGGTGGGACTTCCAAGCCAGACCAAGCCCAGCCTAAAAAGATAATCGAAAGACCCTGCCCCCCAGGGCCTGATTACTCTAGGCCACCTTGCCAAAAGCCCCCTTTTTCTACGTCTTCACCTATCTGCGGTTTTGACATAGCACCTTCAACAATGTAGCATAATTGTCGCCCTTTCAGAGGTTATTCTGGTAGGTGCGAGACACGATTTACGGACTACAGCGTGAGGAACGATCAAGTGGCAGACGAACAAACGGGTAAGCGAGGGGGCGCCGAATTAAGGTCCCCCCTTACACCGCCAGAAATGAACCCCAGCTTCGCCAGGGCCTTGGGTGAACTTGTAACCCTGGCCCGCCAGGGACACCGCGCCGACTCTCCCAATTTTAACCCCACCGACAGTTGGCTTGTCGAGAACATGCCGGTCTTTCAGGACATGCCCGAAGCCGGCCGGCGCCAGGTGCTGGACGAGGCCAGCGCCATCGTAAAGGAAGGAGAGGAGGCTAATTCGGCAGGCCGTGCCGCCACCAAGGCTTGGCCGGGAGTTGCGGTAAGGCTGGACAGCGGCGGCATGGGTTTCTTCAGCCAGTTGGGCGTCATCCGCCGTCCCGACCTGACCCAATACTACGTTGACGGTTTTACCCCTAATCGGGATGCCTTGTCCTTCAGCGAAGAAAACCAGGAGATCTTCACCCAGGTTTTCGAGTGCATTGTAAACAAGCTGCGTGGACACCTGGCGTCGGGTTCCACCGTCATTCAGACGGACCGCCAGATTTGCGACGCCCCGGGGCGTTCCTTTCATGCCCGACAGCTCCTGTTCGGGGCCGATTACCTTCAGCTTCCCTATATGTGGCGTCAGCTCACCTTCGAGCTTCCCGAGGCGGAGCGTGGCGAGACTCCCGATATCATGGAGGTTTCCATTCCCCACTGGTTCCAGGACCTGGGACTGCCGGAAGACCTGAAGACCAGGCTCCGGGAGATGGGCATCACTCAGTTGGTGTTCAAGGCGCCTACCCTGGGACTTTCCCTCCACCTGGGTTTTGACTACGTGGGCGAGCACAAGATGGGCCCCCTCTCTATCGCTATGCACCAGGTTAAGCAGAACAACGGCATAGCCATCCAGTCGGCCCTCAGCCTGGCC
>VXOH01000032.1 GCA_009840135.1 Chloroflexota bacterium | reverse complement strand
AACCCACCTTTTCCTTACTCCCTGACTATACCATTCATAATGCGATTGCCCTGCCCCTGACGGTAGGGAATGGACCCTGTACCTGGAAGAGGGAGTACCCTTCCACTTCGGGTATGGCAATTTCACGTCAGCGGACGTGGTGGCCGCTTTTGACCGCATACTGGGTGAAGACTCCCAGGTTTCTGCGGTTTCCTTCTTTAATGGAGCCACCTACGAAGCGTTGGACGAAAATACGGTCAAGCTGAACTTCCCCACCATCAAGCTTGATACCCCGTCAATTCTTTCCCGGGGCTTCGGTGGCGGCGAAATCATGATGCTGAGCAAGCATCAGTTTGACGACGTAGGTGTCGAGGGCTTTGACGAACAACCCGCCGGCACCGGTTCATACCAGTACCTGGGTCGTGAAATCGGCCAGGGGATCTGGTTCGAAAAGGCTCCTGGGCCCCACTGGCGCGGGGAAAATCCGGACTTCAACGAGGTTGAGCTGCGCTGGGTCCGTGAAGACCTGACCCGCCTGGCCGCTCTGTTGACCGGCGAGATCCACGTTGCCGCCCTGTCCCGCGAGTTGCAACTGGAAGCGGGACGGCGGGGTATGCAGCCGGCAGCGGCAGGCGTGCCCACCAATTACTTGACCATGTTCCTGGGCGGCCAATACTACGGCGCATACCAGGATGACTATGATCCCAGCGTGCCCTGGGCCAACCCGGAAACGGGTATCAAGGTCCGGCAGGCTATGAACAAGGCCATTAACCGCCAGGAGATGCTGGACCATGTGCTCAAGGGCGACGGCGAGCTCATGCTGTTGACCCAGTATCATCCGGTTCTGGGCACCTGGAACGATCAGTGGGAAGCCGATTGGGAAGAGTACTATGGGTATGACGTGGAAGCTGCCGCGGCTTTGATGGCCGAAGCAGGTTTCAGTCCGGAGAACCCGATGCCCTTCACTTCCTACAACTACTTCTCAGCTGACGAGCCGGAAACGGCGGTGATGCTGGAGGCCCTGATTAACTACTGGCAGCCCATTGGCATAGATGTGACCCTGCTGGACAGTGAGTGGGGCACGGTTCGCAGCAACTACCGCGAGCGCACGGATTTCATCAAGAAGGGCGGCTGGGGCAACGTCATAACCATGCGCTCCCTTACCAACAGGCTCCGCAGTTGGTCCTCTGCCCAGGGTGTTGGCGGCGCCGGTTACTACTCCGACATCATCGAGCAGAACTACGCCGCTTACCAGGCTCTGGAGACCATTGACCTCGAAAGGATCAATGACCTCCTGCTGGAAGTGGGCAACGACAAGTTCTATAACTTTGCCGACATTCCTTTCTTCTGGTTCAGCCTGACGGTCATGTACAACCCCGAGGTGGTGGAGAGCTGGACCTTCCCAGGCACCGCCGGATCAAAGACCAGCCACTGGCACCTGTTGAAGGCGGCGCAATAAGCTTCCATCCCTTGCCCTGTCTGACAGGGTGACTGCGAACCAATTGTGGCCCTCCGGGTTTCCCGGAGGGCCACTTGCTTGACAGGTTATACTGTTGCAGCCTTGGACTGGTTAAGCAGCAAACCGGGCATGAAGCCTTCAAAGGAGACTGTTACAATAATAGCGGTCAGAATTACGGTTTACTTCCTCCCCTTCGCTGTCGTAATAGGACCAGCCGCAGCCATAGCCTGGCTCAGCATTGAGGTGGCGCCGCTGAAGCCGGGTCAGGATGGGCTCACTCTGCTGGCCGTCGCCTTGGGTGGCTTGGCAGTGGCAGGCGGCGTCATTTACCTGGCAGAGAAGCTTGTCAATTTGGCCAAAGGACTTGCGTTTATGCTGGCGGAGATAATAGTCGAAAGATTCAAGAGACGGGAACGAGAATTGGGCCGGGAAGAAGGCAGGGAGGAAGGCAGGGAAGAGAAACAAATGGCTTGGCGGGCCTGGTACCAGCGACAGCAGGTTGCCCTGCGATCGGGTTTTCCATTCGACGAGCCGCCCCCCGGGGGATGAGGCGGAGATCGCGCAACCTCAAGGTGAATAATTCGGAAGACAGCATTCAGGAGCCGCTAAACTACTGGACGGCTACAAAAGTTTATTGTTTTCTTACATCCGGCCACGATCTGGCGGTATTTGGAGTTCCTATTCTGGATGAGAATTTGACGGAGGAAAGATGGCAACTCTAACGCAAGAAATCAAGAACATGCGCCTGATCTCCCATCACGACCTGAACGGGTTTGGCAATATTGGCGAAGGCGTTCACCTGCACCGGACCGGTGACGGACGGCGCGTCCTTTACTTGGCCCACGAAAGCGCTCCCAAGGATATTACCAGTGTTGACGTGACGGACATCGCCAATCCCAGGTTGCTGGCACAAACTGAACTGGCCTACGGACATCTCCGGTCCAACTCCCTTTCCATAGTGGATGACACCATGCTGGTAGCCTACCAGTCCCTGGAGCCCGGTCAGCCGGGGACGGGAATGGGCCTGTACAACATCAGCAATCCCGAAGAGCCTCGCCAGATTGGTTTTATGGATTTGGGCGGCGAGTACTCCCGAGGCTGTCACTGCCTCTGGTGGGTGGAGGGCAACTATGCCCACCTGTCCACGGGCTCGGCCGACTTCCAGCCCCGGGACCAGAAGGACGACCAGTTCTACATGATAGTTGACGTATCCGACCCTACGTCTCCCAGTGAAGCGGGGCGCTGGTGGTTCCCCGGTACCCGCGAAGGCGACTCCGACCCCATGCCCGCGCGCCACCCCCAGTTTGACGCCGGCCACAGACTCCACAACGGCAACGTGTATCCGGAGCGACCGGACCGGGCTTATTGCGCCTACATGGATTCCGGCGTGGTTATCCTGGATATTGAGGACAAGTCCAATCCCAAAATGATCAGCCACATCAATTATGCGCCGCCTTTCCCGGGCTTCACCCACACTGTCCTGCCCCTGTTTGAACGTGACCTGATGCTGGTTACCCAGGAGGCGGTACGTCTGGGCGGCGAGGACTATCCCAAGCTGATGTGGATGATGGATATCAGGGATGAGACCAATCCCATCATCATCAGCACCCTGCCCATGCCGGACACCGAGGACTTTTTCAACAGACCGGGACGTTTTGGCGCCCACAACGTCTACGAAAACCAGCCTGGCTCGACCTGTTTCTTTTCAGACACCCTCATTTTCGCCACCCTGTTCAATGCGGGAGTTCGGGTGTATGACACCAGCGATCCTTTCCGACCGGAAGAGGTCGCCTATTTCGTGCCGGACATTCCTGACGGCGCCCCGTCCAACGGAATTAATGACGTGTATGTGGACGAGAACGGCATCATGTACGTGGTGGACCGGCTGAAGGGGGGCTTGTACATCCTGGAGCTTACCCTGTAGCGCTCCGACGAAGGTCCCTGTTTGTGTTCATTAGGGGTGGGCATCTTGCCCGCCCCTCAGGTTTTTTGCGTGAGGAACAAAGCTCATTCCGTCTTGCTGCCGTTCGTACCGGCTTGTTACCGTTCGCAGTTGTGATTCCGCTTCGAAGCCCAATGCTATAATTCAATAGAGGCAGGTAAATTCAACCAGGGCCGGCTTTACCAGGCCGCCACATCGAGGTAATCCGCCTTGAATAATCTGACCCAGGAATCAAAGCTCCGCTTGGCAGCCCTGGAAGAACTGTACAGGGAAGCTTCCGCCCACGCTTTGGGTTACCCCGTAAATTTGACCTTTGACTACAAAGAGATATTGCCCTTTCTCGATTACAACGCCAACAACGTGGGCGACCCCTTCCATGGGACCAACTACCGCATAAACAGCCACGATTTTGAGCGGGATGTGATCGCCCGCTTCGCCGGATTTATGCGCATTGACCCCGAAGACGCCTGGGGGTACGTGACCACCGGCGGTACAGAGGGCAATATGTACGGCCTCTACATGGCCCGCGAACTTCACCCCAATGGCGTGGTTTACTTTTCCCAGGATACGCATTACAGCATCCTGAAAATCCTCAGGGTGCTGAACATGCGAAATATTATGATCAAGAGCCAGGAGAACGGGGAGATAGACTACGACGACCTGCGCGAGACTATCCGCATTAACCGGGACGTGCCTGTCATCTTCATGGCCAACATCGGCACCACCATGAAGGGAGCGGTGGATGACCTCAGGCAGGTCCGGAACATTCTGGACGATCTGGCTGTAACCCAGTCCTATATCCATTCCGACGCCGCACTCAGCGGAATGATTCTTCCCTTCGTGTCCGACCCTCAGCCTTTCGGGTTTGACGAAGGGGCCGACAGCCTGGCAGTCAGCGGTCACAAGCTGATCGGCTCTCCCATCCCCTGCGGAGTGGTCCTGACCAGAAAGGAATATGTGGCGAGGATTTCCCGCTCTGTTGAGTACGTTGGAGTTATGGACACAACACTGCCCGGATCCCGCAACGCCTGGACTCCGCTGCTTCTTTGGTACGCGCTGGAGCGACACGGGGAAGAGGGATTCCGGCAGGTGGTAGGCCGAATGTTGAGTCTGGCAGACTATGCCGTAGAAAGGTTTAACGAATCCGGTATTTCGGCATGGCGCAATCCAAATTCGGTTACCGTGGTCTTCCCAAGGCCTTCGTCCGATGTAATCGGAAAGTGGCAGCTTGCTCCTTATCGGGACATTGCTCACCTGATTACCATGCCCCACGTGACCCGGGAAATGGTGGACGAACTGGTGGATGAGTGCCTTGAGTCGGAAAGAGTTCAGTTAGCCCGTTAATCTAGACTTCTCTGGAACCGGAGGAATTCCCTTGGAACGCATAGTTATTATGGCCCGGGACGAGGTAGGAGTTCTGTCGGACATCACCGGGGTTCTTGCCAGGGCAAACATCAATCTCCAATCCATCAATACCCAGGTAAACGGCGAACAAGGCACCATCATAATCAGCACCGACGACACCGACCGGGCCCTGTTGGCCCTGGCCGAGGCCGGATATTCGGCGGTAACCGACGATGCCCTGATTGTCCGTTTGAAGGACGAACCCGGGGCATTGGCCAGGATAGCCCAGCGTTTCAGCGAAGCGAGCATAAATATTCGCAGCATTCACATCTTGGACCGCAAAGACGGGTTCGCTACCATTGCCCTATCCACTTCCCAGGAAGACCGTCCCCGTGCGGAGGCCCTGGTGGGACCCGATGAACGGGTGTAGCCTAAGCCTATCTCGTTGGCGCCGTTTTGTTGACGGTCGAATCTTTCCAAACCTATAATTCTACAGACTTGGCGCAGCTACCCCGAAACGCAGGCAGGCATCAACGCCCGCACGAATGGAGGTATTCATGGGAGAAATACTAGGCGTCGGCGCAACTCATTATCCCCCCGGATTAGTACCCGACGAATACAAACCCTGGCCTCTTATCCGGATGCTCAAGACCAACCGGATTCCCGAACACATGAAGAACCCGGCGAACTGGCCGCCGGAAATGCAGGCCGAGTGGGGTGACGACGAAGGGGTTACTTCACACAAAGCACACCGGGCCCAGGTCTTTAACGCCTTCCGGAAGATTCGCGAGGAGATTGATGCCTTCAATCCAGACTTCATCCTGCTTTGGGGCGATGACCAGTACGAGAATTTCCGGGAGGATATTATTCCGCCCTTCTGTGTGCTGGCCTACGACCAGATAGATTTCCAGCCTTATCATCGCATCGGCGACCGGCCCAACGTCTGGGACGAACCAAAGGACAAGGTATTCAATGTGCCCGGCCACCGGGAAGCGGGACGATACCTGACTCGCCGTCTCATTGAACAGGGCGTTGATATGGCCTATGCCTATAAGCCCCTGCACGAGAAGGCAGGCTTGGGCCACGCCTTTGCCAACACCCTGCTGTTCCTTGACCTGGACCGGAAAGGTTTCAATTATCCCGTTCTGCCCATGGCGGTTAACTGTTACGGCAGCAATGTCGTACGCATGAGGGGTGGCGCAGAGGTGTTTGAAGAGGAACTGGACCCGCCTTCACCCACGCCGCGCCGCTGCTTTGAGGTGGGCCAGGCCACGGCTCGCGCCCTCCTGGACAGTCCCTACCGCGTGGTGCTGATGGCCTCTTCCAGTTGGTCCCACGCCTTCCTCACCGAGAAGAACAGCTGGGTCTATCCAGACCTGGATGCCGACCGCATACTGCTGGATGCCCTGCGCAAGGGCGAATACGATACCTGGAAGAACTGGACCCTGCACCAGGTTGAGGAGTCGGGCCAGCAGGAAACCCTCAACTGGCAGTGCCTGGTGGGCGCCATGGCCGAACTGGACCGCCGCGCCGACTTCCTGGAATGGGCCGAGTGCTGGAGTTTCAACGCCCCCAAGTGCCTGGCGGTGTTCAAGTAGAAAGGGGACGGGTATTTTCTTAGGCGCTTTTTAGAGGAATACTACCGGCCTTGTAAGAAGAAACCGGAGCTGTCACTTTTGGGGCAGGTAAATTCGGTTACGGGTTGGTTTTCAGTGGAACGGGGTAGACACGCTCTTCTGCCTCACCCTAAAGCGGGGCCATGCCTCTCAAATAAGAACGCAACTTTTTGAGTGGAAAGCGTCCCGATGCAGGTTCCCGACTCAGGTGGTTTGCAGTTAGACCAGCTGTCTATACAAAGGGCAAGGGCGGTTCCCGAGCCGCCCTTGCCGCTAACCCAACCGCCCTTGTGTTGCTGGCCTTTAGCTGGCGCAGCTTTAATTCCGGGCGTTACATTAATTCTCCGGCAGCTATCGCCGGAGCTTCCACAGGCATCGCTTTTTTCGTTGCCGTTGCATCGGAGAGAATGGGCCATATGGTACTGTCGATTCCCCGCAGGACAAAAAAGCTACAGGATGAGGGACGTGAGGAATCCGGCCAGGGATGGAAGGCTTGGTATCGGCGGGGACAGGCGGCTCTGAAGGCCCGTCAACCCTTCGACGAGCCACCGACTGGACCGGGTTCAAGGGAAGAAAAAGAAGGGGCAACCTTTTCGGCTGCCCCTTCTCGTGCCAGTCATTCCTTTACCCTTGAAACTTTATGCCGTCCCTTGGACCGGTAAACCGTGGTGAACGGGGTTCTCGCTAGAACCGCAACAGCTTTTGCAGCTCTTTCTCCCCTTCACTGGGTCCCACTACGGCAAGACGCAACTTGTCAGGATCAAGCAATCGCTCCGCGACCCTTGCCACATCTCCTGCCTCGACTCTGTCTATATTCTCCACCGTCTCGTCTATTGTGGAAACCCTTCCCAGCAACAGTTCCTGGCCACCCAACCAAGCTGCCACCGAACGGGTATCTTCCATGCGAAGCATAAGACGGCCCTTGCTGAATTCCTTGGCCTTCTTGAGCTCGGCGGCTGGGACCGGATCCCGCATGCCAGATAGCTCCGACACCACAGCCTGCACTGCCTCCACGGTCTTTCTGGGCTCGACCCCGCAGTAGACGACCAGTGAGCCACAATCGCGAAAGAGTCCCAGAGAACTGGCTACGTCATAGGCCAGCCCCTGTTCTTCTCTCAGATTGAGAAAGAGTCGGCTGCTCATTCCGTCGCCCAGAACGCCGTTGAGAAGGCTTAGCGCATATCTGTCCGGGTCGGCAAGGGAGATTCCCGGCAGGCCGAGGCAGATGTGGGCCTGGTCGGCATGGCGCTGCTCCAAGCGCGCCACCGATCCGATTCCGCGTTCACCGTAGTAGTCTTCAACAGGTTGCCAGGAGAGGCAGTCCCTGGGCTGCCAATTCCGGGTAATATCAGATATAAGCTCCACCACTGCATCATGGTCCACGTTACCGGCCACGGCAATTACCGTGTTGGCCGGGTTGTACTGCTGGAGCATGTAGTTGCGGACCTGGTCAACATTGATGCATGCAACCGACTCCAGGGTGCCACCCACGTCGCGGCCCATGGCCTGTTCGGGCCAGAGAAGCCCGTCAATCAGCAGATCAACGCGGTGGGATGGATAGTCGTAAGTCATCCGCAGTTCTTCCTGGATGACCTCGCGCTCCTTCTCCATTTCCACCGGATCCAGCAGTGGGTTCAGCACCAGGTCCATTAGCACGGAAAACGCCTGGGTAAAATGAAGACGCGCGACCTTGCACCAGAAAACCGTCACTTCGCGGTCCGTGCTGGCGTTCATCACTCCGCCCACGCCCTCAATAGCCTCGCTGACGTGGCGGGCCGTGGGCCAGTTTTCCGTGCCCTTAAAAGGCAAATGTTCCAGGAAGTGGGACAAGCCGGCCATATCTTCCGTTTCGTAGCGCGAGCCGGCTCCCACGCTGATGGTGACGGACACCGAGGTTGAGTTGGGCATAGCGGATGTAAGTACCCGCAGTTGGTTGTCCAGAACCGTGCGTTGGAACATTCTTACCTCGGAGGGTTATTCGCGGTCTGGGTGCTAGCATGCCGGGTTGACAATCCGTCAATGATCCCTGGCATTTGCTGACCCTTTGAGCTTGCAGCAGCCTTAACCGGACATATCGTTGACCGCATAGCCTGCGGCCTGCATTTCCTCAGCCTGCGCGGTGCTGATCATCTTGGATACCACACATTCGGGGCCCTCTCCGGCCTGGCCCTGAATACCGTAACGTCCGTTCTTGTAGCGCACCAGCTTAACGTCGTTGACCGGGACCTGTCGACGTGCTTTGAAGCTGTAACCCGTGAATTCTGCCATAGCTCCTCTCTCCTCTTTCCCACAATATATTGTCCCGCCAGTGCTATGACACTGGCTGCCACGACCGTTTATGATACCCAATCTCTATGGATATGTCAATTAACGAAATTCCGTGGCAATGTTCCCACTTAACTGGGCCGATGGAGGAACGGCACTGAAGGCCGAGGGGATGGTCCAGAACCGCCTCTCCGAAAAACACCTCCTTCTGAAGCAAACGGCATAAGACCTGCGCCGGTCAGCTCAACCACATTGACGCCTGCCCAAAACCTCAATGAGCCCAATACAAGGTCCGCTCAGTCTGCCCTCAACGATGAGTTTTGATCGGCGGAACAAGTCGCTCAAGCCCAAAAAGGAGGGCGGTGTTATTGATGGTCGCAATATCAACGAGGTTGACAAGGCGAAAAGGTCGTTCCCGTTTATCCTCAATTCTTCCTATTCAGTTTCCAGCCAGTCGACGTCGCCACACAGGTCCTGAGAATGAGTCTTAGAGGTGAACACCTGGTAGCGGCGGCGGGCCTCGCCAATGGTCGTGTCCATGGGACCGTGCCCCGGATATACGGCGACCTCGTCGGGCAAGGTAAGAAGCTTGCTGCTGATGCTGTTCAGGATTTGCTGAAGCAATTCGGGGCTGCGAGTTTTTCCGGGGCCGCCGGGGAACAGGGTATCTCCTGAGAACAGGTGGTTGCCCACCAGGAAGCAGGAGGCCCCTTCCGTGTGCCCTGGGGTATAAATGACCTCGAGAGTCCGGTTGCCGAAGGTAATGGTGTCGCCATCGTTCAGCACGGTTTCCGGGGCCCGGGGGATGCCGTCCACGTCGTTGGCGTGAACTGCCACGGGCGCGCCGATGGCTCCGGTAATTTCGTGGAAGCCGTTAAGGTGGTCCTGGTGCTTGTGCGTAATCAGGATGGCCTTTACCTGAACGTCGCCCACCTGGTTAATCAGCTTTTCGGGTTCGGCAGGAGTATCTATTACTATGCCTTCGTTGGTCTCTGGGCATACTACTATGTAGCCGTTGTTGTCATAGGGCCCCATGTTGATCCTGGCGATTTTTACCTCGCCGTCATAGTGCAAGTCCATAGAATTTCCTCCCAGCGTATTGGGGTTGAATCGAGGCTATTCTATCAAAAGGGGGAAGGAGTGACTAGCGGGGCAACAGCCACGCGCCACCGGACCAATTCAACGGCATGAGGCAAGGCAGTTGCAGGGGCTGCCTCCAGGTATTAATCGGTCGCTTTAATCAAACGCACTATTGAATCGCGCCAGCAAGATTCCTTGCTAGTTCAATCTCTGACCAGGGCCGCTGGTGGCATACCAGTCAAATCCCTGAGGTTCTACACGGACGCAAACATACTTAGGCGCCGTATATTCGTGGACAAAGTCAAAGCTGCCCTCTCGGCCATATCCGCTGTCCTTGAAGCCGCCCCAGGGTATGCCCGGGTGCAGGCGGTGGTGGTCGTTAATCCAGACAATTCCGGCTTCCACCTCGGCGGCTACCCGGTGGGCGCGGGCCACGTCCCTCGTCCAGATAGAACAGCCCAGTCCGTAGGGTATATCGTTGGCAATGGCCACGGCCTCCTCCTCGGTATCAAAGGGAATGACACAGACCACCGGGCCGAAGATCTCCTCCTGGGCCACCTTCATGTCTTGCCTTACGTCCGCCAGCACCGTTGGTTCAATGAAATAGCCGTTGGCATACTGGACCCCGTCAGGGTGTTTGCCGCCGTGGGCCACCCTGGCGCCCTGCTCTTCCGCGGACCTGACGTATTCGAGGATGCGTTCATAAGACGGCCTGGAAACTACGGGTCCCATCTGGGTATCAAACTCCGTGGGGTCACCCAATCGGATGCCTGCGACCTTGGTGGAAATCTGCTCCACGAACCGGTCGTAGATTGAGCTATGCACTACGGCGCGGGAGCCTTGGATGCAGGTCTGGCCCGAGGCAACGAAGGAGGCGAAAGCGCAACCGTTGACCGCGTCGTCCAGATTGGCGTCGGGAAAAACGATCACCGGGGCCTTGCCGCCAAGCTCCGCCTGGAAGGGGGTGAGGTTGCGGCCGACTACTTCGCCCACAGCCCGGCCCGTCTCCGTGCCGCCCGTCAGATCCAGCTTCCCCAGCCTGCGGTCGCCGGCCAGGGCTTTGCCCGCCGTGGGCCCGAACCCGTTGACGATGTTCAGCACGCCTGGCGGAAGTCCCGCTTCGAGAGCGATGTTTCCAATCTCGGTTGGCGTAAGGGGCGCCCATTCCGACGGTTTCAGAACCACCACGCAGCCGGCTGCCAGCGCCGGCGCCAGCTTTTTGGAGGCAATCATCAGTGGGTGGTTCCAAGGGGTTAACTGACCCACAACGCCCAGGGGGACCCGCACGGTGTAGTTAAGGTGACCCCGGTCGGTGGGGACGGTCGTGCCCTGGATTTTGTCGCAGAAGCCGGCGAAATAGCGGAAGTAACTGGCAACCACCAGCATTTGGGAAGAGGTTTCAGATATGGGCCGGCCGTTGGAGATGGACTCCATTCGGCCCAACTCCATTCGCCGTTCCTCAACAATGTCGGCGATGCCCCAGAGAATCTTGCCCCGCTCCGAGTCGGGCATGGTGGACCAGGGACCGTGCTTGAAGGCCCGTTCCGCGCTGGTTACAGCCTCGGCCACGTCCTGCTCGCCGGCGTTGGCCATGCGGGCCACGTTTTCGCCGGTGGCGGGGTTCTCGACTCCAAAATAGTGGCCGGTGGCGGACGATTTCCATTCACCGTCAATTAGCAGGTCATATTGCAGGGTTTGCGTTTGGGTCATGGGTTATAGCCTCTTTTCGGTTGATGCTCTACTTATGGTTGTCGTTAGCTTGGTGGCGATAATCAGTGGGCGAGGATGTTCGGACTCTCCCTGCTTGAATAGTAATGACGCAGCCGAGTTCCATTTGACTCCGATAATCTTTGATAAGTTTCTCCACCAATGCAATCCTCTCAGACATTGTCAAGTCCGGCAGTCTTATCAGCCCAGAGTGCGAAACTCTGTGGAGAAATATTAGCTCACCGTAGTCCTTGTCAAGGGTGATGAATACTCGTCCTTCGGCAGCAGCACGTTCCAGAAGAGCCTCGTCCCCCGGGTCCGGTCCGAGGGCATGAGCTTCAAGAACATCGTGGCCGTTATTCCTGAGCCATGCGGCGAGCCGCCGCCCGGCACAACGGTCAATCATGAATTTCAAGAGCCGTCAACCGATATCAATGCCAGCGAATCTCCAGATATAACGGAGCAGGCGTAAGCGATACAGGCGCGAATATCATCCTGTTCCAGTTCGGGGTAATCTTGCAGTATCTCTTCTGGTGAGATGCCTTGACTCAGTAAGCTAAGAATCAGCCTAACCGAGATGCGCATATCACGAATAATTGGCCTGCCCCCAAATACATCGTTTCTCGCTGTTATGCGTTGGAGGAGTTCCTGCTGGCTGCTCATCTCTGTAACCCCTATGTCGTCAATCTCCGGGAAAGGTACATTATTGCTCTAATCATCCCCCACCGCCACCGGCTCCTTTACCCGCTTCCGTGTCGCCTTTCTGGTGGCCTTCTTTTTTGGCTTTTCCCGTTCGGACGACACCACTTCTTCTACCGGAACGACAGGCAGCGCCACGACCAGTGGCGCCCTGCCGTCAGCTTCCAGCAGGGGTTTCAGGTAGCGCCCGGTATGGGACTCCGGATGGTCGGCCAGCATTTCCGGGGTGCCGGTGGCGATCAGTTGCCCTCCCCGGTCTCCGGCGCCGGGGCCCAGGTCAATGATCCAGTCGGCGTTCTTAATCAGGTCCAGGTTGTGCTCAATCAGGACAATAGTGTTGCGGTTGTCAACCAGGCGGTGCAGCACCCTCAACAGGGCGGCGCAGTCTTCAAAAGAAAGGCCCGTGGTTGGCTCGTCCATCAGGTAAAGGGTCTTGCCCGTTGCCCGCTTGGCCAGCTCCGTAGCCAGCTTGACCCGTTGGGCCTCGCCGCCGGAAAGGGTGGTGGCCGGCTGCCCCAGGCGAATGTAGCCCAACCCCACGTCTCGCAGGGTCTCCAGCTTGGGCCGGATGCGGGGAAAGTTGTAGAAGAACTCCAGGGCCGTGTCCACCGTCATGTCCAGCACGTCGGCGATGCTCTTGTCCCTCAAAGTCACTTCCATGGCCTCCCGGTTATAGCGGCGGCCATTGCAGATTTCACAGGGAACGGTGACATCCGGCAGGAACTGCATTTCTATCTGGTTGTATCCTTCTCCCTGGCAGGCCTCGCAGCGGCCTCCCTTGACGTTAAAGGAAAAGCGCCCCGGCTTGTAGCCGCGAATTCGCGCTTCGGGAAGGGATGCAAATAACTCCCGGATGGGCGTGAAGGCCCCGGTGTAAGTGGCGGGATTGCTGCGAGGTGTCCTGCCAATGGGCGACTGGTCTATGTTGACCACCTTGTCTATGTTCTCAATGCCGGTTACGTCGTCGTGGTCGCCGGGGTAGTCCCTGCCCTTGTTTATTACCTGGGCCAATCGCTTGTAGAGAATGTCGTAGGTCAGAGTGCTCTTGCCGGAGCCGGAAACGCCGGTGACGCAGGTCAGCATTCCCAGCGGTATGGAAACGTCCACGTCCTTGAGGTTGTTTTCCCGCGCCCCGGTGACGGTGATGTGCAGGCCGTTGCCTGAACGCCGGCAGTCGGGCAGGGGAATTTCCTTGACACCGCTCAGGTACTGGCCGGTAAGGGAACCGGAGTTCTCCATTACTTCATCTATTTTTCCGGTCGCGACTATATAGCCTCCGTGCTCCCCGGCGCCGGGTCCCAGGTCAACGATATAATCGGCGGCCCGCATCATGGCTTCGTCATGCTCTACAACGATCACCGTGTTGCCCATATCCCTCAGGCGGGTGAGGGTATTGATGAGGCGGTGGTCGTCATGGGGGTGCAATCCTACGGTCGGCTCATCGCAAACGTAGAGAACCCCGGTCAGGCCGGAGCCAATCTGGGTGGCCAGCCTCACCCGCTGGGCCTCGCCGCCGGACAGGGTACGGGCCGTGCGGCTCATGGTCACATAGTCCAGGCCGATGCCGTCGAGGAATTTCAGGCGGCCGTCAATTTCCTTGAGTATTTGATTGGCGATGGACTTGTCCCGTGGGGAGAGGACCTCGCCGGGGTGGTCTCCCGGTCCATCCGGGTCTATGGAACGGACCCATTCCACCCCCTGGGCAATGTTCATGCCGGTAACTTCAATAATGCTGAGTCCGCAGACTTTCACCCCTAACGCTTCCGGCTTCAGCCGCTGGCCCTTGCAGGCCTGGCAGGGGCGAGCCGTCATGTACCGCTCAATCTCCTGGCGCGAGTGGTCCGACTCGGTTTCCCGGTAGCGCCTCTCCAGGTTGGGGATTACGCCCTCGAAGCGAGTCTCCCAGCTGTAGGTGCGGCCGTTATGGGTGCGGTGGCGGACGGTAACTTTCTTACCTTTGACACCGTAAAGGATTACCTTGAGGTGGTCCTCATCCAGGTCCTTGACCGGTATCTGGGGAGAGAAACCGTAGGCGCGGGCTACCGATTCCATCATGCTCATATACCAGCCGGAGGAAGCGCCGGTGCGATTCCATGCAACAACCGCCCCTTCCAGCAGGGACAGGTTCCGGTTGGGAATGACCAGGTTGGGGTCCACCTCCAGCTTGAAGCCCAGGCCAGTACACTGCGGGCAAGCGCCATGGGGGGAGTTAAAGCTGAAGGTGCGGGGCTCGATTTCGGGAAGGCTGGTCCCGCAGCGAACGCAGGCGAACTGCTCAGAGAATACCAGCTCCTCTTCCTTCGATCCCTCCTCGCTGGGCTGCCTCAGCACCTGCAGCACACCCTCTCCCTCCCGCAGGGCGGTCTCCACTGATTCGGATACCCGGCTCAGCTCCGTGTCCGGTCTTACAATTATGCGGTCCACCACCAGTTCAATGTAGTGCCACTTCTGCTTGTCCAGATTGAGGCTGTCCGTCTCATCCAGCATTAAAATGTCGCCGTTAACCCGGATGCGGACGAAACCGGCGCGGCGGGCGGCCTCAAGAATGTCCTTGTGCTCGCCCTTCTTGCGGCGTACCTTGGGCGCCAGCAGAGTGATTCGGCTTTCTTCCGGCAGAGAAAGAATGGCGTCCACTATTTGCTGGATAGTCTGGCGCTCCACGGGACGGCCGCACTTGGGGCAGTGGGGCTTGCCCACACGGGCGAAAAGCAGGCGCAGGTAGTCGTAAATCTCCGTGACCGTACCCACCGTTGATCGAGGGTTGTGGGAAACGCCCTTCTGGTCAATGGATATGGCGGGAGAGAGCCCCTCAATGTAGTCCACATCCGGCTTGTCCATGCGCCCCAAAAACTGGCGGGCGTAGGCGGACAGGGATTCCACGTAGCGGCGCTGCCCTTCAGCGTAGATGGTGTCAAAGGCCAGGGAACTCTTGCCGGAACCGGAAACGCCGGTGATGACCACCAGCTTGTCCCTGGGAATGGTTACATCTACATTCTTGAGGTTGTGCTCCCGGGCGCCCTTTACGTGGATAAAGTCCTGAGGCATAGGCCGACATCCTGCAAGGTAATTGTAATGGCTGATTTTAACACCTGGCAGCTTGCGTTATCCATGAAGGCGCTCGTCGGCCAGGATGATTGCAAGGTATTCATTGAACCGCTCTTGGTGAGCTTGCCGAACCATCCATAGTATCAGGGGCATCCTTCGACAATCTCAGGAGGAGCGGGGAATTGCAATTCGCTCCACTTTGTACTCTTCCTGCCCCGTCGGCAGGACAGTCGCATTGTAGATTGGGCGACAACCCTGAACTAAAGCCACAGTAAGATGCGTATTTCTACCGGCATCCGACGTAGGGCCGATTCGCGAATCGCCCCTACGGTCCGGGGAAGAGCCCTTGATCTGCAGCTGCGAAGTCCAGTAAGTCCGTTTCCAAGCAAATATAATATTCACTGTGGCTTTAGTTTAGCGGTAAGCTGCAACCAGGTCTTTCTCTTCGCTGTCCACCCGGGTTAACTCGGTAAATTGAGCTTCCAGCCGGCGGTTGCGAACCCTGAATGACGCCAGTTCCGAGTCCTGCCGGTAGAGCAGTATTCGCAATTCCTGCCTTGCCTTGCCTATCTTGCGGGCCTCGCTGAAAACGGTCCAGGCGGCAAGGGCCGGGCCGATTACCCAGCCCACCACGGAAACGGCGCCGATGACGGCGCGGACCGCAGTGGAGGCGGCCAGGGAGCCGCCCGTGGACGCGGCTCCGCCCCCGAAGGTAATGAGCCTGGGAGCGAAAGTCGCCGCCCTCGACCCCAGGGGTTGCGCCACCCGCATAATATTGGAACCGGTGGTCCGCCAAACAAAAGACCAGCCTACGCTCAAAGAGTGTCGCCCTACGATCACCTTGGCGGAGCCGGTGGAACCCTGGGTCAGAGTGGTCTTGGGTCTGCGCCAGTGCACTTTCTTCAGTAAACGGGATTTCAGAGTCTCGTCTTCCCCTTCCTCAACGGGCAATTGCGGGTAGGTGGAAGCCGGGCGATCGGGAGGAGAAATCTGCAACTGGCGGCAAAGGAATTGCTGGCGCAGAAAGTACTCGGTCAGCAGCCTGCGATGGCGCATACGGGCGGATTCCAGATCTGCCCGAAGTCCGTTGAGTATTTTCCTCGCGCGGAGCTTGGCCACGACCTGGGCCACTGCGGATATGGTGGTAATTCCCAGGGGGACTGCCAGCCACCCGTAGGGAATACCCAGGTTCAGCCATTCCAGGGACATGGCAAGGCTATTCCATTTCTATGAGGGCGTCGTTGGCCCCCACCGAATCCATGGGCTGCACGAATATCTCTTTTATTACTCCATCCTGGGCCGCGCGGATGCTTTGCTCCATTTTCATGGCTTCCACAACGCAAACCTCGTCGCCCGTGGCCACGCGGTCGCCGGGACGTACGCGAATAGCGATAACCCTGCCGGGCATAGGGGCGCGGAGCACCTTGTCGGAGGGATCAAATGCGGGAACGGCGCCTCCCACCCTCGGCAAGGCGGGTGGCGCAATCCGGCTGGGGGGACGCCTGCCCCTCCTGGTACGGGGCTGTATGGCAGAGGGCTCGGCCTCCTCTATTTCGACGTAGTAGGTCTGTCCTCCTACGTTCACCTCGACCGGGGACCGGCTGACGTCGCCCACCTCCACGGTGTACCACTCCTCTCCAACTCTCATGCGGTAGGTGGGCATCTATTGCATTTTCCTCAATAGGATAGCGCCCGTTCCCCGCAGACTGGTAGCCGTCTCAGCGGAAGCATCGAGCTCGAATTTCAGTGTATCGCAACGGTTTGGGGTTTGCAAAAGCATTTGCAGGCCAGAGTAGTTCGAAAGGATTCAGACAGCAAAGGATATCCCCAGCTTGATTCAGGCTCGGACATGTTGCGTGGAAGGCCGGGAACCTATCCCCTGTCAGCTCGGGCCAACTGGTTCAGAAACGAGTTGGTGCGGATCTCCCGGTCCAGCCAGTATTGGAGGGTGCCCGTGAGAATGGACTTCAACTCCTGGGACAGGGCGGCATCCAGGTGCAGGGAAGGCAACTCCGATGGGCTGCTCCGGGAAAGCAATCGGAGCACCTTGAGCGCCCGCAGGGACAGCGGGCGAAGTCCGGCCTGGTCGGGCAGGCAATCCGGACAAAAGATGCCCCCGCCGTCGAGGCTGTAACGGTGTCGGTCGGGCTCTATGTTTCC
This sequence comes from Chloroflexota bacterium, assembly GCA_009840135.1. GTDB lineage: Bacteria > Chloroflexota > Dehalococcoidia > Lucifugimonadales > UBA3495 > Bin22. The sequence goes on along the minus strand of VXOH01000032.1, from coordinate 12,908 downwards.
CCGACAGCCTACGCAATACTGCAGCTCAGGCATCAACCCCGAGACGTTCAGGAGATGCAGCTGGAAATGGAGCAGGGGAAATTCATCCTCGGGAGCCCGTCCGATGGCTGACAGGGTTGCCTGGGCCAGATCGTAGAGGGGTTCGTTGGGACTGGCCTCCGAACCAAAGCCATCCACCAGTTCGCATACCTGCAGGCCCCTGGTAATGGCGGTCAGGTTGGTCTTCAGAGACCTAAAGCTATTCAGAGTTTCCGCCTGGTTGATTACGTCCAGGCTCCGTCCCCGGGACAGGTGCAGGCGGGCGGCGGTAACGGGTTCCAGGTGGCCTACCAGCTTGGCGGTGGGCCGGCGCGCGCCCTTGCCTACGGCCCGGACCTTGCCCGCCTCTCTGGTGAAGAGAGTTACCAACAGGTCGGCCTCGCCCAGGGGAATGCTTTTCAGTACCAGGGATTCCGCTCGGTATGTACGTGGAGGTGGCATTTTCGGTTGGTTCCCGCGCCTTTTTCCTTGCTTTTCCGGGATTGACGAGGGTGCGGTGTCAGCGATAACCAGGGGACGGGAAATTTCAGGCCAGGACGCTACTCGACTTCCTGCCTGCCCTGAAACGCCCGGCTCAGGGTCAATTCGTCGGTATATTCCAGCGAACCGCCCACGGGGAGCCCCCGGGCCAGGTGGGTGACCTTGACATCAGTACCGGCCAGGTGGCGGGAAATGTACATCGCCGTGGCCTCTCCCTCCAGCGTGGGGTTGGTGGCTATCACCACTTCCCTGATATGTCCATCGCGCAGGCGGGCGAACAGTTCCCGGAGTTTAATCTGGTCGGGCCCCACTCCATTTAAAGGGGAAAGGACCCCATGAAGTACGTGGTACAACCCGCGATAGCAGTGGGTCCGCTCCAGGGCCAGCACGTCCATGGGTTCTTCCACCACGCAGATCTGCTCCCGGTTGCGGCGATCATTGGCGCAAATCGGGCAGGGGCTAACGTCGGTCAGGTTCTGACACACACTGCAGAACATGATCGTCTGCTTTACGGCATTTATTGCTTCGGCCAGGTCCTGGGCTTCTTCGTCGGACAAGCGGATGATGAAGTACGCCAGCCTCTGGGCGCTCTTGGGTCCGATGCCGGGCAGCTTGTTCAGTTCCTGGATCAGCCGGGCCAGGGAAGGCGCGGCGGATGGCAAATGCTCCAGGGTCATGTCAAATCATCACGGGTCCGGCCGATTCGCGAGGGTGTCCGTAGCTGGATTGTGACAGGCTTCTTGCGTAAGAGTATGGAATCGGGAAATCGCAGCGGGATTATCAGGTCAACCCTGGAATATTCATGCCGCCCGTTATGGCGCTCATCTTGCTGGCGGCCATTTCCTGGGTCTTGTTGGTGGCATCGTTGAACGCTGCCGCGACCAGGTCCTGCAGCAGTTCCACGTCTTCCGCCGCTTCCGGCTCTATAGTTACCGATTCCACCATTTGCTTTCCCGTCATTACAACCTTAACTACGCCTCCGCCGGCGCTGCCTTCAACGGTGGCGGTTTCCAGTTCCTCCTGGATCTTCTGCAATTGGGCCTGCATCCGCTGGGCCTGGCGCATCATGTTCCGGTTCATTCGATGGTGTCCTCCACGATTCTGGCTCCCATATTCATTGCGGTTCGCACCAGCGGGCTGTGCTGGTTGGGCCGGTTGGGTTGAGCCCCTTCTTCAGACTCCCCCGCCAGAGTTATTTTGAACTCGTAAGATGAACCGAAATGACGGGTTACGGCCTCGGCCACCATATTCCTGGCATTGGGGTCTTCCAATTCCTCCTGCATTCGTTCCAGGTTGGGGCGATGCACGAAAGGTATCAACAGTGTATCACCTTCAATGGTGATGGTGTTGGGTTTGCAGTCCCGCAACAGGGCCCCCAGGTTGTATCGCTTGCCGGTGGCCCGCCCCAGGGCCTTGACAGTGGCCTGCCACATTACGGAGACATCGTTGTCCCCGCCCACTCCTCCCGCTGGTACCTCCTGCTGGTCGGAAGCCTGGGGCCGTACCGGAGCAGTGCGGGGGCCTTCTACCGATCGGGCTGACGGACGCGGCGCCGTCCTGGACCGGTCAGCTTCCCCTGGCGGTGGTGTGCCGGCGCCGGACATGGGCGTGGTGGGGGCCGCATCAGACTGGGCGCGGCGCGGCGGCGGTGAAGTAGCCGCCCTCGCCGCAGGCTCCGGTGCGGCGGCCTGGGCGGGAGGCGCGAGGTCGTCGTTGCATATTTCTACCACAGCCAGTTCCAGCGGGAGAGTGGACGGGGCATCGTAGCGCATGTTTACTTCACCCCAAATGCGCAGGGCCTTCACTATCCTCCAGTTTGGAAGAGAGTTTGAGAGTTCTCTCAATTGGGCTGTTACATGTTCCGGCAACTCCAGGGCATCGGCAGCGTTCCACTCCAGCAGCATGGCCGCCCGCAACAGTTCCAGGGTCTGACGGTGCAACTGGCGCAAGTCCACCCCATCCCAGGCTGCCTGATTGATTAACTCGAGCGAGGCCGTGGTGTTGCCCATCAGCAGGTACTTGACCAGGTCCAGCCAGCGGTCGCTGTGACCCAGCCCCAGCAACTCCTCTACCTGGGCCAGGGTAACTCCGTCTCCGTAGGAAACCACCAACTGCTCCAGCAGGTTTTCAGCGTCCCTCAGGCTGCCGGCGGCGAAGCGTGCCACCAGTCGCAGCGCGTCCGGCGCCACTGCCACCCCTTCGCCCTCGGTGATTTCGGCCAGCCGCTGGTAAATGCGCTCCGACGGCAATCGTCGAAAGTCAAACCGCTGGCAGCGGGAAACTATGGTCGGGAGAATACGGTTTGCTTCAGTGGTGCAGAGTATGAAAATTACGTGGCCCGGCGGCTCTTCCAGGGTTTTCAGGAAAGCATTGGAAGCCTGGTCGGTCAACATGTGGGCTTCGTCTATGATGTAAACCTTGCGGCGGCCTTCCACCGGCGCGAAGTTGACCTTGTCCCGGATTTCCCGAATATCTTCAATGCCCCGGTTGCTGGCGGCGTCCATCTCTATGGTGTCCATGAACCGTTCATCATTGAAGGAAACGCAGATTGAACACTGGTTGCAGGGGTCACCATCCTGGGGGTCCAGGCAATTGACTGCCTTGGCCAGGATACGGGCGGTGGTCGTCTTCCCCGTGCCCCGAGGGCCGCAAAACAGGTAGGAATGAGACACGCGGCCCTGCCTTATGGCCTGGCGCAGGGTGGTGGCAACGTGCTCCTGCCCTACCAGATCGGCAAAACAACCCGGACGCCACTTGCGGTAATAGACCTGGGAGGTCATGGCGTGTCCTCTCCATCCTCGAAGATGCGCGCCAGCGCCGCCTTTTCCAGCGCCTGCATTCGGGCGGTTTCCTCCGGCTCCGCGTGGTCATGCCCAACCAGGTGCAGGACGCCGTGAATCACCAGCAGGGCCAGTTCCTCTCCAACCGGCTTGCCCATGCCCTCGGCCTGACGGCAAGTCTGCGGGTAGGAAATGACAACCTCCCCCAGGGGCGGCAGTTCATCGGGCGGCAGCACGAAGTCCGGCCAAGACTCCCCCTCCGCGATGCCCAGGAGAGGTTCGGGGTCGACCGGGGCGGCGACTTCTCCTTCCCAATGTCCCTGGTGAGTGGAAGAAAAGGATAGAACGTCGGTCACCTCGTCCAGCCCGCGGTAGGAGCGGTTCAACTCCTTGACTGTGGCGTCGTCCGCAATCAGCAGGCTCACCTGACCGGGCTCGTCCGCAGCCAGGGCCAGGTCCAGGGCGGTCAGCATGACGCCCTCAAGCCAGGCTTCGGATACCTCCCGGATAAAACCGTCGGCCACTGTAACGAGGACTTGCCGCTCAGCGTGAGAGATCAATGGTGAGGCCAACTCCTGCCTGGGAAAGTTGGGGAAGTTCAGGGTCATACTAGCATGTCGCCAGAAGCGGGCGTCAAGGTTAACCGGCCTTTCCGGCATGCTACAATTACCGCAGCTTGGGCAAAGCAATTTGAGGACCCGGAAAGGCACGGCATAACAATGGCCAGCGACCAGGGAAATGGCACGGAGGACCACGAGGTGCAGGGATTGGTGCTCCCCGCCGATGGAGTGGAAGACCTTACCGACCAGTTGACCCAGTATATGACCGAAATAGAGCTGGGCGGCCTCACCGATATCATGGGCCAGGTGCTCGATGATTTCCTGGACCAGTGCGGGGGAATGCCTGAAAATCTGTCCGACGCCTCGGCCTTTGAACTCATTACCGGGGCACAGCTGGCGGTGACGTTGGCTTACCAGGTGGGCCGCCTTGAGGGACGCTCGCCCCAGATAGTGAATCGGCTGGTACAGCAGGCCGTAGAAAAGTGGCGGGCCCGCACGCTGGTTGAATCCGAGAACATCTCGGACGCAGACCTGCAGAATCCCAAGGAATTGGTTTATCCCAGGCTGCGCCGGATGCAGTTCAGCGACCCCGAAGAGTAAGAAACTATCTCAACAGTCGCTTCCCCCTTGATGGGGGAAGGTTGGGATGGGGGTGAAATTAGCTTAACTGTTGCTTGTTCTTCGCGCCCAGCCGGATTCATGGGCTGTCGGAGATGGTTTACAAAGGGTCCAGCGCCAGTCCCATCCACTATTGCCAGACTCAACAACTTCGCCGAACCCGAGGAGGACAACATGACCACTCCATCTGCCGGTTTTGACCTGCTCCTGAAGGGCGGCACCCTGTTGGATCCGGCCCAGGGCATACATGACCGCCGGGATATCGCCTTCCAGGGTGGAAAGGTGGCGGCAGTGGCCGAGAACATCCCGCCGGACCAGGCCCTCAACGTGGTGGACGCGGCAGGCAAGCTGGTGACTCCGGGGCTGATTGACCTGCACGGGCATTTTTACCACGGCGGAACCGGCAGCGCAGTCCACGCCGACCAGAACTGCCTATCCGCCGGCGTCACTACGGGGGTGGACGCCGGCAGCGCCGGGTGCATGAATTTTGGAGCCATGCGTGATTACGTCTTTCCTGCCCACCGCACCCGGCTGCTGGCCTTCATCCACATCGGCTCCGTCGGCCTGGCCGCCAACCGGGTGCTGGGTGGTGGCCTGCAGGATTTGAGGATTATTGATGTGGACCAGACAGCCGATGCCGTAAAGAAAAACCCCGGGTTCTTCTTCGGGGTCAAGGTGCGCATGGAATTGAATGCCGTGGCCCACTGGGACGCGCCGGAAGCCATGCGCCTGGCCAGAGCTGCCGCCGACCAGTGCGGCGGAAGACTGATGGTCCACGTCAGCGGGACTCCCATACCCCTGCCGCAAATCCTGGATTTCATGGGCCCCGGCGACATCGCTACCCATGCCTTCAACGGCAACCACGAGGGAATCCTCGACAGGCAGGACAGGATTCGCCCCGAGGTCAGGGCGGCTTCGGAACGGGGCGTAATCATGGACCTGGGTCACGCCGGTGTTCACTGCGACGTTGAGGTGGCCCGCTCTGCGCTCCAGCAGGGCTTGCCTCCCGATACCATCAGCACGGACATCCACATACCCCCTCCCGGTCGTAGGGTTTATTTGATGAACGACCTGGTCAGCAAGTTCCATGCCCTTGGTATGTCCCTGGAGGACGCGGTAGCGGCCGGCACATCCCGTCCTGCCCAGGTCCTCGGCCTGGAGGGAGAACTGGGTTCGCTGGCGCCGGGCATGTCCGGCGATGCCGCCGTGTACGATTTGAGAGAGGGCCGGTTTGTGTGGCACGACATGGCCCGCAACAAGGTGGAGGGCAAGGTCAGGCTGGATACCTTTCTCACGGTAAGAAATGGCGCCGTGGCATGGCGCGAGGGCAAGCTGACCGAGATGGGACCTTGCTAAAGGGAGCTTTCAGGCTCAAGGTCAGGCTGCTCCTCACCGGAGCGGCAATTCTGGCGCTATTTGTGGTGTCAGTGGCCTGCGGCGATCAACAATCTGCGTCTCCTGCCCCACCGGAGCAAAGAGCGATTCAGGATGGTGCTGGTCCAACGGAGCCCCCCGCGCCCGGACGGGGAGCGCCGGCTCCGACGGGGGCCGCTTCTCCCTCCTCCGGTACTTCAGCTATTGCCATGGCTGAGGCTACCGCGGCCGCTGCTACCGGATCACTGGCTGTGGGCGCCACTGCCGCCAGCCCTTCCCCCGGTCCAACGTCGGCAACGTCGGCAACGTCGCCAACGTCGCCAACGCCGGCAACTGCGGATTCGGGCACGACAACTGCGCCGAGTCCTGACCTGCCTATCCCGCAGCCGTCCGTACCGGCCCCGGTCGAAGAGACATTGATTCAGCTCATTGACCCCCTGGACGAACCTGAATTCTACTGCGTGGACGTACCGGGGTTCAGGGACAGCTTGCGGACCGATCGGCCCTTGCAGGCCCACACCTGCAAGCCTGGCGCTGATGACGAGCTTTTCCTTTTCAATCAACCGTCCGCGGGTCAGGTATCCATGCCGGCCTACGATCTTTGCATGGAGGCCGAGGGGGACCAGGTTTACACCCGTCCCTGCAGCGAGAGCGCTGGCCAGATCTTCGTCTACGGTTCCGACGGGTCCTTGCGCACGGGCGACGGTGAGATGTGCCTGACGGTAGCCCCCGGCGAGGGCGCCCCTGCCGGAGGGCGGTCCCACCTGTGGCGAGAACTGAGGTTGTCTTCCTGTGCCGAAGTGGCCCGCAATCTGTCTCGTTGGGCCGCCCCCGGCCCCGATCCCGGTTCGACGGACGGCCCTTCAACCAGATTGATGTATGACGCACTGGACTCGGCCCTGCTGGGAGACCCCTGGGAAATCGAGAAAATGGGCGCCAGCGGCGATGCCGCCTACATTCCGGTGCTGATCGAGCTGATGCGCTTCCCCTGGTGGCGCATTAACCGGGCCGTAGAGGTCGCCATCTTCGAGTCCCTGGACTGGATCGTCGCCCAGAACCCGGAAATCGCCGGCGTTGACGCCGAGGCGACGCCTGATGAATGGCTCCAGTGGATAGTGTGGATGGGCCAGCACCCGGAGGTATGGCCTCCGTTGGGCTTCGCCGGCTGGAAGGGCGCCCTGTACTCCGAGCTGGTGGACCCGGAAATGGGAGCATTCCTTTACGACGGGATGCCCGCAAATATTCGCATCGAGGAAATAGTGTGGGGTGGCGTGGCGAAAGATGGCATTCCGGATTTGACCGATGCGCCGGTAATCCCGGGGGTCGAGGCCGCTTACCTCGACCCGGAGGACAGGGTGTTTGGCGTCTCCTTTAACGGGGAGCACCGGGCCTATCCCCACCGCATAGTTAATGCCCACGAAATGGCCAACGACACCGTGGGGGGCGTATCCTTCGCATTAGCCTATTGAACTCTCTGCGGCGCGGGAATCGTGTATTCCACCAACATTGACGGAGAGAGGGTTGAGTTTGGCACTTCCGGCATGCTGTACCGCAGCAACAAGCTGATGTATGACCGCAGGACCAATACTCTGTGGAACCAGTTCACCGGCGTCCCTGCCGCCGGGCCCCTGGCCGGCTCCGAGGCCCGCCTGGAACTCCTGCCGGTGGTGACCACAACATGGGGCGAGTGGTTCAATGCCCACCCGGACACAACCGTGTTGGACGTGGAGACCGGCTTGTATCCTGGCCGCTTTTACGAGTCCGAGTGGAATGACCGCTCAATTTACTTCAGCTACCGGGAAAGCCCCACCACCATGTTTCCCGTCTGGCAGACCAGCGATGAACTGGCCACCAAGAATCACGTCATAGGATTGAACATCGGGCACCAGGCCAGGGCATATCCCCTGGAGACTTTGCGGAAAGAGAGGGTGATTAACGATGAGCTTGGCGGTCTGCCCCTTGTGATGGTAACGACCGGTCACCTGGGCAGCAGGGCTTACGAGCGGGGTGAGCGGACATTCCTCCTTGAAGAAGGCGATGCACCCGATTCTAGCGTGATAACCGACAGTGAAGGGCAGACGTGGAGAGTGGAAGAAAATGCCCTGGTAAACCTGGAAAATCCGTCCCAGCTTCTGCCCCGCATACCCAGCCACAACGCATACTGGTTCGGGTGGTACTCCTTCTACCCCGGCACCGACGTCTACCGCTCGGGGGAGTGAGAAGGTCCCTTCTCTCTTGATAGGCTGCTAAGGGTATGTGTTCGCAACTTCCGATGAAGACCAGCCTGATAATATGTCATCCTGAGCGCAGCGAAGGATCCGGAGTCGCATGCAATAGTGATCTCGCTGTTCCTGAAGTCGTCAAGAGAAGGCAATTTAGATTCTTCACTCCGTTCAGAATGACCAATTAACGAGGAAAGGACTCTAGCATCCGCATACCTTCCACAACCTTATGGAGGCTTCTTGGGAGCTTCCCCATCTGGGGCCTCGCTGGACAAACCGCAGTCAATGCCCCCGGAGGGTTCGGTCTGCGAACTGACCTTGCAGCCTCAACAAGCCACCTGTGTCCAACCAGGTTGCCACGAATACCGGGTCTTGTAAATGGCCCCTGTCGCTGTCACACTGTATGCCATGAAACTAGGTGAATTTGAACTTAACGAACCCGTACCTGAGCTGAAAGACCCCCACTTGCTTGCCGTTCTCCGTCCCTGGATTGACGTGGGGCGGGTGGGCAGCATGAGCTTGAACCGACTGGAGCGTCACCTGCGGGCCAAGGAACTGGGCAGGCTGCACCGCCCTGGCCTGTTCTACGACTTTACCCGCTACCGCCCCCGTTCCTTCTTCAACGAGGGAAAACGCGAGGTGTCCATTCCGAACACGATAGTGCGGTATGCCCAGAGGGAAGAGGGCCCAGACTTGTTGCTGGCCCACCTGCTGGAACCTCATCTGTACGGCGAAGACTACACCGACTCCATGCTGGAACTGCTGAATCATCTTGGGGTAAAGCGCTATTCCCTGGTGGGCGCGATGTATGACATGGTCCCCCACACCAGGCCCCTGCTGGTTTCCGGTTCAGGCGCCGGAGGCGAACTGGACGAAGAGCAGCGCCAGGTACGTGTCCAGTCCAGCGATTATGAGGGCCCGACGACCATTACCTACCTTATACCCCAGGAAGCGGCCAGACAGGGCATAGAGACCCGCACTTACGTCGTTCACCTTCCCCAGTATTACCAGGTAGATGAAGATATGATGGGCACGGCACGGCTGACGGAATTGCTCTGCTCCCTCTACAATCTTCCGCAGCGACTGATTCAGTTGGAACGGGGGACTGAGCAGTACGAGACCGTGGCCGACATGGTCAAGGGCGAGGGTGAAGATATTACGTCCCTGCTGCAGCAGCTGGAGGAGCACTACGACCGGGAACAAAGGGAAAAGGAACCACCGCCGCCGCCCCTTTCCGCCAACATCGAGGAATTCCTCAGGGACCTGAACCAGGAGTTCGACCGTCCTGAGGGCAATTAGCTGAGACTCCGCATCCTCCAACTACATTTGACGCCGGGCCCGGTATAATTCGCCGGGCCCTTTCCGTTTTGGAAGAATCTCCTCAGTGAGTCACCTTCCTCGGGATTCTTGCATTCGGATTGGCCGGTTGCCCTTGAGATAAGCAAGGGAGGCCTCGCCCCCTGGTGGTTGCCTTTGTGGCTGCCCCGGGTTCACCTCACGAATGCCCGCGTGGAAACCCGATTGTCTCGCGTCCGCGAACTTGGCAACCAGCTAGCAGGGCAGTATAGTAGGCGAAATCTTGATGGGGCATCCTCAGATTGGAACGACCCCCAACAGCCGGCTAATATCCATGCCCAGGCTCGATTACGATTACATAATAATTGGGAGCGGCATCGCTGGGCTGAATACGGCCCTGCTGGCGCGGGAGCATGGTTCAACCCTGATCATCACCAAGGGGCGGGTAGATGACTGTAATACTCGCTATGCCCAGGGAGGAATTGCGGCGGCAATTGGGACCGGCGATACCCCCACTTTACACATGCAGGACACGTTAAGCGCCGGCGCCGGCCTGTGCGACCGCAACGCGGTGGAGGTCCTGACCAGCGAGGGCCCCCAGCGAATCGCCAGTCTCATTCAATGGGGAGTGCCCTTCGATACCATGCACGGCGAAATCTCCCTGGGTATGGAGGGCGCCCACAGCCGCCCCCGAATCCTCCATGCTGGCGGCGATGCGACAGGTCAGCACATCGAACTGGCCCTTGCCGCTCGCGTCGCCGAATCGGATATAAAGGTCCTGGAATTCACTCTGGCCACCCGCCTGGTGGTGGAAGATGGCCGGGCCGTGGCCGTGGAAACCCTGAACTCGGAAACCGGGGAGACGGAGGCCTATTCCGGCAGGTCCATAATCATCGGCGCCGGCGGGGCGGGCCAGCTTTACAAGTACACCACCAATCCCGAGGTTGCCACCGGCGATGGAGTGGCGCTGGGATTCAGGGCCGGGGCCAGGGTCATGGACATGGAGTTTTACCAGTTTCACCCCACGGCCCTCAGGCTGAAGGGCGCGCCCACTTTCCTACTTTCCGAGGCTATGCGGGGGGAGGGGGCGGTGCTGCGAGACCGTGATGGCCGGGCCTTCATGCCCGACTATCACCCCCTGGCCGACCTGGCCCCCAGGGATGTGGTTTCCAGGGCCATCGCCAGAGAAATGGAAAAAGCCGGCGAAGAGGCCGTTTACCTGGATATTTCTCATCTTCCTGGTAGTGTGGTCCAGAGCCGCTTTCCTACTATCTATCGCTTCTGCAAGGACCATGGCCTGGACATTACGCGGGAACCGGCTCCGGTGGCGCCCGCCGCCCATTACATGATGGGGGGCATCAAGATAGACACCTGGGGCCGCACCAATGTCCCCGGTCTATACGCCTGCGGTGAAGCCGCGTGTTCGGCGGTCCATGGGGCCAACCGGCTCGCCAGCAACTCGCTGCTGGATACCCTGGTATTTGCCCGGCGGTTGGTCAGCAGCAGCCTGGGGCAGGCGCCTGAAGAAGAAGAACCTCATGATGACAGCATTCTGATTAAGCGGCTACCCGAACGCGCGCCCGTTTGTGCTACCATGCCTTCCCCAGGGCTGGAGAACCTTCAGGACCTGACCTGGCGCAACGCGGGTATCAATCGCAATGGTTCACGGTTGCTGTTGTCCGCCCGCATCCTGAATTTGTGGCAGCGAATGATGCCGGCGCCGGATGACCGGCCCTCATGGGAACTGACCAATATGGTGCTGCTGGCGCGGCTGATGGTGGAATCCGCTTTATCGAGGCAGGAAAGCCGTGGTTCCCACTTCCGCGAGGACTTCCCGGAGATCCGCGCCGAGTGGGAGAAGCACATAGTTTTGACCCAGGAGGAGGTTCCGGCATGAGCCAATTGCCGCCTGAAGTCTATACCCTTATAGATGCCGCCCTTTCCGAGGACGAGACCTTTAACGACCCCACTACCGGACTGCTTATCCCACCCGAAATAGCTGGCGTTGGTATGCTCAGGGCCAAGGCTGAGGGGGTGCTGGCTGGACTCGACGTAGCTGAGGCCGTTTTCCTCAGGGTAGACGGAGGGTTGGAGTTCGACCCCCTGTCAACTGATGGAACGTCCCTGAGTCCCGGCGATGACATCGCGAGAGTGGAGGGGTCCGCGGCCAGCATTCTGCGGGCGGAACGAATTGCCTTGAACTTCATGCAGCGCATGAGTGGAATCGCCAGTGACACCAGTCGCTATGTCCGGGCCATACAGGGCTGCCGCGCCCGTATCGTTGACACCCGCAAGACTGCGCCCGGCCACCGCTACCTGGACAAATACTCCGTTCGCATGGGCGGCGGACATAATCACCGGCTGAACCTGGCCGACGGCATTCTCATCAAGGACAACCATATTGAAGCACTGGCGTCCCGCGAGATGGACTTGCAGGATGTCATACGGCTGGCCCTGGAAAAGGCTTCCCACACCATAAAGGTGGAGGTGGAGGTGGAAACTCTGGAGGGCGTAAACCGGGCCCTGGAGGCCGGAGCCCATATAATAATGCTGGACAATATGTCCGTAGCCCTGATGCAGGAGGCCATGGACCTGGTCGGAGACCGGGCCGTGGTGGAGGCGTCCGGGGGAATTAACATGGATAGGGTCAGGGCTGTGGCGGAAACTGGGGTTCACCTGATTTCCATAGGCGGCTTGACCCATTCCACCCAGGCTCTGGATATCAGCCTCGACCTGGAGTTCCCGTAGGCGGTAACATGTTCAGGCAACGCCGCTTCTTGCCCCCGTTTATCGCAGTAACAGGGGAGCCCGAATCGGCCCAACAGAATCCAACCGGCTCAATAGAAAGGAGACGAAACCGATGGCACGACTACCCAACGTAACCAGGGAAGAACTGGCCTCAGACGACCAGCACTTTTTCGACGAGATCGTCGGCAGCCGGGGCAGCGTCAGGGGCCCCTACGGCGTCCTGCTCCACAGCCCCAGGCTGGCGGCCCGCGTGGCCCACACCGGCACCTACGTCCGTTTCGATTTTGATATTCCCGAGGCTTTGAAGGAAGTAATCATCATCGCCACCGCCCGGGAGATCCGGAACCAGTACGAGTTTGCCGCCCATGCCCGCCTCGCTCGGGGCCACGGGGTGACCGAGGAAACCATAGGCGCCATTGCCCGAGGAACTGCTCCCGCCGGTCTGTCCGGTGATGAGGAGTTGGTGGTCCGCTACGTTCAGGAACTGCTGCAGAACCGGAAGATTAGCGACGGCACCTTCAATGCGGTGATGGAGCGTTTCGGCACTCAGAACACCGTGGACATCACCGGTCTGATCGGTCATTACTTGCTGGTAGGCCAGATTCTTACCGCCTTCGAGGTGGAGCTGCCCGAGGGAGCCAAGGCGGAGATAGTTGACTAGAGGAGAAGGCACATGCCGGTAACAGACGGAATTGCCACCGCCCTGGAACGGAACTGGGATATGGTGGACCGGGCCCTGGAAGGGTTCTGTTTAGTTTTGCGGGGTATTTGAGTGTTCGGTGACGGTGGCA
>VXOH01000177.1:20803-30301 GCA_009840135.1 Chloroflexota bacterium | reverse complement strand
ATCATAGGGCATCCTGGGAAATGGCTTCAGCAGCTTCTTTTCCGGAGTCAGCTTCTCGATCATCCCGGTGTAAAGCTCTTCCGTCAACTGAAGCACGTCTTCCTGGTCAACAAAGCTCATCTCCAGGTCCAACTGAGTGAACTCAGGCTGGCGGTCGGCGCGCAGGTCCTCGTCGCGAAAACACCGGGCAATCTGGAAATACTTCTCCACGCCCGAGACCATCAGCAGCTGCTTCAGTTGCTGGGGGGACTGGGGCAATGCGTAAAAGCTGCCCTTCTGCAGCCTGCTGGGCACCAGGTAATCCCGGGCTCCTTCGGGGGTGCTCTTTATCAGTATCGGAGTTTCGATTTCCAGGAAACCCCTGGCATCCAGGAAGTCCCTGATGTATTTGACCACCTGGTGCCGGAGAATCAGGTTGCGCTGCATCTGAGGACGGCGCAGGTCCAGGTACCGGTAGCGGAGGCGCAGACTCTCGTCCGCCCGGACGTCGTCCTCAATATAGAAGGGCGGAGTGAGGGAAGAATTGAGCACGGTAACTTCATCCGCCATCAACTCCACGAACCCCGTGGGGATGGTCGGGTTTTCCGATTCGGGAGGGCGCCGGGAAACTACCCCCTTAACCTCAATCACCCACTCGGACCGCAACTGCTCTGCGGTACGGTAGGCTTCGGGGGACAGTTCAGGGCTGAAAACTACCTGGACTATGCCGGAACGGTCCCGCAGATCAACGAAAATAACCCCGCCATGGTCACGACGGCTGTCAACCCAGCCGGACAGGGTATGGCGGCGAGAAATATGGTCTTGCGTAAGGTCGGTGCAACTTGCGCTCTTCAGTATTGGCCTCCAAAACAGAGTTTCCAGCCCGGGGCATCGCCCAGCCTGGCTAGAAACTCACAAATCTCTCGAATATGCTCTCGGCCGGATTGGCGGGTCCCTCCAGCGCTTCCTGAACCGAAGCCGCCAGGTCATCGGGTTTACTCACCGGCGGGTAACAGAGGGTATCCACGCATACGTGAGCCATCGCTTCCGAACCTGGCGAAGAGACCGACCTTTTTATTACCACGTGGGGATAGCCGACTCTGGCCGCCGCCCGGGCCAGCGCGGCGGCTTCCGCACTCTGTGCATGCCCTTCGATGGTGATTTCCACCGGCGCATGCAGGAAGCGGTCCACAGCCACGGCGTAACTGGCTGCATGTTCTCCGAAATCACGGTTGGCCTCGGTGTAGGAGCGAAGAACATTCTCGGCCCGCAGCCGGTAGCTGGAATCGCCCGTGGCGTGGTGGAGCTTCAGCAGCCCTTCGGCGACCTGCACGTTTTCAGGCAAGGGCTTCTCTCTAAGCCTCATGTATCCTGCGGCATCGGGGTCCGAAGCAATATCGAAATAGGCGCCTCTGGCATTGTCGAGAAAAACCCTGTCCAGGTGTGCCGCTACCGCTTCCGCCCGCTGCAGGTATTTTCCAGCATCCGCGCAATAGTCGTTAGCATCCATCAGGGCAACGAGATAGCCGGCCCAGTCCCCGAGGAAGTCTGCGTCGTCGGGAATCTGGGGGGAAATGACTCCGTGCTCATCAAAGGCATGGGGCAAACGGAACCCCCTCGAAATCTCGTGCAGACCCTCCAGCGAAGCTACGGCTCGGGCGGCCAGTTCGGGGCGCCCCAGCTTCCAGGACGCTTCCAGAAGAAGCGAAACCGCCTGGGAAGTCCAGCTCGCATAGCAGAACGGGTCAGGAGGAGGCGCTGAGCCGGCGTGCCTGGCTTCCTGTGGCAAAGTGAAGTAGTCGGAATGGGCTCCCTGGCTGCCCCTGAAACCGCCGCTCCTCTCGTCCGCCAGGTTGGCCAATAGATAGTCAATCGTCCTTGAAGCGGCCGTGCCGAACTCTTCCTTTCCCAGCAGCAGGGACGCATCCATAAAGACCCGCGCCAGCCTGACGTTGTCCTCCAGCATTTTCTCGTGCTGGGCTTCGGTCCAGTCTCCCTGGGCGCAGTACCTGAAAAAGCCGCCTTCCGGCCCGTCAAAAAGCTCTCCGGAAAGCAGGGCGTTCAGTGTCTTTTCCAGCATGGCCCGGTAATACTCTTCACCGGTCACGCGATAAAGGTGAATGATGAACTGGAGTATCGGCGCAGAAGGGAACTTGGGCTCCTCGCCAAATCCCCCGTTCCTGGCATCATACACGCCACACATCCGGCGGGCGGTCAGATCCACCAGCCGGTGATCGAGATCGGGACCGGCGCCCACCCTTCCCAGGTACTCCTGGCGTTGCCGATGCAGCTGCGCAGCCTGGTCGTAGAGTCCCGCCCTGTCATCGTCGTAGGCCCGTTTAACTTCCACCAGCATGGCCAGCAACTGGTCCGGCGGCAGGTAGGTCGCTCCCGCCATGAAGCCACCGTGGGGATTCAGGAAGGCGGTGGTTGGCCAGCCACCCACGTTGTAGCGGGCGTTGACATCGGGCCGGTGGTCATTGTCCACCTGAACGGGTACGAAATTGTCTGTGATGTAGCTGATTACCTCAGAGTCGGTGAAGGTGGTTTCCTCCATCACCTGGCACCAGTAGCACCACACCGCCGTGATGGAAAGCAGGACCGGCTTGTCCTCCCGCTGGGCAACCTCAAAGGCGCGGCTGTCCCAGCGCATCCACTGGATAGCCTCCTTATTGCCTTTTAAGGGGGGAAAACCCGCCATGAGTCAGCCCTGCCGTAACGTCGTTAAATCAATAATGGCTATGTTCAAATCCTGCATAAAGTTAGCATAGCCATATCGGATTTTCAATGAGAAGGGGATAGTTTTCAACCCTTTTGTTCCTGCCTGCCGCCGAAATTAGCAATCCTTTGTCGCTTTTCTCGCATTCGCGAATATACGGCGGCGGCTATTCAACCGCCTGGAGACCTCCACCATCGCCACCCAATGCTGTAAATCCGCAGGAATATTGGCGGCGTATCCCTTACCGTATTCCAAGTACCTTATTCCAAGGGTGGCCAGGCTACGATACTTGGAAGGCGCCTGCTCCTTTAGAATCATGGAGTCCAATGGGCACGTCAACTTGTGATTTCCTTGAAATTTCTACAATATAGTGAGACTTGGCAGTAACAAGGCCACCCGTGTTACTTTCAGCCCTCATGGCGGGCAGTATCCTTCTAAGGAGGGGGGTTACATTGAAGAACATAGATTCCAGGCGCCTGGGCCCATGGCGCAGCCTCACCGGCAACGCCCTTGTTCGTTTTCCGGCGTTGGTTGCCCTGGCTCTGTCCTTGAGCATCTCCCTGGCCGCCTGTTCCTTCGTAAGCCCAGACTTTTCCGCGGGAGCAACCGAAGAAGCATCTTCCCAGCCGGAAACTTCTCGGACCAATATATCCGGCTCTGTTGCCAGCACGGGGCGAGCGAGCGCAACTCCCGCCTCCGGGGATGGCACGCAAGCGGTCCAGGCCCGAACCGGCGACCGCGAGGAGCCCTCAACCGGTTCCCCGGGCGAGGGCGCTAGCCAGGTAGGTGAGGCCCTGGGGTCCGGCCCGTTGAATGATATCCTGGGCGACAATGTTCCCGAAGTTTCTCCTCCGGGCTCAGGTCAATTCGGGGGACCGGGCCAGTTGTCGGAACTTACCCCCCAGGCCATAGTTGAGGCCCAGGAATTGGTCCTCAGGGACATTTACGATAACGCGCTGCCGTCCGTCGTCCTGATAATGGTTTCTCGGAATCTGGGCTCGGGCGCCGACAGGCCGTCGGTCCCAGATATACCGGGCATTCCCGACGACTTCTTCGAACGTACCGGCGGGACCGGATTCGTCTGGGACGATCAGGGTCACATTGTCACCAATCATCATGTCGTCGCCGAGGCCGACCGGGTCACCGTCGTGCTGCCCGACCGGACCGAGATGAAGGCCGAATTCCTGGGCAGCGACCCGGACTCAGACCTGGCCGTCCTCCGAGTTTCAGATCCCGACGGCCTGCTGGCCCCGGTGACCCTTGGGGACAGCGAGCAGGTCTATATGGGTCAGTTGGCCGTGGCCATGGGCAATCCCTTCGGCCAGCAATTCAGCATAACCACCGGAATTATCAGCGGCATCGGGCGCACCATTCGCAGCGGTCACAGTCCCTTCTCCATCCCCGAGGTCCTGCAGACCGACGCCCCCATCAATCCAGGCAACTCCGGGGGCCCCCTGCTGGATAGAAACGGCCACGTAATCGGCGTGAATACCCAGATCGTCAGCCGCACCGGCGTAAATTCAGGCATAGGATTTGCTGTGCCCATCAATATAGCCAGGCAGGTGGTTCCGGCAATTCTGGAAGACGGCAGTTACGAATACTCCTGGCTGGGCATCAGCGGCTCCAACGTCGTTCCCGACGTTGCCGAGGCCATGGACCTGGCCCGAAACACCCGCGGGGCCCTGGTCATTGAAATAGTGCCCGACGGGCCAGCGGACGACGCCGGGCTGCAGGGCAGCGACAACAAGGTAATGCTTGAAGGACGCGATTGGCCCATCGGCGGAGACATCATCGTCGCCATTGACGGGGAAACAGTCCGTTCCATAGACGATGTAATCACCTACCTGGTGGGCCGGACCCGCCCCGACCAGGAGATAACCATGGATGTCATTCGCGATGGCGAACTGGAGCAGCTTACCGTTACCCTCGGCACCCGTCCCGGTTCGTAGCCGCAATTCGGGGGCCGCAAATTGGGACCGTAATTCGGGACCGTAAGACCTATGGCTGAAATCTTCAGGTGAACGCGCAGGGGCGAGCCGCTTACTCGCCCCTGTTGGTTTTGTTTTGCCATTGACCGTGGGCTGCAATTTGCCCTACCCTACCTCCTGCGGCAGATTCCGACGAAACTTGGAAATCGGCTGAATCACATCCTCTCCAGGATGTAATCCAGGAATGATTAGACTCCGGAGCATCAAGTACTATGGACTTGCCCGCCCATCAGTTCCTGGACAACTTAGGCATCCGGTACCGCAGGCTGGAGTTCTCCGGCGAGACCGACAAGGGAGCCGCCAATGTCGCCCAGGTTCTCGGCTTTGAAGAAGGGCAGATGGTCAAAACCCTGGTCTTTCGTACGGGGCTGGGCGAACTGGCCCTGGTCATGGTGGGCGGAGACCGGCACGTAATTTCCGGCCAGCTCAAGCGGGCGCTGGGTTCGCGCAACATTAGCCTGGCGCAGCCCGATTCCGTCCTGGAGGCCACCGGCTATGCCATAGGCTCCATTCCGCCCTTTCACTGGCAGCCGCCAGGTTTCCGCTCCCTGCTGGATAGCGCCCTGACCGAGTACCCGGAGCTGGGTGTCGGGGCCGGCGTCTGGGGAAATGAGATAATCATTACCCCGAATGACCTGATTTCGGCTTCCGGAGCGGAGGTCTTCAACCTCACCAGGAGAGAATCATGAAGTTTTGGATTGTTGCGGCGCTGCTGACTGTGGGCCTCATGGCATGTTCCCAGTCAAGCGACCAGGTGACCACCCCGTCCGGTCTCAAGTACGAGGTGCTGGCATCAGGCAGTGGGCAGGCCGCCCGGAACGGAGACACTGCGGTGGTGCATTACACCGGCTGGCTTGAAGACGGCGCCAAGTTTGACAGCTCGGTTGACCGCGGCAGTCCCTTCGAATTTGTGGTGGGTCAGGGCAAAGTCATACAGGGTTGGGACGAGGCAGTAGCGTTAATGAAGGTGGGCGACAAGTGGAAGCTGACTATCCCGCCGGAACTGGCATACGGAAAGC
The DNA here is from genome assembly GCA_009840135.1 of Chloroflexota bacterium. Classification (GTDB taxonomy): domain Bacteria; phylum Chloroflexota; class Dehalococcoidia; order Lucifugimonadales; family UBA3495; genus Bin22. The sequence continues at coordinate 24,596 of VXOH01000177.1, read as the reverse complement.
GCAGCATCGGCAACGGCCTGATTCCCGCCAACTCGACACTGATTTTTGACGTAGAGTTGTTGGACCTGAAGTAAGTTTTCCGGTACTTCCAAACAGTGGAGCGCAGTGAATTACCGCACCACGAGCCGGTCGGCCACTAACGGGAAATCCTGAAACTCGCTGTTAAAATCCCGATAAACGTATTACGAGCGATTTATGGTCAGAGCAAACTGGTACACCGAACATCCGCCGGCCTGCACCTGCAACGCCTGCGAAGAAAAGAAGGCCATCCTGCGCCAGGAAGGCCGAAAAATTGGAAGGAATGAGAAGTGCCCCTGCGGCAGCAACAGGAAATACAAGCGTTGCCACGGAAAGTAGAGACCCTGACCCAGCGCTGAGCCGACCAGGCTCCCTTTCGCCCGGTTTCAGGCTATTGGCTCGCCACCATTCGTGATTGTCCCTTTAGTCGAACCAACAGATCTCGCCGAATCGCGGCAACCCGCGAGGACCGCCAGTTCTGCGTCCTCGAGCGATTCCAGGTAACCCATCGCCAGGCCCCAGGCCTCCTCGTCCGGCAGGTCGTCCCGACCCGCAATCTCCCTCAGGGTTCAGGCCTCCTCGATCCTTCCCGCCATACTGAACCTGTGTCCCAGCAGCCAGATATTTCTTCTGACAGGGTTCATTCCCAGACCCCTTCAGTCTCCAACGGGACTGACTGACTTGCATCCAAAGAAACGCCCACCTCGTATAAACGTGCAAGACACAGGAGATAACCTGCAGCGTTCCGTATTAGGTGGTCTGGGGGTCGTAACAGTAGGGGCAGACCTTTGTGTCTGCCCTGGTCTCACCCAAGAAACCACCTAAATTGGAACGCTACCGAGATAACCCCAAGTCCGGACAGAAGAACGAAAGGGTCAGGATATCGGGAGTATCCAGTGCAATTATGACAGTCTGATGGCGCGCCTGGCAGGACTCGAACCCGCAACCCCTGGGTCCGAAGCCCAGTGCTCTATCCATTGAGCTACAGGCGCAAAAGGGGAAAATTCCGGGGGACCGGTGCTTGGGGCGAGCGACGGGATTCGAACCCGTGATCTCCTGTGCCACAGACAGGCGCCTTAGGCCTCTTGGCTACGCTCGCCACTCCTGTTGGCCGGCAACCTCAATCCGCATTTGCGGTCAGGAAATCCGACACGGAGTATGGTAGCAAAAAGGCAACCCTCTTTCAAGATTCGTCTGAGGGGCACAGCGGGGCTACCGCATTTCAGCTCTGGGCTGTTCCGTTCCTGGGCTGTTCCGTCGTTCCGGCACGGGCAGGAATCTCGCACCTTGGGCAAGCCGGTCAGGGCCGGAAATGCGAGCACGAAACTGGCGGACGGCTTCAAGTGTATTTGCCCTGTGAGGAGGGCCACGGTGATTGGAAAGTTGACTACAGCCACCGAAGCGCCGCTAATGTTGAGCTTGGTGAACCGTCCGCTGTTGCGTGAATCCTTGGTGGCAACACTCCTTGGGAGGCGGAATCGTTCCGTCCAATTTTGCGACCGGCCTGCTGGTCCAGGGACACCTTGGCACGGAGGCCCAGGTTTCCCCGCCCGTCAATCAAGGGTGCAACCGGCATGGTATCACCGGCAATCCGGCCCAGCCACGCCTATTGATTCAGGTTTATCGGGGTAGTAGCGGAGCTTAACCAACCATACTGTCCTGTTTCGCTACTCTCAACTGATTCCCGGTACCTGTAATTTGCCTTGAATGCCTGTTTCTGAATATAATGCTGGAGGTTTATCGAATGAGATTTGTTTGACAAGCCGATGCAATTTTCTCAAGTAAAGCCCCTTAACATCGTACTAAGGCCAAGCTAGTTAATCCTGGAAGGTAAATATGCGTTTAAAGTTCGTGCTGATATTAGCCGTGTTCTGTATTTTCCTGGTGGGTTGTTTTCCTGGCAGTTCGTCCGACGAGCCGGAAGCTTCTTCAGCAGTTTCATCGGAAGCCGCTCCCCAATCCGCGGCTGAATCCGTACAGGAAGAGGTGGTGCCGACCGCTACTGTGGCTCCCACCGCAGGACCGGTGACCCGCCCCGCCAATGACGGCAGCGGCATGGCAACGGACGGCGGCACCCTGACATTGCTGTTCGCCGACCCTCCCACATTCGACCCCCACCTGGCCGAGGACAATATTTCCGGCCTCCTGGTCAACGAGATATTCGGGGGCCTGGTAACCATAGAACCTTTCAACTTTTCCGTAGCTCCTGACCTGGCCGAGCGCTGGGACATCAGCGAAGACGGGACCACCTACACTTTCCGGCTGCATCCCGAAGCCAAGTTCCACGACGGCACTCCCGTAACTGCCAGCGACGTAAAGTGGTCCATTGACCGCGTAACCGATCCGGAACTGGCCTCCCCTGTGGCTCACCAGTACCTGGACGACATCGTGGGTGTGGGTGCCAGGCTGGACGGGAACGCTTCGGAAGTGTCGGGCGTTCAGGTGGTAGATGAACAGACCATCCGGTTCACCATTGACGCGGCCAAGGCCTATTTCATGGCCAAGCTGACCTATCCCAGCGGCTTTGTCCTGGACCAGGCCAACGTCGAGTCCGGTGACGACTGGTTCGAAAACCCCAACGGCACGGGCCCGTTCACCCTGGCCGAATACAAGGTTGGCGAGACCATCCGCCTGGGCAGGAACGAACACTACCACCTGGGACCGCCTCACCTGGACGAAGTGGAGATGATCCTCAGCGGTGGTTCCCGCATGATTCTCTTCGAAAACGACGAGATTGACGTAACCGGCGTTAGCCTGGCCGACCTGGAAAGAGTTCTGGACCCGACCAGCGAGCTTAACCCCCTGGTGCATGACTATCCGGCCCGTTTCTCGACCAGCTACATTGGCCTTAACGCGGAACAGCCCCCCCTGGATGACCCCAAGTTCCGCAAGGCCCTGAACCTGGCCGTCAATCGCGATGAAATCGCCCAGGTAGTCTATGAAGGCGCGGTGCGGCCCGCCAAGTCCATCATTCCGCCCCGCTTCCCCTCCTTCAATCCGAACTTGAACCCCTATCCCTACGACCCGGAAGAAGCCCGCCGGCTCCTCGCCGAGTCCAGCTACGGAGCGGACCCTGATAGCATACCCCGCCTGATTCTGAGCATATCGGGCAGCCTGGGCGCCGCCGTGCCCCTGGGACTGGAGGTAATTCTGCAGGCATGGGAAAAGGAACTCGGCTTGCAGGTAGAGATCCAGCAGACGGAATGGGCCACCTTCCTGGAAGACATCAACGACAAGAAATACCAGATGTATTCCATCGCCTGGGCGGCCGACTATCCAGACCCTGAAAACTTCCTGGACCTGCTGTTCCACAGCGAGAGCGAGGGCAACCGCTCCAACTACAGTAACCCGCAGGTTGATGCCCTGCTGGAAGAAGCCCGCGTGGAAAAGGACACGGCAGCCAGGTTCGAACAATACAACCGCATCGAGGAAATGATCCTGGAGGACGCTCCCTGGGTGCTCCTCTGGAACGACGAGGACTGGTACTTCCTCATCAAGTCTCACGTTCAGGACTACTACCTGTTGCCTATGACCATCGCCAAATTCAGGTACGTACACCTGGAACAACAATAGGTGTGACCCGAGGTAGCAAACGTGGGAGTATATATTGCTCGCCGGCTGTTATGGGTACCTGTCCTCCTGGTTATGGTTTCCTTCATCACCTTCGCGCGGGGGGGGGGGGGGCCCGGGGGCCCGGGGGGGGTTATTTGGGGGGAGAAATTTATTTAATAGGCCGACGAGATGTTTAGGGGTAAGCAGGGGGGAGGCGCAGCAA
>VXOH01000177.1:0-20793 GCA_009840135.1 Chloroflexota bacterium | reverse complement strand
TATTCTTTTTGTGTTTTTGGTTGTGTCTAATCTTTTTTGTTGTTTACATCAAGTCATGCCCTCTGGGCGGACCCTCCCCCGGGGACCCGGTGGAGATTCTGCTGGGGCAGAATTTCAGTGAAGAGGCCTACGAGAGGATTCGGAGTCAGCAGGGCCTTGACGATCACATTGCCATTCAATACGCCAGGTATATTGGCAGCGCGCTCCAGGGAGATTTCGGAGAGAGCTACCAGTACCGGGGGCGCACCGTAACCGAGCTGCTGAAGAACAAGATCTGGATCTCCGCCCAGCTGAACTTCGCCGCTCTTCTCATTTCAGTCAGCCTGGGCATTGCCGCCGGCCTGTTCGCCGCCTTGCGCCAGGGCAGTTGGTGGGACAGCGCCACGGTGGCCTTCACCCTGGTGGGACAGTCCATGCACGTCTTTCTCACCATTCCCCTGGCCCTCCTGGTCTTTTCGCTGAAGCTGGGCGTCCTGCCTACCCACGGCTGGGACGGCTTCTTTTCCACCAGCATTATCATGCCCGCCCTCGTGCTGGGCATCCCGGGGATTGCCATTGTCACCCGGTTGACCCGCGCCAGCACCCTCGACGTCATTGGGCAGGACTACGTGCGGACCGCCCGGGCCAAGGGCCTGCCGGAGAGAATGGTTCGCCTTCACCACATTCTTCGAAACGCCTTGATTCCGGTGGTAACCACGTTGGGATTCTCGTTGGCCGGACTGGCCAGTGGTTCTTTTATCGTAGAGCTGTACTTCGGCATACCCGGCGTGGGGCTCCTGACGATAGAATCCCTGTTTTCCCGAGACTATCCGATAATCATGGCGGTTACCCTGCTGGGAACCACCCTCTTCGTCCTGGCCAACCTCATTGTTGACCTGATTTACCCGATTCTTGACCCGCGGATCCGGCTGGGAGGTGATTACGTTGCGGGATGAGACCCGGCGCCTCCAACTGCCGGACTCCGAACGGCGGGCCCACAACTACTTCTATCTGTCCGTTCGGAGGTTGACCCGAAAGAAGCTGGCAATGGCCTGCCTCGTACTAATCATCATTATGTACGGCTCCGGCGTTTTCGCTCCGCTGGTGGCGCCCTACGGCTACAACGACCAGGACCTCTCGGTAGTAAAGCAAGGGCCCAGCATTACCCACCCTCTCGGCACTGACCGCCTGGGACGCGACATGCTGAGCCGGGTCATGTACTCCCTGCGGACCACCGTAATAATCACCGTAACCTCGCTGGTTACCGGCGCATTGATTCTCGGAGTATCCCTGGGACTCATCGCCGGCTACTTTGGGAAGCTGGCGGACGGCATAATAATGCGTGTGGGGGAGGTGACCTCTGCCTTCCCTGACATTTTCCTGGTATTGATAATCGTGGCAACGGTAAAACCGCGAATCCTCCAGTGGGTGCGCGGCTTTGAGGACGCCACGGGCATTGACTGGATCGTCAGGCTGGGCATCGTTGACTACACCGTCATTTCCCTGGCATTGGCCGCCTTCTCCTGGTTCGGCATGGCCAGGCTGGTGCGGGGCCAGGTTCTGCAGGCCAGGGAAAACCAGTACGTGGAAGCGGCGCGCTCCATGGGCTCGTCCACCCGGAGGATACTCGGCCGGCACCTGCTCCCCAACGTGATAAGCCCGGTCATAGTGTCCGTCTCGGCCGGTCTGGGCGCGGTGGCCGGAGCAGAAGTAGTGCTGAGTTGGCTGGGCATCGGCATTCAACCCCCCACCCCCAGCCTGGGAGTCATGATTTTCGAGAACGGCAATATTTCCGTATTGCGGAGCGATCCTCACCTGACTTTGGTCCCCTCCAGCGTACTGGTACTGCTGCTCTTCACCTTCAGCTTACTGGGGGACGGGCTCAACGACGCCTTTAATCCCAGGGCGCGTTGACGCCACCGCTCCAGATAGCAAGCCCGTCCGCCCAACCGGGTACGACCAACCCGGTGTAGATGCCCGTTGAGTTGGAGATTTCCCCAGGAAATTCTGGAGTATCCAGCATCCCAGCTCATGGAGTCGCCGTCTATCTTCCAGGGAAGGTCTGAACAAGTCCCTTCCCCCTTGATGGGCTGACAAGGGTATGTATTTGCTAAAGACCTTGCTCGGTTAATAGGTCATTCTGAACGGAGTGAAGAATCTAAAATGGTTCCCCCGGGACGACTTGCAGAATGGCAACACCTGTATTCTGTGCGATTCTAGATCCTTCGCTTCGCTCAGGATGACATTCCATCAGGAAACCATTTAATCGGGTAATTCTCCTTTGGAATGGCCAAATACATACCCCTGTCAGCCCTTGATGGGGGAAGGTCAGGATGGGGGTGGATAGCTTGCAAACTACCGTTTCCCCCTCACCCTAACCCTCTCCCACCAGGCGGAACGTCCCCCTATGGCGGGGGAGAGGGAACTTATTCAGAGGATTCCTGAGTTTCGCCTGGAGCCTCTCGCAATTGCCCTTGGCTGGCACAGCCAAACGAAACAGGGGCGGGTTTGAACCCCGCCCCTGCAAACATTACCGACCGACCGAACCGTTATAGCATCAGACTTTCGCCAGGTTACTTTCCCTCGCTCCTTCTCCTCCTGGCCAAAACCAGTCCCAGGGGCATTCCCAGCAGCAATATCAGGGAAAGCTCCCCTACCATGCCGCTCTGCACGCTCGCCGCGCCGCACCCACCCGAGGCCTGCGGTTCCTCCGCTTCTTCGCTGGGTTCTCCCGGTTCCGGGACTGCGGTCGTCTGCTCAGCCTGGGCATCTGCCTCCGGCCGCCTGGTGCTGTCGGGAGAACCCCCTGCGCCTTCTGTGTCAGACTCAACCTGGGCTGGAGAGGTGGCTTCCAGCGGGGGAAAAGTCGGGACCAGGACCGGGGCAATGGTAGCCTCGGGCCGTTGTGGCCTGGCAAGGGCGCCGGCGGAACCTTCCGGTGGCGGCAGGGGTTCCAGCCCGACCGCCTCGCGCCAGGCCGAATCCAGGCCGTGCTGGTCCAGTCCGTAAACCTCCTCCAATGCGGCGTCAATATCGAAGGTTCTTGAGAGCGCCCTCATGAGTTCGGCCATCTTGTCTTCACCGTACTCTTCCACCATGAAAGTCACCACCGACTCTCCGTGCGCGTAGGCGTAGAGAATCTCATCCGGCGTCCCGCTGTACGAGCCAAGGTGAGACAGGGGCCTGAGGGAGCCGTCGGCTATCGCCCGTTCCACCCTGCTGTTAAGAATATCCCTTTCGCCGCTGTGTATGGAGCCGTACTCTGCCAACCCCTCGTTGAGCCAGGCAGGAACCTGGGGATAGGCCCGGCCCAGCGCGTCTCCCACCAGCAGGTGAACAAATTCGTGGGCCGTGGTTCCCGTAACCGAACTGCTGCCCGAATGCACCAGCAGCACGCGCTCCTTGTCGAAGGCCATACCAGCCGTGACCAGCCTCTCCCGGGTGGCCTGGGACCTGAACGGCAGGGCGCCCACCATTTCCTGGTAGTTGTGGTAAGTGACTATGTGCAAGGGCATGTCGGGGTCAATTCCCAGGAGTGGACCCGTGATTTCCATGGACGCCAGCGCAGTCTCCAACACATGCTCGGCCCGGCTTTCAACCAGGGGATTGTTGTAGTAAACCGTTACGATACCCTCGGAGACCGACAGCCACTCGAACCGGGTGTCCAGATAGACGAACACCTCATCTTCCGTGCGCAGGGTACGGCCGGCCTTGTCGGTAACCTCGAAGGAATAGGCCAGCCTGGTTCCCGGCGGAACGTAGTTGTTGCCGCTAGTCAAGAGTTCCGCCTCGCCGCTGACCACGTTTCCCGGCTCAAATTCGACCTGGCGATAATCGCTTCTGGAAGTCTGCCCGATGGTTTTCATATAGACCCGGACTTCCTCTATTTCGTCCGGGCCCGCCACTTCAACAAAGAACTTCACATCCGTGGGGAAGTCGGTCTGGACCCGGTGGTTAACAATCCGAAGTTCCGCTTCCTGGGCTTTCGCAACCGACGGCCCTCCCGGGGCGAAGAATATTGAGGCCGCTCCAAGCAAAGCGAAAACAGAAAGCGCCAGGAAAAATCTCATGTTAGATACCTCTTCAGTTCCGGATTCTCAACGGACCCGGCTTCATTCCCCCGGCAGCCGCCTGGGGAAAGAAATGGCCGGCTATCAATTATAGGGTCAACCGGGACAGATTTGTAAGGAAGCAACCTTGTACAAATCTAAAGCCAAGGTGAAAACTACAATTGCCTGGCAGAAGACTCACCGCGCTTCGCCGCTGCAACTTAACGGTTCTACCCCGAACCATCAAGGCGATTCGCCAATCGCCCCTGCGCCGCATGCCTGGCTGGATGCACATCCCACATTGGCTTTAGTGTAGTGTACGCCTGTCCAATGGCCGACGGACTTATTGGCAACCGGTTTGTGGCCATGTAATCGGCCATTGTCGTTCAGAACCGTCTCGCCGCTGGCGTTTAGTCCGGCGAACTCCGGACAACCCTGGCAGGTTCTGGGCAGGTTCTGGCTGACCGCGGGTTGGTAATCCACCGCCATAAACCCTTATAATTGGACCATGAACCTTCAAACAACCCTCTACCAGTCCCACCTCGACCTGGGAGCGCGAATGGTACCCTTCGGGGGCTGGGACATGCCGGTCCAATATTCCGGCATCATCAACGAAGTTACTGCCGTTCGCACCGAGGCGGGCATTTTCGACGTCTCCCACATGGGACGGCTTTATATTTCGGGTAAGCAAGCCGGCGCCTTCCTGGATCGAATCCTCACCGGATCGGCAACTAACCTTCGCATCGGACGAGCCCGCTACTGCCTGATCTGTAACGAAGCCGGCGGGGTCATTGACGACACCATATTTTACCGGCTGGCCGATGACGAATACCTGCTGATACCCAACGCCGGGAACCGGCCGGCGGTATTGGACTGGTTCCACGGCTGGATAGATGCTGAGTTCGCCGGTCAGGTCACCATTGAAGACCGCACTTTTGACTCCGGTCTGATTGCGTTGCAGGGCCCCAGGGCCGCAACCTTGCTGGATACGCTGTTCCGGTTGGCAGACGGTTCCCCTCCTTCTTCCCTGCGCTTTTTCACCTGGGGGCAGGGTGATTTTCAGGGCAGAACGGTTTTCGCCGGTCGCACCGGCTACACCGGCGAGGACGGTTTCGAACTCTCAATGCCCAGCCAGGACGCCGTGCCCGTCTGGAACGCCCTGGTAGAAGCTGGCGCGCTGCCCTGCGGCCTGGGAGCCCGCGATGTGCTGCGCCTGGAAGCGGGACTTCCCCTGCACGGCCATGAAATTGATCCCGAGACCTCGCCCATAGAAGCTGGCCTGGACAGGTTCGTTCGCAGGGAAGGCGGCTACATTGGCCAACCGGTCCTGTCCGCCCATCGTAGCCAGGGAACGGAGCGCAAACTGGTTGGTTTGAAGCTTCCCGGCCGCAGTGCGCCCCGGGCCGAATACCCTATCCTGTCCCAGGACAGGCAGGTAGGGCAGGTTACCAGCGGCAGCTTTTCACCTACCCTTGACACCAGCATTGCTATGGGCTACGTTTTGGCGGGCTACACGGAAGCCGGTACCGTCCTGCAGGTTGATATTCGCGGGCGGATTGCATCGGCCGAAGTCGTACCCCTTCCCTTTTATTCCAGGAACTAGTGCAACCCCTAGACATGGAGGCCCGGACAGGATGAGTCCCGACGACCGCAAATATACCCAAGAGCATGAGTGGGCCAAGCTTGAGGATACCGACGCCAGGCTGGTCCTGGTCGGCATAACCGAATTTGCCCAGGACGAATTGGGGGACATCGTTTACTTCGACCTTCCCGCCGCCGGAACGGAAGTCGTCCACATGGAGAAGATGGGCGAGGTTGAGTCGGTGAAAGCCGTTTCCGATCTCTTTTCGCCCGTCACCGGAAAAATTGAAGCCGTAAACGAGGAACTGGTAAACCACCCCGAACTGGTGAACGACGATCCCTTCGGCAACGGCTGGATAATGAAGGTAACAATCTCTGATTTGTCCGAACTCGATGGCCTGATGACTTCCACCGAGTACGATGAGTACGTTGGCGGAAACTAGCTCGTGTCTAGAAATGGAGGGTGTGGATGGGATGGGAGGCAGCAATTAAGGACGGCTGACTATCGAATCTAGGTTTCGACTTCATCCTACAGATGAGTCCCTGCCTCCCCAATGCAGATTCAGGAGAAATTCCCTTGACCACCGCCCACTTTCAGTCCCACTACATCCCCAACACCGAAGAAGAACAGACCGAAATGCTGGCCACCCTGGGCCTGTCTTCCATAGACCAACTCTTCCACGACATACCCGAGGAATTTCGAAACCCGCCATTGGACCTGCCCGCCCCCCTTTCTGAGTTGGAAATACAGAAGGAATTGGGAGCATTGGCCGGAAGAAACCGTCCGCTGGGCAGCGGCCCCTCCTTCCTGGGTGCCGGGGCCTACCACCATTTCATACCCTCCATCGTTAAGGCCCTGATGACCCGCGGTGAGTTTCTCACCGCCTACACTCCCTACCAGCCCGAAGTCAGCCAGGGCACGCTCCAGGTGATCTACGAGTTCCAGACCCTGATCAGCAGCCTCTTCGGCATGGAGGTCGCCAACGCCGGCATGTATGACGGCGCCACCAGCCTGGCCGAGGGCGTCCTCATGGCCTGCCGTGTTACCCGCCGTGACCGCGTGGCCGTATCGGATACCGTTTCGCCCATCTACCTCCAGGTTATTCGTACCTACTGCCAGGCCCACGGTATCCGCATAGAAGTGGTGCGCCACTGGGAACCCGAAGTTGCCGACGACACGGCCTGCCTGGTGGTCCAGTATCCCAATTTCTACGGTGGGCTGGAGGATCTGGGCGAGTTCTGCCAACTGGCCCACGGGCACGGCGCTTTGTTGGTAGTCTCAGCCGACCCCATGGCCTGTGGAATGCTCAATCCTCCAGGGCACTACAACGCCGACATCGTTACCGGAGAAGGGCAGCCACTGGGTATTCCCGTCAGTTACGGAGGCCCCTACCTTGGCCTTTTCACCTGCAAGGAACAGTACATTCGTCAGATGCCCAGTCGCCTGGTGGGACGCACCCTGGACAGCCAGGGCCGCGACGGCTACGTGCTGACCCTCCAGACCAGGGAGCAGCACATCCGGCGGGAGCGGGCTACCAGCAATATCTGTACCAACGAAGCCTTGTATGCCCTGGCTTCAACCATTTACCTGGCGGCCATGGGCAAGCAGGGACTGCGCCAGGTGGCCGAGCTGTGCTACCACAAGGCCCACTACGCCGCTTCCCGCATCGAGGAACTTCCAGGCTACGCACTGCCCTTCAAGCGGGGGCCCTTCTACCAGGAGTTCGTAGTCCAGTGTCCGGCCGGTCCGGCAGAAATAAACCGGCGACTCATGGAATCAAACATCCTCGGGGGTCTGGACATCAGCATTCCCCCCTACAGCGACCCCTTGCCTCCGGACCTGGATCAGGGAATGCTGCTTTGCGTAACTGAGATGAACAGCAAGGACGACATAGACGCCCTGGTGGAAGGGCTGGCGGAGTTTAGCTAATGCTCAAAGGTGGATCTCGCGATACTTCCAAGCTGCTGATGGAGCGGAGTGTTCCCGGACGGGTGGGAGTGGTCACTCCCGAGCTTGACGTTCCCGTACAGCCTCTGCCCGACGGAGAATTGCTTCGTGACAATCTGGACCTGCCCGAGGTTTCCGAGCCGGGGGTAGTCCAATATTTCACCGCCCTCAGCCAGCTGAATTTTTCCATAGACACCCAGTTCTACCCCCTGGGCAGTTGCACCATGAAGTACAACCCCAAGGTCAATGACGAAATGGCATTCCTGCCCGGGTTTGCCGCCATCCACCCGCTGCAGCCGCCGGAACAGAGCCAGGGCGCCTTGGAGTTACTCTACCGGCTGCAGGATTTCCTCGGCGAAATTACGGGCATGGCCGGTGTCAGCCTTGCCACCCTGGCCGGCGCTCACGGTGAGTTGGCCGGCGTCCTTATGATGCGCGCCCACCACCAGGCCAACGGCGACGCCGGACGCACCAAAATGGCCATCCCAGACAGCGCCCACGGCACCAACCCCGCATCGGCGGCCATGGCCGGCTTCGATGTCGTCACCCTGGCCTCGGACGCGGAGGGCAACGTTGACCTTGAAGCCCTGCACGAACTGGCCGGCCCCGACCTGGCCGGGGTAATGATCACCCTGCCCAGCACCCTGGGGCTCTTTGACCAGAACATCGTTGAGGTATGCCGGATAGTCCACGAGGCCGGCGGACTGGTTTACGGCGACGGCGCCAATATGAACGCCCTGCTGGGCCGCGCCAAGTTGGGCGACCTGGGTTTCGATGTAATCCACCTCAATCTGCACAAGACTTTCAGCACTCCCCACGGCGGCGGCGGGCCCGGCGCGGGGCCGGTTTGCTGCGCTCCCATCCTGGCGCCCTATTTGGCGGCTCCCATAGTCACGGGCAATGGCGCCAACGGTTCAGGCACGGACTCCGGGTATTCGCTTTCCATCCCGGAAAAAAGCATCGGGAAAATCGGCGGTTATCACGGCAATTTCGGGGTGCTGGTGCGGGCCTACACCTACATCCGGACCCTGGGAGACGCCGGCATAAAGTCCATAAGCGGCAACGCCGTCTTGAACGCAAATTACCTGCTCCAGGCGTTGCGGGACATTTACTATCTGCCCTACGACCGCACCTGCATGCACGAGGTTGTATTCTCGGCCGACTGGCAACGCCTCCGGGGTGTGAGCGGCCTGGACGTGGCCAAACGACTGCTGGACTACGGCTTCCACGCCCCAACCATGTATTTCCCGTTGATTGTCCATGAAGCCTTGATGATCGAACCCACGGAGTCAGAGAACCGCGACACGCTGGATGCCTTCATCCAGGCCCTGCGCGACATCAACCGGGAGTCGGAAGAGGAACCGGACATGGTCCACCACGCCCCCCACACCACGCCCGTTTCCCGCCTGGACGAGGCCAACGCCGCCCGTCACCCCAACCTCAGGTGGCGGCCGTCCGAATAACCAGGCGGACGTGAGAGACTAGGCGCTGCTGTCGGCAAGGGGCGGTGGGAAAATCAGTTCACAGTGTAGTCCCGCAGACCGAGCCAGCCGCCTGTCAAAGTTGGCCAGGGGACAACGCAATGCTTCCGCCAAAGCCACATAGCAGGCGTCGTAGCAGGTCATGTTGTGCCTTGGTGACCAAATCCTCTGGGCATAGGGCGTGAAGGGGTGTAATTCAACGTCCAGTCGGATTAGAACATTCAAACCTTCGGTGGCCTTTTGCGTCGATATTATTCCGGCGACTTCCAGGCGGCGCAATACATTGGACACTTCCGTCATAGCTATTTGAGGGCAGGCCAAGGGCTCTTTTTCCATTAAGGAAGCCGCCCATCTACCTTCAGATGTTGAATCAACCAAGGCAGAGACTACGACCGAAGCGTCCAATACAACAGTCACTCTCTGTCCTCGCCAAGCAATTTCAGAATTACTTCTGAAGGAACCCGGGTAGGTTCCCGTTCATTGAGTCTCCTGACTTCGTTCAGCCACTCCACTGCCACCAAAGGCTGTGCCATTCTATTCAGTTCTTCCTGCAAGAAATCCTCGAGCGATTTCTCCTGCATCGCAGCCCTCGCTGAAAGTCTCGCGTACACATCTTCAGGAACTCCCTTTATGGTAATTTCCAGTGCCATATAATTCTCCCTTCCGTCCTGGCATATCCCGTCAGCGAAGCGTCAGGTTAATTTAAGCGCTATTGTCCCTTTCCTTCAATGCTCTGGCAATCCCTCGCCCCAAAAGCTACAATGCCCCAAACCGTTACTCGCGTTTTACTAAAATGGAGGTGTGATATGCCCCTCGACCCACAAATCGTAACCGTGATGGAAGCCGTTGCCGCCCTGGGCTTGCCCCCCAACAACGAGGTCTCGCCCGAACAGGCGCGCATAAACGGAAAGATGCGTCCCCGTGCGCCTGGCCCCAGGGTCGCCAACGTCGAAGACCGCACCATACCCGGTCCTGCTTGTGAGATCCCCGTCCGTATTTACACGCCCGAAGGTACTGGTCCCTTCCCCGGCCTGGCCTGGTTCCATGGCGGCGGCTGGGTAGTGGGAGACCTGGACACCGCCGATGGTGTTGCCCGCCAGTTGTGCGCCGGCGCCAACTGCGTCGTGGTCTCCGTGGACTACCGCCTGGCGCCGGAAACCAAATTCCCCGGCGCCGTCGATGACTGTTACGCCGCCACCCAGTGGCTGGCTGCCAATGCTGCGTCGGTAAACGTGGACCCCCGCCGCATCGCCACCGGCGGGGACAGCGCCGGCGGTAACCTGTCGGCGGCGGTTTCCCTGATGTCCCGCGACCGGGGCGGCTGCGACCTGGCCTTCCAGTTGCTGGTTTACCCCGTAACCGAGCGCAATTTCGACAACGTCTCTTACACCGACAATGGCCAGGGTTACTCCCTGACCCGCGACGGCATGATCTGGTTCTGGGACCACTACCTGGCCAGCGATGCCGACGCTACCAACCCCTACGCGGCCCCCATACATGCCGGCGACCTGAGCGGACTTCCCCCCGCCCTGGTTATCACTGCCGAGTATGACCCTCTGCGCGACGAGGGCGAGGCCTTCGCCGACAAGCTGGCCGCTGCCGGCGTGCCCACCGTTTGTACCAGGTACGATGGCATGATTCACGGTTTCTTCGGCATGGCTGCCACCGTGGACAAGGCCAAGGACGCCGTAGCCCAGGCCACCGGCTGCCTGAGGGAAGCCTTTTCCGGCGCCCCCGTTGCGCGGTAGGAACAATCTCACTCATAAGTCCCCTCTCACTATGGGAGAGGGTCAGGGTGAGGGCGCAAGTTCAGGCTGATCTTTCCACGGGCAGGAGTTTCGGATAAACCCCTTGCCCGTGGTTGTCCTCTTTTCAATAGTCAGGCGCCGGCTGCTCCCGACACCCCCTGAGGCAGCCCGGTCGTCTGCTCATATACGGGAGGAAACCAATGGAGCAGCTAACCAGCACAGTATTTGCGGAAACCCAGGTCCGGGGCTGCAATCACGGCTTCGTCGTAACGTCCGAGGGCGTGGTTATGATTGACAGCCCTCAGAAGCCCAGCGACGCCCTTAAATTGAAAGCCGAAATCGCCAGGCATGGAGAGCTTCGCTACATCATCAATACCGAACCCCACGGCGACCACTGGACCGGCAACGCCTATTTCGACGTTCCGGTAATTGCCCACGAAGGCGTCAGGCAGCGCATCCTGGATACCAACCTGGAGGAGCACGTCGCCCGGGTCGCCGGCATGGGCCCGGAGGAACCGGCCCTGCTGGAGAACTATGTTCCCAACGCCCCGGTGGTCACATTCCGCAACGGCATGACGCTCCACCTCGGCGATCATACCTTCCAGATGATTCACATGCCCGGCCACACCCCCTACCAGGCTGCCATCCTTATTAAGGAAGAAGGCGTGGTCTTTACCAGCGACAATATCTTCCACAAGGTTCAGACCTACATCCAGGAAGCCAATCCGGACCAGTGGCTGCGGGCCCTGGAGTCGCTAAGGCGGCTCGATGAGGAAATCTTCGTGCCCGGCCACGGAAGGCTCTGCGACAAGGGCTATCTGGACGAGCAGGGCGAGTACATCCTGGAGTGGAAGGAGTACGCCCGCAACGCCGTCGAGCGCGGCATGACCCGGGACGAAGCTGTGGAGAACCTTACCGACCTGACCGACCGTTACCCCATGGACGTGGGCCAGGACGGCACGTCACCCAGGGTAATGAAGATGAACGCAGCCAACTTGTGGGACTACTGGAACAAGGCAGGTATACACGAAAACAGGCCGGATTGACCTGAAGCCAGTGTGGATGTGCCTTCCCCCTCCATTTGCCAGCTAAATCCCCCACGATGGCATGACGCTTAACCCGGAATTCTCTTCTCACCTGGTAGGGGCGCACAGCCGTGCGCCCCCGCGACGGACGGAGAACCTCACCCACAGCCACTACCAAGCCACGTAGCCCTGCGGTAGTTGTCACCGTGGCTTCAGAATAATCGTTAAACAGTCGGAGGGTGGGGGTAAGTGCTGTGTGGTGGACGCAAGCATCTTGGCAGCCTTGCAATGAAGATTGCAAAGTCGCAGCAACGTCCTGTCCACTCATCCTGAGCCTGACAAAGGATGCCCCTGAAAAGAGGGATGGTTCGACAAGCTCACCATGAGCGGTTCAATAAATACGTTGCTATCGTCCGCCAATCGTTCAGGCCTTGATTACTAACCACTGACCGTTAACCGTTAACCGTCGAAGCCTTGAATGACCACAACCAGTCCTGGCCCCTGGCAGGGCCGGTCACCCAGCCGTCCATGGCCCGCTGACGGTCCGCCTCCATGTCCACGCCCAGGCCCTCGGCCAGCCGATTCATGAAGTTGAACAGGCAGGTTATCCCCACCACCGACAAAATCTGCTCGTCGCTCAGGCCCAACCCTCTCAACTCTTCGACATCGGATTCCCGCACATTAGCGGGTTCCCTGGTCAGCTTCACCGCAAAGTCCAGCATCCCCCGCGTTTGGGGATCCAGGTCAGCTTTAGTGTAGTCATGCAGGACGTGGCTGGCGTATTCCGCATCATCCGAGTGTTGACGGAGGAACCCTCCGTGGGCAGATGCTCAATAGCGGCAGCGGTTAACCACCGACACGGCCGTTGCAATGGACTCTTCCTGCACCCTCGTAAGTTCGGAACCGCCGAAGCTGATGGCCTGGTTCAGGTTGCGTACGGCTTCCATCATTTTGGGATTGATGGACATTGAACTGATGATACCGGGCATTCCCACATCTTCGGTCCTGATCCAGGTCATTTGAAGCCTCCTGATTATTTGCCGGCGGACTCCTCTACCGAACGGTTTGTCTCTTGCTCAGTCCGTGCCTGGGGTAGATGGAGAGCGCTAAGTCCGCTTCTCAATCCGGCTTTTCCGTCTATTCGCTGACCGACGCGGGACGAGCCCCCTGCAGGTAATGGGTATGTTCGTCGGAATATGGATTCAAAGCCGGAAAAAACACCAGCAGGTGCGCGGTGTCGTCCCCGGTGACCCGGAAGGAATGCTCCGCCCCCGGGGGAATCACCACGGTATGGTTAGGCCCGACGGTGCTGGTTTCCCCGTCCATGCTTACTTCCAGGGTTCCTTCCATTATGACTATAAGCTCGTCAATGCTGTGCGTATGCAGCGGCGCCCCGGCCCCTGGTTCGGCGGTATTGATGCTGAAGGTGCTAGTAACTCCCTGCTCGTGGCCCGCCACGTCCCACTTCCTGTATCCGGGTCTCCAGGGCACCTCCGGCGCCTGGGAATGGTCAATAATAGGCATGGTTCCCTCCCTGGCCAGGACAAGGCCCTGGCTTTGATTAAATCTTCACCGGTTCAACCTGCATTCTATCGCATGCGCCGCCGGCCACCAAACCGCCTTGATGCCAACGTCACCGGTTCCCTCAAGCGGGCCAGCAATTGAATGCCTATTGTTTCCTGGCTGAAGGGACTGGCAGCCATTCCTCCGTGATATACTCTGGCAACCCCCAGCGGAGAGGAGGAGGCAATGACCACACCGGCAGCGCAACCGGACAACGACCGAATATCCCGCTCCTTTACCATCCAGGGCGATGCCATGACCCTGGATGGCATGAAGAAACAGGCGGAGGCGCGGGGCTTCACCATAATGTGTGACGAAGGACCGCCCATGGGCGATAACACCGCCCCTTCTCCCATGACCTACTTCGCCGTCGCCATCCTGTTTTGAGAGATGACCCAACTGGAGCGGTACGCCCAGATGATGAAAGTTGACCTTGGACAGGTCAAGGCCAACATCGCCTACTCCGTCTCTTCCGAAGGCTCTGTCCTCAGGCAGACGGTCCAGGCGAAGGCCGACAAAATAGCCATTCACTACGACGTGACTTCCGGCGATTCTCCCGAAAGGGTTGCGGGCCTGATGCGAAATGCCCGCAACGGATGCTACGCCAGGCAGTCCTTCGGCCGGCCCGAACTCTTCGACGACACAATTAACTTGAACGGTGAGCCCTTCAATATGGACGATTATCCGGCGCCCTGAGGAAGAAAGTCCTTTCTTAAATGTTTCGTCGCCGGCAATCTGGCCGGCGCGAACTGGCGTATTAATTGGCGACAGGGTTCAGCGGCGCTTCAATTGTTCACCCCCTTTGATCCGCCGCCCCTGTCCCGAGTCTAGATTTCGGCAATCACGCCATCCAGGTCTGCTTGCAGGGCTTGAAATAGGACCCATAAGGGAACCTCCCCTTCACCAAAGGACACCACTTGGAACAGCTTGCCAACGCCACCCCCGTTATCAATGAAACTCCCGCCGTAGTCACCAGGGGTCTTTGCCGAAACTTCGGCAAGGTAACCGCTCTTCGAAATGTGGACTTGGACGTACGCCCTGGTACCGTGCTGGGGCTTCTGGGCCCCAACGGTTCGGGAAAAACCACCCTTCTCAGTATCCTGGCCGGGTTTGTCTCCCCGGACTCGGGCAGCTTTCAACTCATGGGAGAATCCGACCACCGGGCGGCCCTGGCCCGTACCGGGTCCCTCATATCCCGGCCACTGCTCTGGCCCCACATGACCTGCCGCGACAACCTGCGCTGCGTCCAGGCCATTGCCGGCGGGGGAAGCGACCCCGACGAGGTGGAAAGGCTCCTTGCCGAAGTTGGGCTGGATGGCAATGCCGCCCATCGTAAGTTCGGCCAGTGCTCCACCGGAATGAAACAGCGTCTGGGTATCGCGACCGCCTTGCTGGGAAGCTCCGACCTGCTCCTGCTGGACGAGCCCACCACCGGGCTGGACCCCGAGGGAATGGTTGAAATGCGGGAACTGGTCCGCAGCCTGGGCAAGACTTCGGGCCGGACTATCATAATGTCCAGCCACCTGCTGCACGAAGTAGAACTTACCTGCGACCACTACGCCATTATTTTCCGCGGCAACCTGGCCGACCAGGGTCCGATGACTGCTCCCGAGACCCATGCCGCGCAAATCCAGGTCGGTACAACCAACAACCCGGAGGCCGTAAGAGTGCTGGAGGCAAATGGCTGGACCATCCTGGGTGGCCCCACACCTTCGGAAGCGCCCGGCGCCGTCCCAGACACCGTAATGGTAGCGGCAGAGGCGGGAGAAGAATGGAAAATATCCCGCGACCTTGCTGAAAAAGGCATCTACCCCATCCTGATGAGACCGTCGGATCCGGGGAAATCCTCTGCCGGGCTGGAGCAAAAATACCTGGCCGCAGTCGGAAGAATTGAAAGCCCCCAGTCGGGAGGGACATCATGACCGGCATGTTCACCCTGGCACAGTGGGAATGGTTCCGGTTTCGCCGCAGGATCAGCGCTCTGGTCCTGCTCGCGTTGGTTGCCTTCATAGTGCTGGCGGCGCTGGGAGTTGCGGCGGCGCTTAACGAAGGGTGGGTAGACTTCTTCGGCGAGGTCGGCTACTTCCCCGTAGCCGCCGGCGCCGTGGGGGCTGTATCGCCCTTTCTTGCAATTGTCCTGGCCGCCTTCATATACGCCATGGACTTGCAGGGCGGGTCCTGCCGAACCCTTGCGGCAAGAGGCACCTCGCGCCTCGTCATTCTGTGTTCCAAAGCCCTGGCCTGCGTTGTGCTGCTCGTTGCTCTACACATATTTGCATTGGGAGCGGCCACTCTCTTTGCCCTGGTCTCAAATCCCGGTTTCCTCGAATGGAGAGACGGGCTGGAGAGCATGGGTGCGTCTCTTCTCAACTCCTTCCTCTATCTCTCCCTCGGCATTGCGCTGGCCCACTGGCGCCAGTCGGTAGCCTTCACCGTGGGCATCGGCATTGGCCTGATTTTCTTTGAGGCAGTCTTCTACCCCCTGGCAGAGGGATTGGGTCAAATTCAAGGCTGGCCAATACGGGAATTTACTGCGTGGACCCTGCGGGGCGTAACCCTCGGCCTGCAAGGGGAAAGCCATCTGTTCGGGGCAGCCTGGTACATTCCCATAGTTGCGGCTTATTCCTGCGGCCTGGCTTGCCTTGCTGTCCTGGCCTTCAATAAATTTGACCTCAAAGCCGGCGGCGACTAGTACTCAGTCGAAGCAGGAATAGGGGGTTGCACGATGCTCCGTTCGTGGTGAGCTTGTCGAACCACAGGTCGGCGGCCCTTCGACAGGCTCAGGACGAACGGGTCTTTCCCTGTTATTGCAAGCTTGACTGAGTACTAAAACTGCACCAAGATCCCTTTCCACCATCCCAATCCACCGTCCCAATAGCGACTGGGCGAGTCTCACCGCCAGCGCCTTCAGGGCTCAGTTCGAACTGAAAGTCGGCATATTATTTAACATTTCGGACGAATCAATGAACGAAGGAATCCGAACATGTCCTGCCTTCGTATGGTGAAGTAGCTGGTATGGCGTAATAGGTCCACGGACATGGCTGCCAGGCATTGCGGCGGCGTTGACACCCTGACTCGCGTGGGATAGTATCGATACCCAGCTTATTTCAATCTCGATGCCGGAACGAAGGTTCCGGACCCGTTCTCAGGCTGAAGCGCCTGTAGAAAACGACGGTGGGAATGCGAATACTCGCAGCCTTGGGACGATTCCTGATTAGTTGGTACGTCGCTGCCCCAGTACTGGCCATCGCCGGAATAGCCATTGGCTACGTTGTTTTCTTTAATGTCTTCCCCGGCAAACCCAAGGTTGGCGTCATTGACATCCCCTACACTTCCCTCAATGAAGATTCTTCCGCAATAATCACCGCCTATCTGGACTACTGCCGCCGCAACCCCGACATTAAAGCGGTAGTCATAAAGCTTGCCACTCCGGGAGGCGGAGCCTCCGCCAGCGAACAACTGTACATCGAAACCCGCCGCCTTCGTGAAGAGAAGCCGGTCGTAATGGTCATGAACGGCATTGTGGCCAGCGGCGGATACATGATGGCCCTGGGTACAAATTACACCTTCAGCAAGACTTCTACCCTGGTGGGCAACGTCGGCGTTGTGGCCGGTACGCCCTCCATCCTTGCGCCCCGCGCTCCTGAGTTCATCACCTTCACCGGTCCTTACAAGTTGACGGGCAGTTCGCGGCGGGACTGGGTTGCCACCCTGGACCGGCTCAATGAAGCCTTCATCGAAATGACCGTGCGCGAGCGAGGGGACAGGCTCAAGATTTCCCGCACCGAGTTGGCCGATGGCCGCCTGTACGCCGGCATGGACGCCGTACGGTTGGGTTTCGCTGACGAAATTGGCAGCGATTCCCAGGCCTATGACAAGGCCGCCGAACTGGCCGGAATCGAAAACTACGATCTGGTGAACGTGAACGTGGAGGTGAACCGCCTCTTCGTCCAAGAGTTGCGCCGAATTTACTCCGCCGACGGGTCCGCGAACACCCCACTGACCGAGTCAGACACCCATCTAATGAATCTTTTCATCAGCCGGCAGTCTCCACAGATTCCCTCGTCAGCAGGGCTGGCCTCCGAACAGGAAGGGAACCTTGAGTACGGCAATGAAAGCGTCGACCTCTCAGCAACAGAAACCTGGACGGATAGTTGGGTGGACCAGCAGGCGCTGAAGCGGCCGCTGGAGCACAATGTCTTTGGCGTCTCGCCGCAGGAGGCTTTTCCAGACTTGCCGATGGATGTAAGCCATCCCCAGTTCTACTATCTCCATGTTGGAGCAGGTCCTTAAAGTGTGGAAACTCCTTATACTGCCAGCCTTTGCCATCGTGGTCTTCCTGGTAACTTTTTTCTCTTCCTACCAGTTCTTTTACCGGGGTGGATACACGCCACCGGAAGCCCCGGACATCTACTTTGAAGAGATCCTCGCTATCCCGGAGGGCCCGCAGGCTTTCCAGGACGAACCCATCTTCGCCGCCAATCCGGTGGGGGCTACCAATCGAGGCAGCCTGTTGGTGGATACCGGCCACCGCAATGCCTTCTCCACCAACGAAATAACCCGAATAATAAACCGCGTCTACAGCCGGGGTTATGATGTCGAGTTCCTCGTTGAGCCCGGGGAAAAGGCGCTGGAAGAGGCGCTTCGCAGCGCTGACGCCTTCGTTGTTATCTCACCAATAAGCCCCTACGAGCCGGCGGAGGCGAACCTGGTGGTGGACTTCGCCGAGCGGGGGGGCAAGGTCTTTCTTGTTGCCGAACCGGGCCGGCCCAATCAGATTAACAGCCTTTCCGAAAGATTGGGGGTTTCCTTCCGCCCCGACTATCTCTACAACCTGGCTGAGCACGATTCCAACTTCCAGGAATTTTTTGTGCGCGACTTCCGCCCCCATACCGTAACGGCGGGGGTGGGCGAAACGGTGTTTTTCTATGCCGGCTCCATCGAAACGTCGGGAGAATATTTGGCGCTGACCGATGGCGAAACCCTGTCCAGCATTTCCAGGCGCAGCCTGCCCCGCGCGCCCCTGGCCACGGGGGCCAACCGGAACGTGCTGGCGGTCCACGACCTGACCTTTATGATCCCGCCTTACAACGCCATCCGCGACAATGACCGGTTGGTTGCCAACATTGCCGATTTTCTGACCGAAAATCAGCGGGACTACCGGCTGACTGACTATCCAGGATTCTTCAAGGGCGACGTGGATATCCTCCTCGGCCAGCCCGACTTGTTCGATCTGGGAGCCAATCTCAAGCGGTCACTGCTCTCCCTTGGCATCAACGCCGACGTGCGGGAAGTGGAAAACTCCGGGCAGGACACGGTGTTCCTTGGTCTGTATTCTGATAGCTCCACCGTTGCCAGATATCTTGACTCCGCCGGAGTCCGCGTAGGCGAGTCCCTCACGGCGCCGTTCACACCCGGCATTCCCTTGGAAAAGACTGCGGTCCTGCTGCTTGATCGATCCGGTGAAAGGGATGTGCTGGTGGCGCTGGCTGACACACCAGAGGGATTGGAAACTATAGTCAAACAGCTCAATGCCGGAACATTCAGGACCGGACTGGCAGACGATTTTGCAGGGGTGTATAAGACTAAATGAAGAAGAGGCTGGTCCGGAACCTTTCTCCGGCTCTATTCGCCATCCTGATCCTGCTACTCATGGGAGCGGCGGCCTGCGCTACAGACGTCGGCGACGAATCTCCCAGCCCTTCCCCTGGCAATGGTGTTGATTCAATGTCCGATGGCGGTTCCTCGGCGGCGCAGGTTGAAGTTTCCGAGGATGTATTGGCCCAGTTCGCCGCCGACCAGAAAGCCATTAACGACGATTGGGACGCGTTTCACAGCGATTTCGACAGTTGGAGGGCCCAGCTAAGCGCTTGTGACCGCACGGCGGCTCTGGAAGCCCTGCGGGCTTTTGCCAGCGACTTCAGCGCCATCACCGAACAAGCCAGGGACCTGCCCGGCAAGGGCATCGCCAGGGAATTGCCCGACAACGTAATTCTCGCGGCCAACAACGAAGAAACGGCGCTCCGGTTGTTGCGCGACAACTGGCAGCCGGGTAGTCCCACCCTCCTGGAAAACTCCCAGACGGAAAGGGGCAATGCTTCCAATCTGCTCCGGATGGCTTCCATTGAAGTAGATAAGCTCGAAGAACTGGACAAGCCTGAAGATCAGGCCATAGCCGAGGAGTTTGCGGAGGCCCTGGCGCCTGTTGAGCAGGCTTGGGAGCTCTTTTATGACAATTACGAAGAGCTCGAGGACGATTACATTGACCTGACCGCTCCCCAGATTGTTACCCGCCTGAGGGCCCTGGTGGAAGAGCACGAGTCGGTGCTGGAGAGCCTGGAGGACATTCCTTCCGACAAGGTTACCGACCCTGTCCACGATCAACTGGTAGAAGCAGCGGAAGTAGAAGCTGAAGCTCTGGAAGACCTTCTCGACGCTTTCCGCAGGATTGTCAAGGCCGAGGCCAGCAGCGGCCAGGCTGATGATGGCGCTGCCAATGGTTCGGGTGATTCCTCCAGCGGTGCAGGCTCCGAGGCCGGCGAGGCGTCCGACGCCGACGGCGGCCAGGGCTCCGAGGGCTCCGGCAGTGCGCCCCAGGGTTCCGCGCAAGGCCAACCCGCCGAAAGCCTGGCGCCGGGTGATTCGCTGCAGCAGGAAGCCCCCCTGGCCCAGGGTTCCGGCAACGGAGCCGCCGGTCCGGTACCCCCGATTCCATCTCTTTTCGGCGGAGGCGGCGATTCAAAAGGCCCGGATTCCCAGTCGCCGGATGGTTCTGGCGGCCCCTCTGCCGACGCCGATTTCTCCGACCATTTCGATGTATTCGAAGACACCCTGGACGAAACTAAAATTACCCGAAAACAGGCTGTAAGGGAATTGGACGCCCTGATAGAGGGTGTCAGCGAGGAAGACAAGAAAGCGCTGGCCGAGTTCACCAGGGCCTTCGCTGCCCTCATGGATGACTGGGACGACTTCCACCAGGACTTCGACCAGTGGGTGCGCACCGAGGGAGACTGCGACCGCGCCGAGGCCATTAATGACCTTAACCGGTTCAACCAGGGCTTCAGCGCCCTGACGGCACAGGTACGGAATCTGTCCCAGGCGGCCTACCTCCGTCCCAGTTCCGATTTGCTGTCTGAAGCGGTTGAACGGGAAGGAGCCGCGCTGCGCAGCCTGGCCAGCACCTGGGCCCCTTACGAGAGTGATGTCTATCGCGGGCTGGACGCGGAAAGGGCAAATGCCAGCGAACTTCGCCGGCTGGCCGACCGCCGCACCCAGGAAGTCATGGAACGAAACGGAATGGCGCAATAGGGCGCCGACCTTGGCCTGCCAAACGGCGGTTGCCGGCAACCGCCCGGTTTCCAGGATTAAAAAGCAAGTGCCCCCCCCCGGTTTTAGTGTGTGTGTTTTACACATATGCGC
>VXOH01000104.1 GCA_009840135.1 Chloroflexota bacterium | reverse complement strand
CACCCAAATTATTTTTAAAAACCACCCCCCCCCCACCCCCTCAGCATATACGTCTGGGGGGCGCGCAGTTGTTTAAAATAGACAGGTAAAGCGACCGGTGAGGCCGATAACATCCGCCAGCGAAAATTTCCCGAACCATTCGCTCTGGTAAACCACCTGGGCGCGGTCACGGTCAACCACCTTGAAGAATTGCTGCAGGTAGGACTGGGCATTTTCCATCACTTCTTCGTGGGTGAGCATGGGTCTGGTGGCGGAACGGCCGCTGGGGTCGCCAATCTGGGCCGTCCAGTCCCCCACGATGAGGATTAGCCGGTGGCCCAGGTCCTGAAGCTGGCGAAGTTTGCGAAGCCCTACCACGTGGCCGAGATGAATGTCGGGGCGGCTGGGGTCGAAACCCATTTTCAACCTGAGGGGTTTTCCTTCCTGCAGCAGCCTGACGAAATCCTCGCGGATAATGATGTTGCTGACGCCCCGCTGGGTAATTCGCCGCAATTCCGTTGGACTAAGGGCCATTGGCGCCTCCCGCTATGGCCAGGGTCTCCCGCGTATTGGCCACGTCCAGATTTATCTGTTCCACCAACGCTTCCAGGCTGGTGAAGGTTTCCTGGTCTCGGAGTTTCTCCACGAACTGGACTTCCAGGTCCTGGCCGTACAGGTCGCCATCAAAGTCAAGGATATAAACTTCAACCAGGCGTTCAGTCAGACCGAAGGTTGGACGCACGCCGATGCTGGTGGCTGATGGGCGGCGGACGCCGTCAACCACGGCCCAGGTGGCGTAGATGCCGTCGGCGGGATGGGCCATGGCCTTGCTCACGTCCACGTTGGCGGTGGGAAAGCCCAACTGCCGGCCGCGGCGGTCTCCAGTTATGACTTGGCCGGTAAGCGAATATTCCCGGCCCAACAGCCGGCGGGTGGTAGCCACGTCCCCTTCCGATATCTTTTGCCGGATTACGCGGCTCTTCACCAGCGTCTCCTCCAGGAGCAAAGGCTCCGATACATACACGAAGAAACCCATTTCCTGGCCCAGTTCCGCCAACCTGCCGGTGGTCCCTTCCCGGTTTCTGCCCAGCGCGAAGTCCGGTCCCACCACCAGGCCCTTCATGTTGAGACTGTCCACCAGGAGGGATACAAACTCCCGGGCCGACAGCTGGGCCAGTTCTTCAGTAAATTCCAGGGAGACCACCAGTTCGATGCCTTCGGACCGCAGCAGGCGTTCTTTCTCGTCGGAAGTTGTAAGGAAAGAGACCTGCCGCTGCGGTTGAAGCACGGTTACGGGGTGGTTGGAGAAGGTCAGCACGGCGGGTTGAAAGTCCGGGCGGGCCAGCGAGATCAGGCGCTGGAGCAGGTGGGAGTGGCCCCGATGAACTCCATCAAAAACGCCTATGGTTAATACCGTCTCCCTTTCCGGAGAGACGAGGTTCAGCCGCTGGCGAAAGTTCATCCTGACTCTGTTTCCTGAGGGACTGCCCGTTTTCCCCTGTCAATCAGCACACTGGTTCAAGGAGAAGCGAGGCCGGGTGTTTGTTTTGCGATACTAGCATAGCCCCCTAGGAGCGTCAACCAAAACGGGCAACGGCTAAGGTCTATTTTGGACTGCTGCCCTGGCCGCTCGAGTTCGTTGAAAGCGGCGCTTTCGGCAACCGGTTGAGCCCACAGGACGATTGCAAAGTCTCCTCGCCCCCGCCATAGGCGGACGTTCCGCCTGGCGGGAGAGGGTTAGGATGAGGGGATGTTGCTTAGAACGACGCAGACTCCACGCCTATCCTGACCTTACCGCCACAGGCGGACGTTCCGCCCCCGTCAAGGGGGAAGGGATAATCGAAAGGCCGTGGTTGAGCCAAGGCAACGCTTGAACAGACCGAACGAGCGGATTAACATTGGGCCACGCATTGTCATTGGCACGGCCCTACGCGGGGCCTGGCGGCCAACCGCCGGACCTGCGCGGGCTGGGATATTGATTAACTGTCTTAACCTGGAGGGAGAATGGAACCGATAATCAGGAATTACCGCGGCAACTTTACCCCCGGAGGAGGGGGAGCGCGCTTGATCAACCTGGGAGACAATCCGCCCACCACCACCCTGAGCTACTCGCACATTGCGCCGGGGGAAACCAGCAGCCACCACATACACGCATGGGAGCATGAGGTGTTCATCATCGAGGGGTCCGGAACCCTGGTCTGCGACGGGGTTAACTATCCGGTCAAGGCCGGCGATGCCATGTTCATACCCGGCAACGTGGACCATTACACCCTGAACGACGGCGGGGAGGGGGACATCAGGAGAATTGAGATTAACCTGCTGGTATCGTCGCTCAGCGGGGGCGCGAAGAACAGCGGGGGACATGGCACCGGCAAGCCTCCCGTCATCAAGAACCTGGCCGACCTGGACACCAGCCCCGGCGCGGCCCGACCGGTCCTGACCGCCGAGGACGGGGCCAAGCGGTACACGCTGTCCCACCGGGGCATGGCGGCGGGTGAAGTGAGCCCGGACCATACCCACCAGTGGGAACACCTGGCCTATTTCCTGGAGGGCAGCTGCATCCTTACCTGCGACGGGCAGGAGTACACCGTCTCGGAGGGTGACGCGATTCTCATCCCGCCCTATTGCGCCCACGAATGGAGCCGCAGCGCGGGGCCGGTGGCCAACTGGTTGGTATTCAACCCGGCGAGGGGTGACTAGGCGGTAGAGATTTTACCTGCCATTCTGGGTGGTTCTGAAAAAAGCAAGACCCGCCATCTAGTTGGACTGTGTGGCGGGCCTTTTCTTGGTCCGTTAAAGGTGACAGAACGTTAGCCTGGGCAGTTGGTGAATGTCAAAATGGCGGTGGTCCCCCATGCTCCACTGTCACGCTCGTAGATTGCACAATTCGTCGTATCCAAGTATAGATCACCTTGGATGGAAGTCGGGTTAGTTCCGCTTGGAGCGCCTGCCCCAGTGTGCCATCTGTTGCCGGGATCGCCTTTAGCACCGGCTGGGCCGGTCTGCCCTTGAGCTCCAGCGGGACCTTGGTCTCCCTGTGCTCCCTCCGGCCCTTGGGCTCCACGTAATCCTTGCGGACCCTGTGAGCCTTGGGGGCCTTGGGGTCCCACCGAACCCCTTTCGCCTTGGATGCCCTGGGGCCCGGCGGGCCCACCAGCCGGACCTGCAGGTCCCACTGCGCCCTTGGGTCCCTGGAGACCCTGGACACCCTGGGGGCCGCGTGGGCCGGCGGGGCCTACCGAGCCTCGAGGGCCGGTGGAGCCGGTATTTCCCTTGGCCCCGGTATGTCCGGTAGGACCGACCGGTCCCGCGCTGCCGCGTGGGCCTGTCGGACCGACGGGGCCCTGGGGGCCGACCTGTCCGGTCAGTCCTGTCGGGCCGGCCACGCCCTGGAGGCCGGCGGGACCAGCCGGCCCGGTTTCTCCGGCCGGGCCTTCGGGGCCGACGGGTCCCATCTCACCTGCCGGGCCAGGCAGCCCAATTTCGCCGGCCGGGCCGGGTTCGCCCTGCGGCCCCATGCGGCCGCGAGGGCCTAGCTGAGCTTCGATGACTTCCAGAATCGGGGTCAGAGATGAAATGGGCTGGTCGCCCCAGCCG
>VXOH01000105.1:9718-31135 GCA_009840135.1 Chloroflexota bacterium | reverse complement strand
GCGGCCACGCCAGTTTCTGAACCTGCTCCCGAGCCTACCGCGACGCCCCATCCGACCGCCACACCGAGGCCCACGCCTACACCCCGTCCTACTACAACACCTACTGCAACGCCTACCCCAACACCCACGCCAACAGCAACACCCATGCCTACCGCTACACCTACGCTTACGCCTGAGCCGACGGCAACTCCGACTCCGACCGCTACCCCTACTGCGGCACCCACTTCAACTCCAACAATCACACCAACGCCCCGGCCAACCAGTACGCCAAGGCCAACAGTTACTCCAAGGCCGACCAGCACCCCCTTGCCGCCCACGAAATACGACCGGTCACTCCTACTCTTTGGGCCATATTCGGATAAGCTGGTGCACCAACCAGACGATGGGCGTTTGGAGGTGTATCGGCTTGCGAGTGTTAGTGGGGATTTTCTTGTGGAGGCTAACTTCGTTAATCCTTACGATGACGGTAGCTTAAAATGGGAGCATGGCTTTCTCTTCCGGTGGGGTGACACCAATGACTTCTATAGCACAACCCTGGAGAGCGTACCGGAGTGGGAGAGGTACGCGAAATTGGGCTCGGGCAACTATCTCGGGTTCCTCGCCCAGCCAAATGACGCCATCAACACCGCTCCCGGGGAGGAGAACTTGTTCCAAGTCATCGTGGTGGGAGATGTGGCTTGGGCGTACGTGAACGGCACCCTACTTGGCTCCTTCCCTGCGGACATTGATACTGGAGGCGACAGAGTCGCCCTCATCGTGGATGATGACCACGCAGGGTCAACCGCGTTTAAGGACGTAGCCATCTGGAAATGGCACTCGTCAATGTACCAAGATTTCCTTGCGGTAAATCCAAACTACGTCCCGCCTGCCACGGCTACCCCCACGGTCACACCTACACCTAATCCGGGCATACCCTTCTACGGACCGGAATCGGGTGTCATCTTCCACGAAGAAGCGGACGGAAAAATCGAGAGGCACAGGGGGCCCGACATAAGCGGTGACGTGATGATAGACGTGACCGTGGTCGTGCCCTTCGAGCCGCGTGAGTCCAATTGGAACTTTGGCATCCAGTTCCGCAACGACACGCCAGGTTCTTTCCATCTCATCGAAGTAGGGAGCATCTTCGGTGGGAGCTTTAACCACTGGCGAAGTTCGGGGGTGGGAGAAAAGTGGCAGGGTCGCATAGTAGAGGACGTAATCGGAATGAACCTCCAAAAGGGGGACAGGAACCGCATCCAACTTATAGTGAAAGATAGCACTGGGCATCTCTACATCAACAACAGGAGGGCAGGCGTCATTAACTTCGACCTGGGGGACATTCCCACAGCCAACCGGATTTACCTGGTGGTAGTCGACCGCGACTCACAAGGGTACGAATACAGCCTGGGCGGCCACACCAAGTTCGAAGACTTCACCGTCTGGCGCTGGCACCCGTCTCTGTTTGACCTGCCCGACGACGACTAATCAGGAGGCAGGCCGTCTAAATGTCGGACGCGCTGGCCTACCTTGATTGTTTCCGAGGGAGCGCGAAAGCACACCCAGCCCTACATCGTTTCCATAGTTTTTGCTAATGTTGCGCAGCCTAAACCTGAATTGAACGGGAGAAACCCAAATGGCTAACGAATCACCGCTCGTTAACGCCGCACTTCGGCATTACCGAGCTCCCCGCAACCTTGCTATCATTGTAATTGTCGGCTTCGTCCTGCTTGGAATTGTGACAGTGGCATCCATAGTTTCAAGTTACATGGAATTAAGCCTCATAACCCAAGTTCAAGCCGGAGAGCCAATCACTACTGAAGAGGCCGAGTCCAATGACCTCCGGCAGGCCGTGGTGGGCTATATATTCGTCGGCGTAACTATTCTGGCAATCGTTGCCTTCTTGTTCTGGATTTACCGAATATCGGATAACGCAGACATCCTGAAGTTCCCCGGCGAACAAGCCAAGCGGTTTTCTCCTTGGGGGGCCGTGGGCTGGTGGTTCTGCCCATTCTTGAACCTGTGGCGACCTTACCAGGTGGTCAAGGAACTTTGGCTTCGAAGTGAAGCTCGCGGGCCAAGGTCTTTGTTAATGCCGATTTGGTGGTTCCTCTGGATAGTCAACGGCTTAATCGGGCAGATTTTCTTGCGAAACCTGTTAACGGGGAACCAACCAGAAACCATAGATGACCTCGCAGGGCAAAATCAGTTAGGTATATTTTCTGACGGGTTGTCGCTCCTTGCTTTAGCGTTAGTTGTCATTTTGGTTTGGCTAATAACCAACGGCCAGGAAGGCAAGTGGCAGAGGCTGGCAGAGGCAACGAGCGCACCCTGATTATTTCCTTGGATTGGTGTAACTCATTCTCACCCACATCGGTCCAATAGTTCTTACCTTGCGAAGAAACAAACGGCGCAGCGGCTGTAGCATAACGCCGCGCCGTTTGATTTTGGCGAGGTATGGGGCAACTTTAACGACTTAAGCTTCCAACTCGTAGCAAATCTATTTTGCCCTTACCAAAAAGACTTCAAGGTATCGGAGGTTCTCGGCCAAAAGGAGTACTAATCGTGCTAGAATCCGTACTATGCCTGACGCCACCACACCCCCCGACATCGTCACCGGCGCCTTCGGATTTACCGGCCGCTACATCGCCCAGCGACTGCTGGATTCCGGGCGGCCGGTGCAGACCCTCACCGGCCGTCCCCACGTGCAGGGCACTGCAGCCGACCCCTTCCACGGCCAAGTCCAGGCCATCCCCTTCGACTTTCACCGACCGGAGGCGCTGGCGGAA
The DNA here is from genome assembly GCA_009840135.1 of Chloroflexota bacterium. Taxonomy (GTDB): domain Bacteria; phylum Chloroflexota; class Dehalococcoidia; order Lucifugimonadales; family UBA3495; genus Bin22. The sequence continues at coordinate 28,370 of VXOH01000105.1, read as the reverse complement.
TCCCTGCGGGGCGCGCAAACCCTGTACAACACCTACTGGGTCAGATTCGCCAGCGGCGAAATCACCTTTGCCCGCGCCGTGGAGAATTCCCGCGTCCTGGTGCGGGCCGCTGTTGAGGCCGGCGTAAACCGGCTGGTGCACGTCAGCATTACCAACCCCTCGGTGGACTCGACCCTGCCCTACTTTCGTGGCAAAGCCCTGGTCGAGCAGGCCATCATGGAGTCGGGCTTGTCCTACGCCATCGTCCGCCCGGCCCTGGTGTTCGGCGAGGGCGACATCCTGCTTAACAACATCGCCTGGGCCCTGCGCCGCTTCCCCGTATTTCCCATAGCCGGCCACGGCCAGTACGCCGCCCAGCCCGTTTTCGTCGAAGACCTGGCAGAGTTGGTCGTAGCCGCCGGCAACAGCCCGGAGGACTCCGTCACCGACGCCGTCGGCCCCGAGACCTACACCTTTGACGAGCTGGTCCGGCTGGTGGCCCGCAGCGTAAGCAGCCGGTCCCGGCTGATGCACGCCCCGCCGGCCCTGGCCCTGTCGCTGTCCAGGATGGTTGGCTGGATGGTGCGGGATGTGGTGCTGACCCGCGAGGAAATTGAGGGCCTGGCAGCCAATCTGCTCGTATCCTCCGCCCCGCCGCTGGCTGCAACCAGCTTCAGCGGCTGGCTGGACGAGCATGGGCGCCGGCTCGGCCTTCACTACGCCTCGGAACTGGACCGACATTACCGAATGTCCAACCGGGGTTAGCTGGGCAACTGACCCACTTCCGAATGTGCCCACTTTCAGATGTAAGGGAGCGTCCATGTCGCTAACGGAAAAGGTGGCCATCGTAACCGGCTCCAGCCGGGGCATCGGCAAGGCCATGGCCCTCGGTCTGGCCGAAGCCGGCGCCAGTGTGGTGGTAGCCGCCCGGTCCGAGTCGGAGCGGGACAATGCGCCGGGTACCATCTACGCCACCGCCGCCGAAATCGAGGCCCTGGGCGGACAGGCCCTGCCCGTCCGCTGCAACGTGCGCGAGGAAGAAAGCATCCGTTCCCTGGTGGAGCAGACCCTGGACGCTTTCGGCGCCATAGACATACTCATAAACAACGCCGGCATCGGCACCTACCGGCCCTTCCTGGAATCCACCGTCAAGGAATGGGACCTGGTGCTGGACATCAACCTGCGGGCCACCTACCTGGGCTGCCGCGCCGTGGCACCCATCATGGTGGAACAGGGCGGGGGCAGCATCATCAACGTCTCTTCCCACGCCGCCGGCAACATCTTCTCCTCCACCCTGTCCGCAGAGTCCTCCGACGATATCGCCATGATGGGTCAGGCCTACGGCGTGGCCAAGGCCGCCATCGAGCGCCTCAGCTGGGGACTGTCCGCCGAACTGGGAAAATACAACATCGCGGTCAACGTCCTGCGCCCGTTGCGCCCGGTCATCACCGAGGGATTCCAGGCCCAGAGGCCCGACGCCGACTTCTCCACCTGGGCCACCCCCGAAGATATGGTCAAGGCCGCCGTATTCCTCGCCGCCCAGGACGCCAGGGGCCTCAGCGGGGCCAACGTAACCGCCGAGGAACTGGTTAAGCGGTTGGGGCTGTAGCTGATGCCGGTCTTGCAAACCGGCTCATCCTCTGCTGGCAACCTTGTTTGGTTCCCCGAACGAGCCAGTTGGACCGCCATTCAATACTTATCAGGCAGGTCAAACCATGAAAGCAGTCTGGTACGAACAAAACGGCCCGGCGGAAGTAATGCAGGTGGGCGAGATGCCGGACCCGGAACCCGGCCCGGGCGAGGTCCGGGTCAAGGTAATTTCCTCGGGCGTGAACCCTTCCGACTGGAAACGCCGTCTGGGAACGAGCGCCACCCTCGCCTACCCCAGGGTAATACCCCACCAGGACGGCTCGGGCGTCATTGACCGCGTAGGCGCGGGAGTGCCGGCGTCCCGCCTGGGCGAACGCGTCTGGCTGTTCGAGTCCCAGTTCGGCAGGCCCTTCGGAACGGCTGCCGAATACACCCTGCAGCCCTCTGAACATGCCATCCCGATGCCGGATTCCATCAGTTTTGAGCAGGGCGCCTGTCTCGGAGTTCCCGCCATGACCGCCCACCGCTGTCTCTTCGCCGACGGACCGGTGGAGGGCAAGATCGTCCTGGTGCCCGGTGGCGCCGGCGCGGTGGGACACTACGCGATCCAGGAAGCCAAACTGGCTGGCGCCACGGTAATCAGCACCATCAGTTCCGACCACAAGGCAGCCATCGCCGCCGCCGCCGGTGCTGACCACACCATCAACTACCGGACCGAAGACGTTGTGGCCCGCATCATGGATTTAACCGGTGGAGAGGGAGTGGACCACATCGTCGAGGTTGACTTTGCCGGTAATTTTCCGGTTACCGGCCAGGTCTTGAAGGCCAACGGGGTGGTGGCCATCTATTCCTGGGGAACCATGCAGCAGCCACCGGTGCCGCTGCAGTTTCGCCGCAGCAACACCGTGGTGCGCAACGTCCTGGTGTACGAAATGCCGGAACCGGCCAAGGAGGCCGCCGTTGACGATATTACGGCCTGGCTGGAATCCGGAGCCCTTTCCCACCAGGTAGGCCCTCACTTCCCGTTGGAAGAGACGGTAGCCGCCCACCTGGCCGTGGAAGGCGGCGCCATCGGAAACGTCATCGTGGACGTTGGCGCGAGTTAGTGAAAAGAAGCTTTCCAACCCAGGCCCCGAAATCCGCCCATACCGAGCCCGCCGAAAAAATCCCCGGGGCAAGAGCATGGTTCCTCCGTTTCGGCACGAGGGGTATTAGGGAACTTCGCATTCGTCCTGCATAGCACAGGGGCGGGTTTGAGACCCGCCCCTGCTGAAATAAACCTGCTTTAGCTGAAACGCTGCCACGAAAACCTTCCAGGCGGCGTCAAGGTCCCTCCAAGGTAACTTACTCGTCCTCGAGAACCGGGGCCGACACCTGCTCCTCTGCAGCTTCCTGGTTGCCACGCCGCCGCATGTTGGATACCCGCTCCCGGGCGGTGCCGATGTATCCCTCGGCGCGTTCCCGCACCGGCCCCGCATACTCGCCGGCCCGTTCCCGAGCCACATCCAGGTATTCACCGGCGCGTTCGCGCACAATCTGCCGGGTCTCGCTTCCAGGCTTGGGCGCCAGCAGCAGGCCTAAAACAGCCCCCATTGCGGCGCCGAAGACCATTCCGGTTACAAACTTGTCCAGTCCATTATCTGCCATAATTCCGCTCCTTAGGCTACAGCCTCTCCCGGCTGTACCAAATATATCTTTGATATTCATAATTATATATTGCCGCCTAAACTAAGACAATTGCCTCGGCTGCCAATAGTGGCCGTTTTTTATGCTTTTTGGGTTATGTTAATGGTAAAATTCCCTTGGCTGCAGATTCAGCCGGTATTAAGGACTACAGGCACGAGCCCAGGGGACACATAGCCTGGCGCCCGAGGCTGCAAATGGCGTACAACGAAGAACTGGCCCACCGCGTGAGAAGCGTTCTGGCCCCACGGGAAAATATCACCGAGCGGAAAATGTTTGGCGGCCTGGCCTTTATGCTCAATGGCAACATGTGCTGCTGCGTGGACAAGTCAAACCTGGTGGTAAGGACCGGACCCGACCGTTACGAAGAAGCCCTGCAAAGCCCCAATGCCAGGGTATTCGATCTCACCGGCCGTCCCATGCGCGGCTTCGTCTATGTGGATGAGGAAGGCTTGGAGTCAGAATCCGCTCTGAAGGACTGGGTTGATATATCGGTGGCTTTTGCCTCCAGCCTGCCCGCCAAGTAAAGGGCCCCGGAAGCCTTCCTTGTCGCCGGGCCGCAAACTGGCCAGCCGGGCAAAACAGGGACCGACAGCAAACCCTCATAAGGGTCATCTTCTCTCCGATGGGGAATGGCCGGGCCGGAGTTGGGCCGCGGTACCCTGCCATGACTATCAGCTATACGGCAGCCGCTAATCCGCTGTGGGACAGATTCTATCTGAATGGCGCCAGGTCTACCCAAAGCTGCATCGGGAGTATCCTTGCTCAAACTCGATCATTTGCCGAATTTGATATTGGATGAAGAGGCATGACAATTTCCCATAACGTGCGCCGTTCCATGGAAGAAGGCGGCTGGATTCGCCGGATGTTCGAAGTGGGCATCGCCCTGAAGGCCCAGTACGGCGACGACAAAGTCTTCGACCTTTCCCTGGGCAATCCGGTGGTGGAACCGCCCGAGCAGTTCAATGAAGAACTGCGGCGTCTGGCGCAGGATCCGGCCAGGGGCATGCACCGCTATATGCCCAATGCCGGTTATCCCGAAACCAGGAACGCCGTAGCGCAAACTCTGGCCACAGAGACGGGTTTGCCCTTTTCCGTCGCCGACATCGTAATGAGTTGCGGGGCCGCCGGCGCCATCAATGTGGTGCTGCGGGCTACCCTGAACCCAGGCGATGAGGTAATCATCCTGTCGCCCTTCTTCGGCGAGTACGTTTACTACATTGATAACCATAACGGCGTCCCGGTTATCGTCCCCACCACCGAAGAATTCGACCTGGACCTGGACGCCATCGAGGCGGCCATAACGCCCCGCACCCGCGGCCTCATTATCAACTCGCCCAACAACCCTTCCGGCGTGGTCTATTCGGCGGAGCGCATTGAGCAACTGGCGGCCCTGCTTCAGCGCAAACAGCGGGAGCTGAGCACCGAAATCTACATCGTCAGCGACGAGCCCTACCGTCACCTGATCTACGACGGACTCTCCTACCCGCAGGTATTCAATCGCTATGACCGTACTATCGTGGTCAATTCCCACGCCAAGGACCTGGGCCTGCCGGGGGAGCGCATCGGCTACATAGCGGTACACCCGGACTATCCCAACAAGGGTGAACTGGTGGACGGGATGGTGTTCTGCACCCGTACCCTGGGGTTCGTCAACGCCCCGGCCCTGATGCAGCACGTGGTAAGGGGATTGCAGGGTGTCAGCGTGGATGTGGCGGAGTACCAGCGCAAGCGGGACTTTCTCTATTCCCACCTTACCGAACTGGGCTACTCCATGGTCAAGCCCCAGGGAGCCTTCTACCTCTTCCCCAGGTCGCCCCTGGAGGATGACGCGGCCTTCGTGGACGCCCTGCAGGAATGGAATGTACTGGTAGTGCCCGGCCGCGGATTCGGCACCCCGGGCCACTTCCGCATCTCCTACTGCCTGGACGACTTGGTATTGGAGGGGGCCATTGATGGCTTTGCCCGGGCGGCGGAGCGGTTTGGGCTATGAAGAAAGATTCCTTCCCCCCTTTAGGGCAGGTCATGACGGGGGCGATAAGGTAGTTCCGCTCATCCTGAGCCTGTCGAAGGATGCCCCCGAAATAAGGCGCGGTTCGACAAGCTCACCATGAGCGGGTTTGGTAAGAACTTGGCGGCAGTTCCCTCTAGCGTTCTTCTCTTGCCTTCTACCGTCAGTTCAAAGCAACAGGGCGTTTGTTGGCGCCAGCCGTCCGTGCGTAGCGTCCACGTCTAACAAGGCGTCTTCCAGAGCAATCACACCCAATAGCGGACGCTCACCCTGCTCCCCGAATATGACCGGAGTCAGGAGTTCTTGTCCCTCCAGTCGTATGGTTATCAGGCCAATGTCCCGTGACACGGTTCGCCCGTTGGCCAGTTCTGACAGGGCTGAACGCTCCACCGGTACTTCCAGTTTTTCCAGCAGTTCCCTGGGAACTTTTGTGAATGTTGCCCCGGTGTCCACCAGGACTTCCAATTCTTCAAAGTGGTTGCCCTGGGGGTCTCCTACCGCTATGGTTACTTCTACTCTTCCCATGCCTTGTCCCTAGAACCCGGCCTGCCGTGCCTTCGGTCGGCTACGGCTGCCGGGGTTGAAGTTAGACGGAAAATACGCGATTCAGGTCAATTGACAACCCCGGCAGCAGGGGCGATAGCAGGGTTCGTTCCCTCTGGAAGATGGATTCGGTAACAAACCCTTCCTCCGCCTCAGTCAGCATTTCAACCGTCTCGGCGGCGGGGTCCACCAACCAATACTCTCGTACTCCGTTGCGGGCGTACATAGTCCGCTTGTATCCCCGATCGTGCCTCTCGGTAGAAGGAGACAGAATCTCCACCACAAGGTCGGGCGCTCCCTGGATGTTTGCTGCCGTGATGATGGAAGCGCGGTCGTTGGACACAAGGAGGAGGTCGGGTTGCGTAAGGTCGAATTCGGACAGATGCACATCCAGGGGAGCCATCCTCACGTGTCCCCAGCCGGTCTCCAAGTTGTACTGATATAGCAGAAAAAACAGTACCCCAATGATCGCCTGATGCCTGTCGGTAGGTGACGGGGCCAAAATCAACTCCCCGTCCAGCAGGTGGTAGCGCTTGTCATCGGGGGTAGTCATGTAGTCGGCCACCGTGTACTTTATTCTCGGCTTGACCAATTCCAAATCCCTCAGAACATACTTTGTCAGTCGCAATTATAACTCAACCAGCTTCCGGTAAGGATGTCCCTGCTCCGCCTACTACCCCCTACCAACCCGCCCCTTTGGAGGGCAGCCGGATGGTAGCCGTGCCCTTGGTGGTTATCTGTTGGCGCTGGTTTTCGCCCCAGATTTCCAGATCCACCAGCTTTTCCCCGTCTTCCTCCCGCTTGCCGGTGACGGTGCCCTTGCACCAGGTGGTATCACCCACCACGTTGAAGCGGCGCAGTTCTACGTACATCTTCTTGACGAAGCCGTCGTCGCCCGCCCAATTGGTCAGCAGGTGCCCCATCCAGCAACAGCGCTGGCAACCGTAGTCGTAGGCCCCGGGCAGTCCGGCGCTCTCCGCCGCCTCCTGGATGTCGTGGACCCGGATAATGGCCTCCTGGGCGCCCGTATTGGGGTCCGTAAATCCCCAAGACGGGTGTCTTTGCATTTCTCGCAGTTGAATCCCGTGGGATATGCCGCCGATGCAACCGGCCACGAAGGCGGTTATATCCCCGTGGCTCATGGGCCCCTTCACCACCGGCTTCAGGGCGTCGCCCACCTGCACGTCCTCCCACCAGCGGGGGTTGCTGCCCCGGATTTCCTCGCCCAGCACCGCCTCCTGAATGGCCAGGATCTCGTCGCGGGAGTACTGGTAGGGTTCGAAGGTATATTTCTGGCGTTCCCGCGCGGCGGTGCGTTCGGCCCGAATCTGCCAGCCCCGGGTCTTGCCCAGAACCTCGCCCCGCTGGTTGAAGTAGTGGGTTACGCTGGACTGAATGAGGATGCGGCCGGCGAACTCGCTCTCCTTCTCCTCCAGGCCGGTAAATTGCTCTTGGACGGAAATCTTGTCATCCATGTAAATGGGCCGGAACCACTCCCAGTCGTTGCCGGCGTGGAAGCCGTGGACGCCCGGCAGGCCGCCGGTGCGCCCCGAGCACCAGTAAACGCTGTACAGAAAGCAGGGCGGCGCGACCAGCGTCCCGTACTTGGTCTGCTGCGCGTAGCTGACGTCCCAGTACAGGGGATTGCTGTCGCCTATCCCCTGGCAAAAGTGACGGATGGCGCTGCGGGAAGCATCCTCGTTGAACAGGCCCACGCCATACTGTCGCGGACGGTTGTAACTGCCCAGCCGCCCCCGCAGCCGGTCAATGCCTTCCTGGGTAATTCTGCCCGATTCAAGGACCATGGTTGTTGCTCCTGGTTTGTTCTTGTAATGCGTGGTGGTCATCTTGGGCATTGGCAGGCGGCAAACCAATTCGGCGGCTTCAGCCCTTCGCCAACCCCAGTATAAACTCTTCGTGCAACCTCAGCTCTATCCCACCGTTGACCTTGGCGTGGCCATTTGACCATCGGGCAGGCATCATTCGCCGGTCCCGGTTCAGCGCCCGCTCGACCACCCCGATCACCACAAACCCTGCCTGCTCCGCGATTGCGGCCAGGTAGTTCTGGGTGGCTATCCTCTGCCCCCGCATGGTGGATGGGCCTACCACGATTATCACCGCCCGCCCGGGCCGGATGACCCGGTGCATTTCCTCAATGGCCTGGCGCATTTCCCTCAGGTACTTGGCCAGTACACGGGACTTCTGCCGGTCAGTTTCCGACAACATGGCAACAGCGCGCTGGGCCTCCTCCGGTAACAGTTCGGCATCCCCGGATTCCTGCCGCTCGGCGCCGATATAGCGACCCCGCAACCTGCTCAGCTCGCCAACCTGTTCCCCCATCCAGACCAGGGAGAACTTGTGGGCCCGCATGTAGTCCAGGGCGTTGGCGTAGGGGGGCGAGGTCACTATCAGGTCAACCGAATTGTCGGCCAGCGGCAGGCGGCGAGTGTCGGCTGCCAGGACATGGGACTGATTGCCACCCTCGTAACGTAAATTCTCGAAGGCCCTGACGGCCTGCCGCAGCTGGGTCTCGAACACACGGAAGGGGCTGCGGGGCTGCTTGTCGGCCACGCGGTGGGGACGCGAGTGGGCCAGATCCCGGGCGCGGGATACGCCCCCCGACTTGGTAACGATGGTAGCTGAGAACAGGACCTCCAGCAGGTTTCTGACGGTGGGAGAGGATTCCTCCCGCACCGAAGTAACCAGGGCCGCCAGTTCCTGCTGGGTTTCATGGAAGAACCAGTAGTCCAGGAAGTCCCCGGTGGCAGCTGAAAGGCTCTCCCGAAACGCCTCCAGGGGGTTGCCCACCTCAAGCCTCTGCCTGGCGTCTGCCAGGACTCGTTGCCCCGCTTCTTCAATAACCCCTGATGGAATGCAGGTGGTCTTGGCGCGGCTCTGGCGGATTGCCAGCGGGTCCAGGTCAACACCGACGACTTTACGGTCAAGCAGCCAACCTTCCAGCAGGGTGGAGCCGGACCCGGCCATGGGGTCCAGCACCGCCTCTCCGGGTTCCGACAGTCCTTCGATAAAGTGCCGGGGCAAAGCGGCCGGGAACTTCGCTGCAAAGGCATGGATGGAATGAAGCGGATGGGGTCGCCCGCCACCCGTAAAGGAAAGGTCCTGGGCCAGCAGGCTGGCCAATTTGCCGGTGATGCCTTGGGTTGAGGTGCCAGAGAGCAACGCATCGCCTCTTCTGCGGTTTCAGGACATTCTAAGTCCCGCTTACCGGTCAATCAAACCTGATATCGGTCAATCAGACCTGCAATCCTGGAAGGAGGCCTACTGCAGCTAACCTGCGGTGGTGCTCGACTGGCTTTCCTGCCTGGCCAGCAGGCGGTCCGGCAATCTGGGCCTGGGAATGGCCAGGAAGGTCAACGCCGAAAGGACGAAGATGCCAATCAAGGGGAAGAGGGCCAGGTAATAGCTGCCCGTAGCATCGTAAATCATCCCCATCCAGACCGCCGTCCACATGGAAATCAGCTGGTCGGGCAGGTGCTGCCAGCCCCGCAGGGTGGCAAAGCTGCGCCGCCCGAAGAGCTCGCCCATCTGCGCCCAGGTCAGCGAATTGGCGCTCTCGGAGAGGGCCAGCAGGATGGAGAAAGCGGCCAGCTGCCACAGGCTGCCGCTGGTACTGAACAGCACGCACAGGGACAGGGCGCCCGAGGCCATGCACAGGGCGCTGAGCCGCTTGCGGGGGAATCGGTCGCCCAGCCAGCCTATGAGGGGATTGAAGAAGATGGTGGACATAGCCACCAACCCCACGAAGAAGGCGGCAATCTGCAGGCTTTCCGTCTGTTCCCTGCCGCCCTGCTGGAGGAACCACACCATCAGGGGCGCCAGCAGGAAGGACAGTCCCGAGTGAGCCGTGTTCCGCAGCCCCGAGGCCAGCACCAGCATCCAGTAGGCGGGAGTCCGCATCGCCTCCCTGGCGGTGAAGTCGTTGTCGGGTATGGCCCACTGGCTGCGGCCCCGCAACCGCCCGAGAATCCGGTGGTTGGCGGGGGCCGATGCCCGGCCGGAGAGCTGCCCAGACTCCCGCCCCGCATCCCTGGTCGAGTCCCGGTTCGAGTCCCGGTTGGCTTCCCTTGCCACCACCGTCTCCGGGGTATCGCCGTCGGGCTGCAGGCCCATGGATTCAGGCGACCGCTTGACCAGGAAGGACAGGGGCACCACCACCAGGATGATGCCCACCCCGGAGATCCTCACCGCCACCTGCCAGCCAAAGGTCAGCACCATCCACCCGGCCACCGGGGCAATGGCCCCGCCCAGTCCGTGGCCCACGGACACCAGCGACATGGCCAGCCCCCGCCGCCGCCGGAACCAGTTGTTGATGGCGGCGATGGAAGCATTGTTGTAGCCGGAGCGAAACCCCACCGACAAGAACCCCACGAAGACCAGCAGAAAGAAGAAGTAGTTGCCGGTGTAGGAGAGCAGGATGAACCCCAGGCCGGAGGTAATACCGCCGAAGGCCAGCATGAACCCGGGACCCAGCCTGTCGGTCAGGTAGCCCATGATGGGCCCCTGGATTCCCCCCATAAGGCGGCCCAGGGTGTCGGCCCAGCCGATGGCGGCGGCGCCCAGGCCCAAGTCATTCTGTATGGGAATGACGTAAACAGTAAAGCCGCGGTTGAAGCTGCCCTGCTTGATGCCGTCGGTAATCAGGCTTGCCAGTACGATCCACCAGCCGTAGAACAGCCGGGGGAGTGGCCAGAAGGACCGCTGTCTTGAGGAAGGATTATCCAAGGGCTGCCTCGATGGTTGGACTGGCAACAGACACGGGCAGTTGGGCGACAAGACGGCCTTGCCGGCGCCCTCACGTCGGGGCCGGCCGGTACGGAACTCCGGCGTTTGTCGGCCCCCTATTTGTCGGCCCTCCTACTTTAGCAGATTGGGAAGCCTGCCGTAAGGCATTATTCGCCCCCTTGCCGGACATTCGTAACGGCACTGCCTGACCGGCGGTTTCCCCCTCACCCCGGTCAGGGGCGCATGGCCATGCGCCCCTACAAGATCCAGGGGGTTTGTTCGGACTATCCCCTGGTTCCGGCCGGCGCGGTCAAGAGGGATAAAGCATTCAAGACTGGCGGGCCCACCGGGCCAGGGCCTTGTCGGGGTCGGCAATGTCGGCCACGGACGTATAGTAATAGTCCTGCCAGCCGTCCTCGGGGATGCCGGTGAAAAGCATCAGGTTGAGGGGGTACTCCTCGCTGTCGGTGGCGCGGCGGAAGTCGTCGCGGAACAGGAATGTTGGCTTGCCCAGGGCGATGGCCATGCCCAGCTCCACCATCACCCCCTCGTCGGGGGGCGCGCCGTTGACCACGGCGAAGATGGCATCGGAGTCCACCACGTCGCGGTAATCGGCCTGGCCCACGCGCCAGGCCCAGCCCGGCTGGGCGAAGTCCACCTGATTGTTGCGGACAAAGGGCTCCCAGACCTCCAGCCCCAGCGACTCCAGGGCGGCAACCAGGGGCGGCAGCAGCAACTCCCGCTGCTGGGCGGAGAAGCCGTAGGGGTTGGCGAGGTAGATGGTTTTGGGCATGGGTGGTGGCCTCCGGTGATTGCGACATGGCAGGACAGGATATACAGGATATACAGGATACAGGAATTATTGCACCGTTCCAGGGCGCACCGCCGTGCGCCCCTACCAAGGCAGACACACAGGTCTGCCCCTACAGAAATATTCGCCCTCTAGGTGGGGATTTCGCCGTAGAGGATGTCGTCGTAGCGGTGGTTCCAGGCCCAGGGCAGCAGGGCCAGGACTATTTTCTGGGGAATAAGACATTCCGCCTTGTCGCGACAGGTCTGGACGTAGCGATGCAGCTGAATGTAGGTATGGGAAAGCTGCCCGGCATCGGCGATGCGGCGGACCACCTGGAGGGGCTGGGGGAGTTCCTCATGGTCGGCCATGGCGCCCTCCCAGTCGTCGGCGACTTCCTCGGCCAGCTGGCGGAGGCGATAGACGGCGAGTTCTTTGGCGAACTGGCGCTGGAGTTGGTGGATCTGGTTGCGGATCTGGGAGAGGGTCATGGGTTTGCTCCTTTTGTTTATCCACGAATGGGCACTAATGGGCAAGAATATGGGAAAAAAATTTACCCCCTGCATTTTCGGACATTAGCGGACATTTTCTTCGGGTTTCCCGCTACCGGGTTTGGACATCAGGGACGGGCGGGTTTGAAACCCGCCCCTACGGGGAGCCGCCGAGGGCATGGTCTGCGGAGTTGGGTCCAATGCAGGGCAGGGTGTTGACGACGGTTCCGAGTGGTGCCATGGAAATTATGGTAGAGATGGGTCATGCGGAGTGGCAAGAGGGGAGTGTCAGAAGTTGTGAGTTGGAAGTTACAAGTGGGAAGTCTGGGGGATAGGTTGTCCACGAAGAGCACGAAGTGGCACGAAGGTGGTTTATCCACCAATTGGCAACAATATTACACGAATGGGTGCGTCAGGTGGGGGTGGGTATCGTTGCCTCGCAATTGATGTTACCGGAGGGTGGCATCACGCGAGCCGGCATGAAAGGGCATCTGGTCCACCTCGTTATCCGCCGGACCCCGCTCGTCTTTCGGTTCCCTGGAAGGCGCAACCAGGTCTGCTCAGGGCTCATGGCCCTAACCAGTTGGCATGGCTATACTGTGATCAGTGAAACGTAACAAGAGCTCATATAAAATAACGTAATAAATCACGTGTAAGTTACATTGATATGATATATTAGTGCCAGCGGCTGGTGCATGGCAGGGATTCGAAACAAGGTCTCCGGTCGGCGTTCAGTCGTCTGGCGCTTGAGGCCCTGGCATACGGATGCCAATATCCCACGGCGCGGCGCCACCATGCGCAAGTAGCGTCCACCGCGGCTGTCGCCCTTTAAGCCCAACCTATTCAGGGCGTAGCGTTAGCTTCTAAACTGTCTTCCCAAGGGTATTTTCAACAACCCGAACCACGCCACTGGGCGGGATTTTAGACCCTTCAGCAACCTCTCAAAGAACCGGCCCCAGATCAGAGACAACATCAGTATCCCAATCTCGGTGCCCCTGCCCTCCTGGTTTTTGGAAACAGGCAATATGAGCAACGGATCAGTGTCGGTGAACTGGCGGCGCCGCCTCAGTTTTTTTGAATGTCGTCCTCCAATGGTGATGATGGCAGGGCAACGATATGGAAACGGGAAACTGCAAGGTGGTTTCCGCTGTCCACAGGTGTGGCAACATTCTTAGGGGATGTCGTGGGTAACAGAGGTTTATCGTTCCTCTGAAATCTCCATTTTGCTTGGTTCGGGAATGGGATATTCTCCAAGCGGACCCGATTAAATCCAAAGGAGGAGAAGAAATGGAAAAGTCCAAAATAGTGGCAGCCTTGCTGGCCTTCTTCCTGGGAGCGGTCGGAATCCACAAGTTCTACCTGGGCAAGACCACGGCGGGCCTGATTCACATTTTGCTGGGCATAGGCGGCTACATCCTGCTGTTTATTGGGATGTTTGCTGGGGTCGCCGGGATCATGTCAGGCTCCGGGAGCATCGGCGGGCTGGGACTGTTTGTGCTCATCATTGGCCTTTTGGCTGTGGTCGTCAACGGCCTGATCTGCCTGGTCGAAACGGTGCTGTACCTCATCAAAAGCGATGAAGAGTTCAACCGGATCTACGTGAGGACCAACAAGTCCTGGTTCTAAACTAAATCCAAGGTGGGATGTGCATTTGGGAGGAGACAAAGTCTGGTCTGTGCATTCATCTTAGCTCTTCCGCACGTACCCTTGGGACGGTCATTTCCCAGTGGCAATTGTTCAGAGTTTAGGGGTTTCCCGAAAAGCACATGCCACCTTGATATCAGTTTGGGTGCACAATGAAAACCGGAAAAGTGAAGGCCAAAGTCGGGATAGTGTTGGCGGTCGTCGCCGTCCTCGTACTTGGCGTCGTCTTCAACGTTGTCCATTGGGGCTACCTGCTCATGGTCGGGCTGTTTGTGCTGGGGATTATCCTGGGGCCCTTCTTTAGCGGACTCAAAGGTGGCAGCGGTGGCGGCGGGGACGCCAGTGTCGGTGGGGATGGCGGGGGAGGTTAATCTGGTTCCCGCTATGGAGGCCCCATGAAACGTCGTTTTTGGATTCTGGCGCTTGCTTCGTGCGTCCTCTTCACCGCGGCGTTCCTGGCGGGGTGCAGTGGCGCAGAGTCGACCGAGCAGCCCACTCCCACAAGCTTCGGCCATGTCGCGGAACAGCCCGAGCCCACCACCGATGTCCTCTTCTGGCCCCTCCGGTTGTCCGTTTTCGGCTTGATCGTCCTGCTCTTTATTGTCTGCCGCATTCGCAAGTCCCTCTGGCCCGTCACACACTTCCCTGAAGTGACCGGTGATTTGATCACGCTGCCCAGCGACCTGCCCGCGCCGGTCGTGTCGGTGCTTGGCCAGCGGAAGATTTTCCCCTGTACCTACTTGTCCATCCTGTTGGATATGCTCCAGAAGGGCAATGTGACCATCTCTGGAAAATACGACGAATACGACGAGAAAAGGGAATTGCATTCCGGCGTCAGCTGGTCCCGCCAGTCGGAACCCGACCAGCCGTGGGAAAAGCTGGTCTACGACGCGCTGCCCATTTACCAGACCAACTCTGAAGAGCTGAAGTACCTCCTGCAAAGGCAGGAGAAGGCCATCCGTGCCCATATGGACGAGTACCTGCTGGCCAGGGACATTTTTGACGAACCCCCTTTGCAGGTAATGGCGAATAAAGGCCAGGGCTGGTTTACACAATTCTGGTGGTTCCTGCTGGCCGTCATCTTCGCCACAGGCGTGGGCCTCTGGGTCTACCTGTGGTTGCCTTGGTGGGCCGGCGTCGCTGTCGGCATTCCGGCGGTGATGCTTTATCTCTTATGGGCTTGGGACGACATGGTAGGACGCGTGACCCCCACGCCGGAAGGGGCCGTCGAGATAAGCCGCTGGTTCGCCTTCGACGAATCGCTCCAGAAAGGCCGCGTCTCGCCGTCCCAGCATCCCCGCCAGCCCGACCCCATGCTGCCCTACGCCGTGGCACTGAATTCAGCAGCACAGTGGATCAACGACAAAACCGCGCTGCCTCCCTGGTTTCGCCCCGGCGGGCCCAGGGAACAGACCCGGGAGGGCCTCTACGCCGCCTACCGCGGATTCGTCGGCGCCGACACCTGGGACCTGATAGGTAGTCCCAGCATCAAGTCATCCCGTAGCAGTGGCGGGGGTGGTGGCCCCGGTGACGGCGGCGGCGGGTAGTAATTCAACAAGATTGGAGCGATGGGTAACGGGACTTGCGCCTGTTGCGTCTCCGATACCGCCAGGTGGTCGGCGTTCAAACCAACGCCGATAGCCCCAGGAACCCATTGATCAACGACGATTAGAACCGCCCTCCCGGATTCCGGCCCCGGTTTGGAAAGACCGGTAGGGGACGGCAGGATGTTGGGCAATCATCCACCCTTTACCCACTCCGCCACCCTTTCGGCTATGGCTATGGCCGTGGTGTTGGTGTTGGCTCGGACTACGTTGGGCATTATTGAGGTGTCGGCTACCCAGAGGTTGGCTATGCCGCGGACGCGGCAGTGCTGGTCGGTTACCGCCATGGGGTCGTCGTCGGGGCCCATTTTGCAGGTGCCGGCCAGGTGCTGGGAGGTAGTTACATTGCGGTTCAGCCAGTTGTCCAGGGCTTCCTCGGAGGCCAGGTCCTCGTAAGTAGGCGTGAGGGGGCCCTCTACGATGTCGCCAAAGGCCTCGTGCTCCAGCATGTCAAAGCAGATGCGCACCGCCTCGCGCAGCCGCTCCCGGTCCGAGTCCTCTTCCAGGAAGCCGTAGTAGAGGTTGGGCTGCTCGTGGGGGTTGGCGGAAGCCAGGGTTACCGCGCCCTTGCCCTCGGCCAGTTCCAGGATGCAGGACAGGCGCACGCCCTCGCCGGCCAGGGGATCGCCGCCCAGGGGGAAGGAAAAGGAGGAGGGGAGAATCTGCATATCGTTGCGGATGCTGGAGCCGCCGGCGGTGTAGCGCAGGGCGGCCTGGACCCGGGGAGCCTCGGCGTCCTGGGGAAAATCGTCGCGCACCCGCAGGCGCACCGGGGCCATGGGATGGTCGCGGAAGTTCTGGCCCACGCCGGGGGAGTCCAGGACCACGGGAATGCCCATCTCGTTAAGGTGGGCGGCCGGGCCCACGCCGGAGAGCATCAGAATCTGGGGCGAAGCAATGGCGCCTCCGCTGAGGACGATGCGGTCGGCCTCGACGCGGAAAAGCTCGCCGCCGCTTTCCGCTTCCACGCCCACGGCCTTGAGGCCCTGCCCGTCCTGCTCGAAGAGGACGCGGTGGACCACGACGTTGCCCCGGACGGTCAGGTTGAGGCGGTGGCGGTTGGGGTTGATGTAGGTGAGGCCGGTGCTCATGCGGACGCCGTTGGGGTTGTTCATGGGGATGGGGCCGACGCCACCGGACTCGGGGTGGTTCATGTCGGGGTCGTCGGGGTAGCCGGCGGCCCGGGCGGCGTCATAGAAGGCCTGCTGGAAGGGCAGCCACTCCTGGCGGGCAAAGCGGCGGACGGGAATGGGGCCGTCGTTGCCGTGAAAGTCGTCGTGGATGTCGGTGTCGGTCTCCAGCTTGCGCAGATAGGGGAGCATGTCGATGAAGCGCCACTGGTCGTTGCCCAGTTCCGCCCAGGAATCGTAATCCTCGGGGGCGCCGCGCAGGATTACCTGGCCGTTGATGGCGCTGGTGCCGCCCACCACCTTGCCGCGGGGCACGGGCATGGGTTCGTCCTGCTCGGGGCGGGCCTGGGCCTGGAAGGACCAGTTGTGGGGCGCGCCGGGGGTTGATGCGGTGGCGCTGTAGCCGAACTTGAGGTCGTCGGGGTAGGTCTCGAAGTCGGGGTAGTCGGGGCCGGCTTCCAGGAGAAGCACCGAGGTGTTGGGGTCTTCGGAGAGACGGCCGGCGACCACGCAGCCGCCGGAACCGGCGCCGATTACGATAACGTCGTATTTCATGGCTTGCTTTCTCCTATTTCCGTTAGTCACGCCGTAACGGAGGATGTGGTGGGAGTATAGGGGAGGGTTGGAGGGGGTGCAAATGGGAATGGTATCGGCAGTGTGCCAAATCGGAAGGTGGTATTGGAGGGGGAAGCGCGACAGGGGGAGCGAGGGCGGGTTTGAAACCCGCCCCTACGTGCGGGGAACCATGGCCGCAAGAAGAATGCGTCCTTCGACAGGCTCAGGATGAGCGGACAAGTGCAATTTGCCGCACTTTGCAATCGTACTGGGCGTGGGCAGGGCAATCGCGTTATAGATTCAGGCTATAGGGGCCACGAATTCGGTTGGCAAAGGTCACGTGTCCCCGCCAAGGGCGGGCGTGGACGCCTGAGCTTGCGGAATGGGCCAGGGTCCTTCCCTTCAGCCCGGTTGCGGGTAGTGAAGTTGGTTCCAGGGATGGATTTTAGATGCTTCGCTGCGCTCAGCATGACGGTCAAATAAAGCGCGCCTGCCCCGGCGTGGAGGAAGGGACTTTTGAGATAGTTTCTTAGCCCACTTTGCGGGAGGACTTCCACGGCTTACGGGTTAACTTGACTCCCAGGCGCCGGTCGATCTCGCGCCACTTGCGCTCTTCATCCGGCGTGATGAACGTCACGGCCTCACCGGCGCGACCCATTCGGCCCGTTCTGCCGGCCCGGTGGGTAAACAGCAGGTCAGAGTCGGGCAGGTCAAAGTTAATGACCTGGCCAACTCCCTCCACATCCAGGCCCCGCGCGGCCACGTTGGTTGCCACCAGGACCGGCGCGACGCCGGAGCGGAAGTCTGCCATAACTTTTTCGCGCGCCTTTTGACTTAGATTACCCTGGAGCGCCCCGGCGGGGTAGCCCATCTCTTCCAGTTGCGCGGCCAGCTTTTTCACTCCCCGTTTGGTCTTGCCAAAGACAATAACCGGCGCATCGTCTCGCTGTTCCAACAGGGTGCGGAGGGCGCCGAGCTTGGCTTCCTTCTGGATCGTATATACCAGGTGATTCACGCTGGGCGGCGCCTGCACATTAGCATCCACCTCCACCAACGCGGGGTTCCGCAGGTACTTCTTGGACGTTTTCGCCACCCAGTCGGGCATAGTCGCCGAGAAAAGGGCGGTCTGCCGGCTGGAGGGAGTTTTGCAAAGGATTGCCTCAACATCGTGGGCAAACCCTTGATCCAGCATTTCGTCCGCCTCATCCAGCACCATATACCGGAGAGATTGCAGATCCAGCGTACCCTGCCGGAGGTGGTCCAGGGTACGGCCGGGTGTGCCAATGATAATCTGGGGGCCGTTCTTCAATGCTCGGAATTCCGGCCGTAGCGACCGGCCACCATAAAGCAGGGAGCAGCGCAACCGTCGCGGTGAGGCCACGGCTTCGATTACTCCGGCTACCTGGATGGCCAACTCGCGAGTAGGGACCAGAACCAGCGCCTGGACTTGTTTGACCGACGGGTCACACTGTTCCGCCAGGGGTATGGCGAAAGCCAGGGTTTTTCCAGACCCGGTACAAGCTTGCCCCACTACATCTCGTCCGTCCATGAGCAGGGGGATCGACTTCCCTTGAATGGGAGTGGGACAGGATATGTTCATGCGGCCCAGCGCCGTTGTGGTGGTGTCGCCCAGGCCCATTTCGGCAAACCCCATCGCGGGGCCGGAACTGTCTTCGGCCTGGTATTCCTTTCTGGCGGCGGGTTTCGTGTCCTTTCCGGTAAGCCTTGAAGCCGGACGGGCAGCGTTGCTGTTCTGGGATTGTCTCTTGGTGTTGGATTCCGGGTTCTTTCCGGTAAGCCTTGAAGCCGGACGGGCAGCGTTGCTGTTCTGGGATTGTCTCTTGGTGTTGGATTCCGGGTTCCTTCCGGTAAGCCTTGAAGCCGGACGG
>VXOH01000105.1:5800-9618 GCA_009840135.1 Chloroflexota bacterium | reverse complement strand
GGATTCCGGGTTCCTTCCGGTAAGCCTTGAAGCCGGACGGGCGGCGCCACCGACTCTTGACTGACTTCCTGCAGATGGTCTCCGTGCGGATCCGCCTGCCGGAGAGTCAAAGGTGTCACGCCGGGATTTGAAACAAGGGGAGCAGAACACCGGGCGGGACTGGGTTGGTACGAAGGGTACAGTGGTGGACTTGCCGCACCCGGCGCAGACGGTCTGGTGCCGGGGTCTGGGGGCGCCCAATCCGGGGCGGGACGACAGGGTTTTCAAAGACATAGGGAAACGGACTCCTTCTCCCGATGGGAAAGCACGGAAAATCTAACGCAGGGCACAAAGACGAAAGACGGGGCAGATGGTGGTCCGTTGCCGGGCATGAAGCCTTGGTGCGGTATCAGGCGTGTTCACCCATTGTAACACATAGATCTGGCGGATAAGGGGGGATTTCCAGGCCACTCTTTTCCAGTACTCAGGTAGTCCAAACATTCCGGGTCGCTGATGGTCCAGCATTCCCGCCTTTCCAAGCGTCCGTGGTTCTTGTTCAGGGTGGTGGCATAGTCATGGGGTACTCCCTCAAAGCCAGTGGCCTCAGCCTCCTCAAACAGGTCCTTCAGGTCTTTTTGAAAGTAGTCCAGCAACGATATCCTTCGCCCGACTTCCACCACCTCTCTCAACCCCCACTTCCCCTATTGTTTTTATCCATGAGTCTACCATTAAGACCCGATTGCCCTGGGCGTGGGGAAGCCCCGGTTGAATTGGCGGGGGTATGGGGACATAATGGGGCCGGACTGAATCGGATTTACCCTGGAGAGGAACTTATGAAGTATGACGTTGTTATTGTTGGCGCCGGATCGGCCGGCTGTACGCTGGCATCCCGGCTGACCGAGGACCCGGAGCGGACGGTGCTGCTGCTGGAGGCGGGGCCGGACTATGCCGACTTTGAGTCGTATCCCAATGACCTGAAGTACGGCTATAACCAGACGGCTTCCGCCGTGGGGGCGCCGCACAACTGGTCGTTCACGGGCATTGCCACGCCGGAGCAGGGGAACACCATGCCAGTGCCCCGGGGCCGGGTGGTGGGCGGCTCCAGCGCCATTAACGGCCAGGTGCTGCTGCGGGGTGTGCCCGAGGACTACGACAACTGGGCCTCGTGGGGCAACGACGAGTGGTCCTTCGTGAAGACGCTGCCCTACTTCCGCAAGCTGGAGACGGACACGGACATCCACGATGATTTTCACGGCAACGAGGGTCCCATACCGGTGCGACGGCACAAGGAAGAGACCTGGCTGCCGGCCCAGCAGGCTTTCTACCAGGCCTGCCGCGCCGAGGGCTATCCCCACGACCCGGATATGAACCATCCCGACTCCGGGGGCGTGGGGCCCATTCCCATGAACAACCCCAACGGCGTCCGCATGAGCACCTCCCTGACCTACCTTAACCCGATACGGCACCGCCTGAACCTGACCGTACGCTCCGGCGTTACGGCCCACCGGCTCATCTTTGAGGGCAACCGTGTGGTTGGCGTGGACGTGGAGAGCGGGGGCGAGAGGTTCGTAGTAGAAGGGGACGAGTTTATCTGCTGCGGCGGGGCCGTGGGTTCGCCGCAACTGCTGATGCTGTCGGGCGTCGGGCCGGCGGACCACCTGGGCGAAATGGGGATACAGGTGAACCATGAGTTGCCGGGGGTGGGCCAGA
Source organism: Chloroflexota bacterium (assembly GCA_009840135.1). GTDB lineage: Bacteria > Chloroflexota > Dehalococcoidia > Lucifugimonadales > UBA3495 > Bin22. The sequence goes on along the minus strand of VXOH01000105.1, from coordinate 7,929 downwards.
ACCTGCGGGACCATCCCAACGTGCGGGTGCCGGTGCGGGTACGGGAGGACTTCCCGATGGACCCGGAGGCGCCGCGGACTCAGCTGGCCCTACGCTACACCGCCGAGGGTTCCGACGACCGGAACGATATGCAGATATTGCAGTCCTCCTTCTCGTCGCCCATGGGCGGCGACCCGCTGGAGGGCGAGGGCATCCGGTTTACCTGCATCCTGGAGCTGGCGGTGGGCGCGGGCGAACTGAAGCTGGCGTCCACCGACCCCTACGAGCAACCGGTCCTGGACTACAACTACCTGCAGGAGCCTTGGGACCGGGAACGAATGCGGGAGGGAGTGCGGCTGTGCCTGAAGCTGCTGGGTGGCGACGCGTACCGGGATTTCGTGGAGGAGTGCATCACCCCCACCGACGAGGACCTGGAATCGGACGATGCCCTGGACCAGTGGCTGTTGATGAACGTGACCACCACCCAGCACATATCCGGCACCTGCAAAATGGGGCCGGCGTCGGACGGGATGGCGGTGGTGGACCAGTACTGCCGGGTACACGGGCTGGAGGGCTTGCGGGTGGTGGACGTGTCGGTGCTGCCCGACTGCGTCCGCGCCAACACCAACGCCACCACCATAATGATCGCCGAGCGGGTGGCGGAGTGGATTCGCAGCAACTGAGCATACTTCCACAGAGGGGCGGTATTTGCGAAGCAGCCACTGAGCGACTCGCGATGCAGCAATTGAGTGATTTGCGATGCAGCCACTGAGCGATATTCGGGCGCTGGCCGTGACGGTGTTCCTGGCGGGCCCGTACCTGAGCATGAACCTGGCGCGCATGGGCGCCGAGGTAATCAAGGTGGAGATTCCGGAGCGCGGGGACCCGGTGCGGGGCAACGGCCCCTTTGCCGGGCCGGAGGGCGTCCACAACACTCCCCGGACAGAGCAGGATATCGCCACCCGGTTTCTGAAGCGCACCCAGGGGGTGAAGAGCGTCACTCTGAACCTGAGAGACCCCAGGGGGCGGGAGATGTTTCTCGACATGGCCCGCCAGTCGGACATTGTCCTGGAGAACCTGGCCCCCGGGTCCATGCGCCGGCTGGGGCTGGGATATGACGACGTAGCCGCAGTCAACCCGGGCATCATCTACTGCTCCATCGCGGGTTACGGCCAGACTGGTCCCTACGCCGACCGACCGGCCCACGACCCGCAAATCCAGGGCATGAGCGGCATGATGGACATTAACGGCGAGGCCGACGGGCCTCCCACCAAGGTGGGGTTTTACATCGGGGACCTGGTGGCGCCCCTGTTCGCCGCTTACTCCATCATGGGAGCGCTGCGGGAGAAGGAACGAACGGGCAAAGGGCAGCACCTGGACGTTTCCATGATGGATACCCTGGCGTCGCTGATGCTGATGGAGAACCTGGAGGAGGACGTGCGGCAGGGCAACCCCCTGCGCACCGGCAACACCAGCCGGGGCGGGCCCACGGGCCTGTACCACGCCTCGGACGCCGACCTGATTATCACCGCAGCCAGCGACGACCAGTGGCGACGGCTGTGCGAAGCCCTGGCCGCCCCGGAACTGCTACAAGACCCACGCTTCGGCGACTACGCCTCCCGGGCCATAAACGTGGGCGACGCGCGGGAGGAAGTGCAGAAGCGCGTCGGCAAGATTACGCAGGCGGAAATCCTGGCGCGACTGGAGGAATGCGACGTACCCTGCGGGCCGGTCCGCACCGTGCCGGACATCATGGCCGACCCGCATTTCTACCAGAGAGGAACGCTGCAGCCCATGCGCCACGGGGCCATGGACACCCCCGTACCAGGCGGGATAGCGTCGGGGTTTCCGGTGGTTTTCTCGGGCGAGCCGCTGCCCATCTTGCCCGGCGCGCCAACGCTGGGGATGCACAACGCGGAAATTTACGGGAAGCTGCTGGGGCTGGGCGAGGACGATTTGGAGGGATTGGGTTCGGGTGGGGTGATTTAGAAACTACCTGAAGATTGGCGCTGGCCTGCCAAGGGGCTCCCCATTTCTACCTGTTCGCCCTCACCCTAACCCACTCCCCCCCGGGGGGGGGGCCGTTGAGGTGGGGTGTAAGGAACCCGAACAGGCATTTTTTGGGTGGATTTATTTTTTTATCACAAAAC
>VXOH01000105.1:0-5790 GCA_009840135.1 Chloroflexota bacterium | reverse complement strand
CACGTAACTGCCTTTTTGGGGATCTATATATTATTTTCCCGAATCCCCCTTTACCTATGATTGAATCAACCGGAAGCGTCCACCTCTACGGCTTGTAGGGGTGCCTCCTCCTAGGAATGTATACAAAGCCGCAGTATGAACATCTAGTCCATAGTCATCCATAAACTGCTGTAGGTCTTTGCCGGGTCCTTCGTTCCAAAATTCAGCAGCCACTTGTTCCGCTGCTATATCGTGCCATTCTGGATCATAACCATCTAGATGCGCTTGAAACTTCATTCGACAACCTCCTTTGTACAGATAGTACATTAGGAATCAAGAAGTCCTGACCCATCCAACTCCGAATAAACAAACGCTCCAACTTTGGGGTCTTGTTCCAAAGCCCGTCGAAGGTACACTAGAAACATCTCAGCACTTGTCCCAAGGACCCATCTTTCTGAATGAAAAACGGGACATTTCTCTGGAATGGGACGGTCGTCATTCAGTTGCATGACTACTTCATTGCTACATTTCTTACACTTCAAACTGAAGGCTAAAATATCTTAAACTTCAAAGACAATTCCGGTTTCCTTGACCATAATTACTCCAAACAGAAAAGTCTTACTCTATTATCGTAAAGAAGACTTATAAATGACGCTTGAACAGACGCTTTTGTTAAAGTCTAATCAACGGTCATTATCTGGTCGCAAGCCATTGTATCCTGACCCTGGCTACGAAAAAACTCCCGACATTCAATAAAATCATCCATTTTCTTATCTGTATCTGATGTATCAATGTTAGAGACACACACCATACATCCGACAAAGAAGGCAATACAGAAAATCCCTATCGATATCAGACAACCCTTTGAATTGAAGGGATACCAGGCAGATCGTTCTTTTTCATTTTCATTATCGAAACCTTGTTCTTCCGACATGGGGAACCCTCCTCGCGGTCCTGAAAGATTGGAAGCTTGTCACGACTACCAACATCCCAGCATACATCCACAAGGAGGGCACAAAAGGCCCAACCTGTTCAGAACACCGAGGGAGGTATGCAATTGTGGGATGTAGTCGTGACGGATGGATTATCGCACAGGAGGGCGGGGGATGGGAGGATCTGGGAAAGTTTTGGAAATTGGTCGGACTCTGATAGCAGAGTTGAAGGCTCATGCCGGTCAACGGCATGGAAATGGGCGATCCCTTGACAGGCTCAGGATGAGCGGGGAAAAGCGAGGATTCAATAGCACTGCGAGGCGCACATGAGGTTTAAAGCCAAACCGCTGCGGTCGGTGATGTTCGTTCCAGGGAACCGGGAGGACTGGATGCGCAAGGCCCACCAGTACGGGCCGGATGCCCTGATCCTGGACCTTGAAGATTCGGTACCCGAGGACGAAAAGGAGAAGGCCCGCGCCCTGGTGGCCGGCATGGTCGAAGAGTTGGGTTCGGCGGGGCAGACGCTGTTCGTCCGCGTCAACCGGCTGGAAACCGGATTGACAGGCTTCGACCTGGAGGCCGTGGCCAGCCCTCATCTTTACGGCATCCTGTTGCCCAAGGTGGAGCGTCCGGAGGACGTGGTTGAGGTGGACATTCTCCTGAGGTTCTTCGAACGCAAGGCGGGAATGGCCATCGGGTCCATCTGCATTGACCCGGGACTGGAAACGGCCGACGGCATCCGGCAGGCCTGCGACATCGCCATGGCGTCGGAGCGGGTGGCCCACATGGGCGGCAGCGGCGGCAAGGGCGGGGACACGGCGCGCTCCATCGGGTTCCAGTGGACGCCGGAAGGAATGGAGACCCTGTTCATCAAGTCCAAGGTGCTGGTGGATGCCCGTTCCGCCGGAATCGAATTTCCCATCAGCGAGGGCTGGTTCGATATCCATGACCTGGACGGCCTGCGGGACCTGGCCAGCCAGTTGAAGCAACTGGGCTACACCGGCATGAACCTCATCCACCCGTCGCACGTCCCGGTGGTGAACGAGGTGTTCACGCCCAGCGCTGAGCAGATCGCCCACTGGAAGGGCCTGCTGAAAGCCATGGAGGAACAGAGGCAAGCTGGCAGCGCGGTGGTAACCTACGCCGGGGACATGGTGGACATAGCCCATGAGGAAACGGCGCGCACCATGCTGGAGATGGTGCGGGAGTGGGGAATTGATACGGGGGATTAGGGGGGAGTAAGAAATTAACCCCAATCAGTTCGCCGACAACTCGGTTACAGGTGCCTCAGGCAAACCACCTTCTTTCACTCCCATCCTAACCTTGCCCCGCTGTGTCGCAATTCGTTTCAAACCCCTAATTGTGAGGCACTTTGGTGAACTGTGAGACGAGTCTGGATCGTGACACACGGTCGTCTAAATTCGCAGTCGAGATGGTAGCGGAAAATTTTGCCTAGCAGTCATGAAAAACTGCCAGACTGCCAAATTCGTGGCGGTTCTGTGGTAGGATATGGGTGTACCAGATAGGGATGAGACTGACTGGACCGACCGACCAGGCGCGATCGGGAGTTCCGCTACGAATCACTTTTGGCCCTAAAAACGATGAATCAGTGCGTCCGCGGATCGCGGCAGGTATGCAGGAAGGAGTAGGCAATGCTTGAAATAGTGCCGGTTAGTGTGCGGTGCAGCGACGACGGTGAGCGCTGGTTTGCCAAGGGGTTGACATATAGCGCTCAGGGCCGTGGCCCCACTCCCAGCGACGCGCTGAAAAGCCTCAAACAGGAATTGGCAGCCAGATTTCCAGGCATTACTCCGGAACTGCGCATCAGGTCGTTGAGTGTCACCTTCCCCTCGTCTCTTTCCGAGGACGCCTTCCTGGTTTTGGACGTGCTGAAGCACAAGGCTGAGCTGGCTGGCTAGGGATGGACCCAGATGCACTGGAAAGCCGTATTGAATCTCTCGAATGGGAAGTGGCGGACCTGAAGAATACGGTGGAAGCCGGCGGGATGGGCGCCGTAACCGAGGCGCAACTGGAGAAGGCCAAGTCCGACCTGATCTGGAAATTCGTGATGTGGAATGCCGCCATTGTATTTGGAGTATTCTGCATCATTGGGATCGTAGTTGCAGTGCTGGCCTACCTGAACCAGCAACCGCCTCCGGCAGCTTAACTCACTTCTAATAGCTCCAAGCCCCGGCCAGATGGCCGGGGCTGTTTTTGGTGGAGTGGAATTGTGAGACGAATCCGGATTCTGACACACGGCCAACCTTCCCCATCAAGCGGGCAAGGAAAATTGAAACAGCTCCTTACTTCCCCTGCCGGGGGTGGTTGGCCAGGAAATTGTCGGCGATTTCTTCCATGGTTACGAAGCGGACGCCTTCGTGGGAGCGGATGTATTCGGTGATGCGCTCCAGCATGAGGAGCACCTGGGGGCGGCCGCTGACGTCGGGGTGAATGGTTATGGGGAAGACGGCCTCGTCATATTCACGATAGACCCAATCGAACTGGTCGCGCCACATGGACTCAATGTCCCGGGGATTTACGAAGCCGTGGCTATTGGGCGAGGCCTTGATGAACATCATGGGCGGCAGGTCGTCCAGGTACCAGTTGGCGGGTATCTCCACCAGGTCGGTCTCCTGGCCGCGCTCCAGGGCGTGCATCCAGTGGTCGGCCGGCATTCCGTAGTCAATCTTGGTCCAGCGGTCGCCCACGCGGACGTAGTAGCATTCGAAGTCGCGGTGCATGAGGCTGTGGTCGTACTTGATGCCGTGCTTCAGCAGCAGTTCGTTGGTAACGTGGCTGAACTCCCACCAGGGCGCGACGTAGCCCCTTGGCCGCTTCCCCGAAACCTCGGTAATCAGGTCTATGCAGCGCAGCAGCACCGCCTCTTCCTGCTCCGGCGACATGGAGATGGGGTTCTCGTGGGAGTAGCCGTGCATTCCGACCTCGTGCCCCTGCTCCACAATCATCCGGCATTCGTCGGGAAAGGTCTCGATGGAATGGCCGGGGATGAACCAGCTGGTCTTGATGCCCAGCCGGTCGAAGAGCTTCAGCAGCCGGGGCGTTCCCACTTCCCCGGCGAACAGGCCGCGGGAAATATCGTCGGGCGAGTCTTCTCCGCCGTAGGAGCCCAGCCAGCCGCCAACGGCGTCCAGGTCAACCCCAAAGGCGCAAAGTATTTGCTTGTCGGCCATGTCAAATCTCCTCCCCGTAACCGGCGTCCCCTGGCCGGTGCGTACCGATGCGGGACGCGCCTGCCCCACAAGGCTTCAGGAATCCTCTGAAAAAGTTCCTTCCCTTTCGATGAGCTGGCAGGGGTATGTATTTAGAACAGTCATTGCACCGTTAGTTTGTCTTTCTGAACGAAGTGAAGAATCTAAAATGACAGCCCTTCGACTACTTTCAGAATAGCGAGGTCATCTCTGCTTGCGACCTTAGATCCTTCGCTCCGCTCAGGATGACATATAGCGGGTGATGCTTATGTGGAATCCCACAATACATACCCCAGTCAGCCCCAGGAGAGGCAACTTGCATTTCACCCCGGCTATAGTTCAGGTTCGAGGTTCCCGACTGCGCGGGTACGACGGATAAATCAACAAGTTGACGGCGCCGGCTAGAGGTTTATTGCGGGTTCCTCATAGTCCTTCAGCTTGTTGTAGATCTGGAGCCGGTGATGGTAGGACTCCAGGACTATAATCCGGTCCTCGGCGTCGACGTTGACGGCCACCGGACGCCGGAAGCGCCATTCGGGCTCGAGATCGGTCCGCCGCCGGGCCTTGATGATATCCGGGTTGGCGTCAATGTAGGCCTGGGCCCAGGGGGAAGGCTCGTGGGCGTCGCCGACCAGCGCCGTAATGTAGCGGCCGTCGGGAGCGTAAATCTGGACGCGGTGGTTGCCCCAGTCGGTCACGTAAACATCGCCATCGGAGTCCACGGCCACACCGGACGGCCCCTTGAGGGAACCCACCCCGGCGGTGGAGCCCTCGAACTTGACGAGCAACTCGCCGGCGGGGGAGAACTTCTGCACCCGGTTATTTCCCCAGTCGGCGACGAAGATATTGTCCTGGCGGTCTATGCAGATGCCCCACGGCATCTCCAGCTCTCCGTCACCGGCGCCACGCCTGCCGAAGCCGGACACGAATTCGCCAATTTGGCTGAAACCCTGAACGCGGTGGTTCAAGCTGTCCACCACCCAGAGAATTCCCCGGGAGTCGAAGGCAATGCCCGACGGCCCGTTCAGCAGGCCTTCCTGGCTGCCGGACCTTCCCCAGTGGTAGCGGTACCCGCCCTCTTCGTCGTAGACGGTTATCCGGTTGAGCTGTTCGTCCGAGACGAACACGCGCTCGTGGCGGTCCAGGTCAATGGAGCGGGGCCAGACAAAGCGCCCATCCTCGGCGCCGACGGAGCCGAACTGGCCCTGAAACTCGTGGTCAAAGTTGAGCTTGCTGACGCGCTGACCCAACTGCTCGACGCCGCGGCTCAACACATAGATACGTCCGTTGGAGCCCAGGACGAAATCCTGGGGAGCCCAGAAGCCCCGGCCGGACTGGCTGTACATGCCGATGCAATAGCTGTAGTCATAGACACGGCCGGCGGCGACGGTGGTGAGCATAAGCGTTGTCTCCCGTCTGATTTTCCCCTCACCCTTACCCTCTCCCAAGGGGAGAGGGGACTTGCTGGGAGGTTCGTTAGGGTAGGTGGTTAATTGGTCTCTTCCTAACTAAGGTAGAGGCAATCTTGACTCCAGGTGGCGAGGTTCTCGCCTGCGCGGGAACGACGGTTTTCCCTAATGAGCGTCCTTCACTCTGAACTGTTACGCTAACGCCGCCACCCCCATCCTTGTATATTGAACTGTAGGTGGGCGGAGCAAAGGCCGTACCCA
>VXOH01000109.1 GCA_009840135.1 Chloroflexota bacterium | reverse complement strand
ATGGCCAGGGTGCGGGATTCGGGTGTCCGGCGGGGATATGGATTCTTCCCCGCAGCAGTCGTTCACCTAATACCGGCGGACCAGCTTTTCGAATCAGGCGGTTTGCCGGCAAACCTCGCAAGGACAGACCTGTGCGTCTCGCCTGGCGCCGTAGCATTTCCACCTGAATGGAACCCTGCCCCCTGGCGGGTATGTTCTTGCGAAATCGGAATGAGTTCCATTAAGCTGGTTAAAGTTTATACCGTTGATTGCCGCCAATCCTGACATTTTTGGTGTGTCCGGGTCATGACCATATCCGTAACCGTAAACGATACCAGGGTAGAGGTTCCCGAGGGCGCTTCGGCCCTGGATGCCGTGAACGCCTCCAAGACATACCTCCCCCAGTTGTGCAAGGATCCGGATATGAAAGCCGTCGGGGCCTGCCGTACCTGCCTGGTGCAGATTGAAGGCATGCGGGGCTTTCCTGCCTCATGCTCCGTGCCGGCCAGGGATGGCATGGTGGTAACCACCAATACGGCGGAAGTGGAGCGTATCCGTTCCGGGGTGCTGGAACTCACCCTGGCAATGCTGCCATCCGACAGTCCCGCTCAGCCGGTGGTGAACTCCGACATCCGGGGAGAAGGCCTGTACGGACAACTGACCCAGGCGGCCGAGCATTACGGCCTGGACGGCTCCCGCTGGCAGGCCCGGAGGCGGGAAGAAACGGACACCAGCAACCCGGTTTTCAGTATTGGCATGGAGTCCTGCATCCTTTGCGCTCGCTGCGTAAACGCATGCCAGGAAGAGCACCAGTTCATCGGTGCCATAGATTTCCTGGGCGCCGGCGGCGAAGGGCGCATAGGCGCATTTATGGATAAACCACTTCTGGAGTCTATCTGCACCACCTGCGGCCAATGCCTGTCCGTCTGCCCCACCGGCGCCATTCAGCCCAAGGCCACCATTGTTCAGTCGGTCAGCGTCAGCCCAGACCTGCCTCCCCTCGCCATTCTGCCGCAAGCGGAGGAACCACGGAATAAGGTCGAAAAGAGCGTCTCCACCACCTGCCCCTACTGCGGCGTGGGTTGCGGTATCAGGGTCCAGGTTTCCGGTGGCGATGAGATCGTGGCGGTGGAGGACGACCCGGATAACCGGTCCAGCGAGGGGATGCTGTGCGTCAAGGGCCGGTTTGGGACTTCATACGTCCATCATCCCGACCGGTTGACCACACCCCTGGTCAAGGAAAACGGGGAGTTTCGCGAGGCCTCTTGGGATGAGGCGCTGGACCTGGTGGCGGAAAGGCTGGTTAACTACCGGGACGACAACTTCGGCACCCTGTGTTCGGCCAAGGCCTCCAACGAGGACGGCTATATTCAGCAGAAGTTTGCCCGCCTCCTGATGCAGACCAACAACATAGACCACTGCACCCGCCTTTGCCACTCGCCCTCAGTGGAGGCCATGCTGGCCACCCTGGGCAGCGGCGCCACCAGCAACTCTTACACGGACTACGAAAATGCCGGTTGCCTCCTGGTCATCGGGTGCGACCCCACCTCCAACCATCCCGTAGCGGCTTCCCGGATGCGGCGGGCCGTGGTAGAGCGGGGCGCCAAACTGATCGTCATCAACCCCCGCCGCATAGATATGTGCGACTACGCCGACCTGTGGCTGCGGCCTTACCCGGGCACTGATGTGGCCCTGCTCAACGGCATGGCCAAGGTAGTTCTGGACGAGGCCCTCGTTGACGAGAGCTTCGTCGCCGACCGCACCGAGGGATTTGAAGAGTGGAAGCGGGTGGTCAATGACTACCCACCCGAAAGGGTGGAGGAGATTACCGGCGTTTCCGCCAACGACCTGCGGCGGGCGGCCCGGATGTACTCCCGTCCTCCCATTCCCGACCGGGTCCCCTTTGCCCCCACCGCCCATTCCTCCGGTTCCCCTCACCCTAAGGAAGAAGAACCGGAGGCAGAGACCCACTATGCCGGCTCCTGCCTCATCTGGGGCATGGGCATTACCCAGCACACCAACGGCACCCCCAACGCCCATGGGCTATTGAACCTGGCCCTGGTGACGGGGCAACTGGGAAAACCGGGGAGCGGCGTTTCCCCGCTGCGGGGCCAGAACAACGTCCAGGGCTGCGGAGACTCCGGCTGTATTCCCGATAACCTGCCCGGCTACCAGGGCTACCGGCCCGAAGTCCTCGGCAGGTTCCAGGATGCCTGGGGAGGCCATCCCCTGCCCGGCATACGGGGGCTGGTCATCACCCAGATAGTGCAGTCCATCGGCGAGGACTTCGGCGTAAAGGCCATGTACATTACCGGGGAAAATCCCCTGCTGAGTGAGCCGGACCTGAACGAAGCCGCCGAGAAGTTTCAGAACCTGGAGTTCCTGGTGGTGCAGGACATATTCATGCACGAGACGGCGCAAATTGCCGACGTAGTGCTGCCGGCCACCAGCTTCGCCGAGAAGGACGGTACCTTCACCAACAGCGAGCGGCGGGTGCAGCGCATTCGAAAGGCGGTCCCGCCCCGGGGGCAGAGCCGAGCCGACTGGGAGATAATCTGCGACCTGGGCCGCCGGATGTGCCGCAAGCTGGGGCTGCCCCTGGAAGACCAGTTCACCTACGACCACCCGTCGGAGATTTTCGACGAGATGGCCCAACTTACGCCAATTTTGTCGGGCATCAGCTACGACCGCCTGGAAAGGGAAGGCGGAATCCAGTGGCCCTGCCCCGCGCCGGACCATCCCGGCACTTCCTACCTGTACGCCGACTCCTTCCCCCGGGGGCCGCGGGCCCGGTTCATCGCCTACGACCAGGGGCCCCTGTCCGACGAGCGGCCCAGCCGCCGGTTCCCGCTGATTCTGAACACGGGCCGGGTGCTGTACCACTGGCACGGCGGCACCATCACCCGCCGGGTCTCGGGCCTGCTGGCCAGGGCTCCGGACCTGGAAGTCTCCATAAACCCCTCCGACGGCGAGAGATTAGGCATTGCCGACGGTCAGGAGGTCCGCGTCACTTCCAGGAGGGGAGAACTCACCGGCAGGGCCTTGTTTACCGACCGCATGAGGACCGGAGAGATATTCATCCCCTTTGTAAAGCTGTCGGAATCGGCGGCCAACTTCCTGACAAACTCGGCCTACGACCCGGACACCATGATCCCGGAATACAAGGTTTGCGCGGTGCGGGTGGAGGCAACGGAGTAGAGCGGCGTTGGACTATTTCATTACCTACAATGCCGCCGACCAGAAATGGGCCGAGTGGATTGGGGCGAAACTGGTCGAAGCCGGCTATTCTGTTGAACTGCAGTCCTACGACTACTGGGCCCGCTCCAGTCTTATCCTGGAAATGTTTGCCGTATCGGCCATAGCCGACTCCACCATCGCCGTCCTGTCGCCCGACTTCCTGGCAGAAAACCTGGACCGCCCCGAGTGGCAGGCCGCCCACGCCCAGGACCCTGCGGCCACCGCTGGCGTGCTGGTGGCGGTCAGGGTGAAGGAGTGCGACGTGGCGGGCACGTTGCCGGCAGTGCAATACGTTGACGTGGTGGGGTTGGATGCGCTCGCCGCCGAGGAGACGCTGCTGGCGGGGGTAGAAAAAAAGGAAAGTTGACCAGGGGTAAGAGTTTGGCGGATGGAGTATGGACTTACAGGGTAGGGGCGGGGTTTTAACCCCCCCCCAC